>DASVCO010000183.1:0-104606 GCA_036381575.1 Caryophanales bacterium
ATTAAAGAGAAGGGAGAGACGTAAGATGGAAGATTATCTCGTCATCGTTGAATCTCCCGCAAAGGCGAAAACGATAAAGAGATACCTCGGAAAGAAATATCAGGTGAAGGCTTCAATGGGGCATGTCCGCGACCTTCCCAAGAGTCAGATGGGCGTAGACGTCGATCAGGATTACGCTCCTAAATATATTACGATTCGTGGAAAAGGACCGGTGCTTAAGGAATTAAAGACAGCCGCCAAGAAGGCGAAGAAAGTCTATCTTGCAGCCGACCCCGATCGTGAAGGGGAAGCGATTGCATGGCACCTGGCTCACAGCCTTGATATCGATGAGGACTCGGATTGCCGTGTGGTATTCAATGAAATAACGAAACAAGCCATTAAAGACGCTTTTAAACATCCGCGTTCGATTAATATGGATCTTGTTGATGCTCAACAGGCACGCCGCATATTAGACAGACTTGTAGGCTATAATATCAGTCCGCTTTTGTGGAAAAAGGTGAAAAAAGGTTTAAGTGCGGGACGTGTTCAATCCATTGCAGTGAAATTGATCATTGATCGCGAGAAAGAAATTCAAAACTTCGAACCTGAGGAATATTGGTCCATTAAAGGATTGTTCAATACAGATGGCGAAACGTTCGAGGCACAATTTCACGGCACGGATGGAAAGAAAGTTGAACTGAAGTCGGAAGAAGATGTGAAAGCGGTTCTGGATCGCCTGAAAGGTGACGATTTCACCGTCGCTAATATTGAGAAGAAAGAACGCCGGCGAAACCCGGCCTTGCCTTTCATAACGTCTTCCCTGCAACAGGAGGCAGCCAGGAAGCTGCGTTTCAGAGCCAGAAAGACAATGATGCTCGCCCAGCAGTTGTACGAAGGCATTGAACTTGGGAAAGGCGGCACGACTGGCCTCATTACTTATATGAGAACGGACTCGACACGGATTTCAGAAACAGCTCGCCAGGAAGCGCGTGAATTCATAACCGATGAGTACGGGGAAAAGTACACTCGCAAGGCGAAACAGAGCCAGAAAAAGAACCAGAATGCCCAGGATGCGCACGAAGGAATTCGGCCGACATCCGTATTGCGGGAACCGAAAGAGATGAAGAAGTTTCTGAGCCGTGACCAGCACAGGTTATATAAACTGATATGGGAGCGTTTTGTTGCGAGCCAGATGGCTCCTGCCGTAATGGATACGGTACGCGCGGATCTTGTTAATGAAGGTGTAACGTTCCGTGCGAATGGCTCAAAGGTGAAGTTTCAAGGGTTTATGAAAGTCTATATCGAGGGAAACGACGATAATAAAAAAGAAGAAAACAAGTTTCTGCCGGAGCTTGAAGAAGGAAAGACTGTAGCCAAAGAAAAGCTGGAACCCAATCAGCACTTTACACAGCCGCCTCCGCGTTATACTGAGGCACGCTTGGTTCGTACGCTTGAGGAACTTGGTATAGGTCGACCGTCGACGTATGCACCTACGTTGGATACCATACAACGCCGAAATTATGTGCAATTGGACGGCCGAAATTTCGTACCGACTGAATTGGGAGAAATCGTGCTTGAATTGATCGTCGACTTTTTCCCGGAAGTTCTCAATGTCGAGTTTACTGCAAAGATGGAGAATGAACTTGACGAAATAGAAGAAGGCAAGGAAAATTGGGTCGGCATAATCGATGAATTCTACCGTGATTTCGAAAAACGCTTGCAGCATGCCGAAAAGGAAATGAAGGAAGTTGAGATTCGGGATGAGCCGGCAGGCGTGGAATGTGAGAAATGCGGCAGTGAGATGGTTTATAAAATGGGCCGATATGGGAAATTCATGGCGTGTTCGAATTTTCCTGATTGCCGCAACACGAAACCGATCTTGAAGAAAATCGGTGTTGATTGTCCTAAGTGTGGCAAAGGTGAGGTCGTTGAACGCAGAAGCAAGAAAAGGCGGATTTTCTACGGTTGTGACCGTTATCCGGACTGTGATTTTGTTTCATGGGATAAGCCGATCGCGCGAAAGTGCCCGAAATGCAGTGAAATGCTAGTAGAGAAGAAATCGAAGAAAAAAGGCACGACTGTTAAGTGTACGAATTGCGATTACGAAGAGAATCAACAATAGGAAGTGTTTGTTGAAGGGGAAGCCAAGGTTCTCTAGCCCGTTGTCCCTTTGTTCGGCGCAATTCGGAATTTTGTAACAAAATTGTGAAAATCCATTGCCAAAGCTCCTGAATTGTGATACGATTTAGGAGCTTTCTGAGGTGAAAAAGGTGATTACACAGCTTCAGTTGTTTGTCGAGTACTTGCAAATTGAGAAGAACTGTTCTCCGTATACAGTAACCCAGTACAGAAAAGATATTGAACAGTTTATGTCTTTCATGAAGCAGCAGACATGCAACGGTTTTGCTGCTGTTTCGTATGCCGACGTTCGGCTTTATTTGAGCGAGTTGCATGAGCATGGGTATGCCAGAAGAACGGTTTCCAGAAAATTGTCAAGTTTGCGCAGTTTTTACAGGTTCTTGGAACGCGAAAAGCTTGTGGCGGGCAATCCCTTTGCCACCGCATTCAGCCCGAAGGCAAACCTTCGATTGCCGCAGTTTTTTTATAAAGAAGAACTGGCACAATTGTTTTCCGTTTTCGATGTTTCAACCCCTCTTGGACAAAGAAATCAGGCTATTCTCGAAATATTGTATGCGACCGGAATTCGGGTAAGTGAGTGTTGCGGGCTTACGCTTGATGATGTTGATTTATTTATTGGAATGATTCTTGTCAAAGGGAAAGGGCGGAAAGAAAGATATGTTCCGGTAGGGAGTTTCGCGCTTGAGGCCGTCGAGCATTACATAAACTCCGGAAGAAAGAAATTGTTGACTAAGACGGAAAAGCCAACTAAGGCCTTGTTTTTGAATTACCGCGGCGGCAGGTTATCGGATCGAAGCATAAGGAATATACTTAACGATTTAATGAAGAAGGCCGCTATGCATACGCATATCAGCCCCCATGTATTGCGTCACACGTTTGCGACTCATCTTTTAAATGAAGGTGCCGATATGCGTGCGGTTCAGGAATTGCTTGGGCACACTCACCTTTCTTCGACTCAAATCTATACTCACGTAACGAAAGACCGTTTGCGTCAGGTTTATATGGATCACCATCCACGGGCGTAACAGGGCCGGCAGATTTTGAAGCAAAGATAACCCTTTTCTTTGCAGTTGCGTAATCTGGTCACTGTATTTGTATCTGACTTTTGCCTAAGGAGGCAATGAAATGGGTTCTTTTCATGCGACAACGATTTTTGCAATCCAACATAACGGAAAGAGCGCGATGGCCGGAGACGGTCAAGTGACACTTGGCAATTCTGTCGTAATGAAGCATTCGGCGCGCAAAGTTCGGAGGTTATATAAAGGGAAAGTGCTCGCGGGCTTTGCGGGATCAGTAGCAGATGCTTTCACCTTGTCCGAGAAATTCGAAGGAAAGTTGGAAGAGTATAACGGGAACTTGCAGCGCGCTGCTGTTGAATTGGCTAAAGAATGGCGAAGCGACAAGGTTCTGCGGAAATTGGAAGCGATGCTGATTGTGATGAACAGTGACAGTCTCTTGTTGATTTCCGGTACCGGAGAAGTGATCGAACCCGATGACGGGATTCTGGCTATCGGATCTGGAGGGAATTATGCACTTGCAGCAGGCAGAGCGTTGAAACATCATTCGGGTGCCCAGCTCACGGCAAGTGAAATGGCAAAGGCTTCTTTGGAAATTGCCAGTGAGATATGTGTTTTTACAAATAACCGTATTATCGTGGAAGAGCTTTAAACCCACTGGAGTAGTTAACTTTTCAAGAAGCCTCGTCTCTCTGGACGGTATACCCGGCATGTCTCCGGGGCAAAGTGGATTTAGGACGGATTGACAAAAGCGAAGGAGGAAAATGATGGCCAATCATTTGACACCACGGCAAATCGTTGAGAAGCTCGACCAATATATCATCGGACAGGAAAAAGCGAAAAAATCGGTGGCGATAGCGCTGAGAAATCGATTTCGGCGTATGAAACTGGATAGTGAACTCCGGGAAGAAATTGTTCCGAAAAATATTCTGATGATCGGGCCGACAGGAGTCGGGAAGACGGAAATTGCCCGCCGTCTTGCGAAATTGGTCGGCGCGCCGTTCATAAAGGTCGAAGCAACGAAGTTTACTGAGATTGGATATGTCGGGCGTGAAGTTGAATCGATGGTTCGCGATCTTGTAGAGGTGTCTATCCGAATCGTTAAGGAAGAGCGAATGAAGGATGTTCAGGAGAAGGCTGAGAAAAATGCCGAAAAACGCATAGCCGAATTGCTTGTTCCGTCAGATAAGAAACAAACCAATTACAAAAATCCGCTTGAAATGTTCTTCGGCAATCAAAACAACGATGATGAGGATGAAAGTGGCAGCAATGAAGCACAGGAGGAACAGTCGCTTTCAGCACGCCGGAAACAAATCGCCCATCAGCTGGCCTTGGGTGAGTTGGAAGATCATTATGTTACTGTTGAGATCGAGGAACAGTCACAGAACAATATGTTCGATCTCTTTCAAGGTTCGGGTATGGAACAAATCGGCATGAACATGCAGGATATGCTAGGCAACATGATGCCGAAGAAACAGAAGAAGCGTAAGCTGACAGTTCGGGAAGCCCGGAAGGTTCTGACCCAGGATGAAGCCCAGAAATTAATTGATATGGACGAAGTCGTTCAGGATGGGGTTTTAAAAGCAGAACAATCGGGAATCATTTTTATTGACGAAATTGATAAAATAACGGGGAAAAATCAAAATTCCGGCGACGTATCGCGTGAAGGTGTACAAAGAGACATTCTGCCTATTGTCGAGGGATCAACGGTCATGACGAAACATGGGTCGATCAAGACTGACCATATTTTGTTTATAGCCGCAGGCGCATTTCATATTGCCAAACCCTCGGATCTTATTCCCGAATTGCAGGGCCGTTTCCCGATTCGTGTCGAGTTAACCAACTTATCCATTGATGATTTCGTTAACATTCTGATTGAGCCGGATAACGCGCTTTTGAAACAATATGAAGCTTTGTTAAAAACGGAAGGTATAGAAATTGAATTTTCTGACGAGGCTATTCATAGAATCGCATCGATTGCTTATGAGGTAAATCAGGACACTGATAATATTGGAGCGCGGCGACTGCACACGATTATGGAACGATTGCTCGAGGATTTGTCCTTTGAAGCTCCTGACGTCACGTTGGAGAAGATCACAATCACTCCGCAATATGTTGATGAGAAATTGGCCGATATTGCGAAGAATCGTGACTTGAGCCAGTATATCCTATAGGAGTTTATTTCATCGGCTAATCCCTGTTAAGCGATACAAACAAGCTGAGAAAACTACTTCGTGAATTAGCTGTGGGCGCGGGAGTACTTAATGAATCCTGTAATTAACGCAGTGAAAATAATAAGGAGAGCTCTAGTAAGACATCTTGAGTAAGCGGCGCTATGACCAAGCCGAGAAGACTACTACGTGAACTAGCTGTGGGCGCGGGAATACTTAATGAATCCTGTAACTAACGCAGTGAAAATAATAAGGAGAGTGAAGACAATGAGTCTATTGGAGAAAACAAGAAAAATCAATGCAATGCTGCAGCAAGCGGCGGGAAAACCGGTGAATTTCAAGGAGATGGCGGAAACCCTGAGGGACGTTATCGAAACGAATACTTTTGTACTGAGCCGGAGAGGAAAATTACTAGGACTGGCTTTGAAGCAGGAAATTGAAAATGATCGCATGAAGAAGATTTTTGAAGAGCGGAAGTTTCCGAGCGGCTATTCGGAAAATCTGTTCAAGATTACGGAAACATCATCGAATCTTGACATTGAAAGTGAATTTACTGCATTTCCAGTCGAAGAAAAAGAACTCTTCGCCAACGGTTTAACGACTATTGTGCCGATTGTTGGCGGAGGTGAACGCTTGGGTACGCTGATTCTGTCACGTTTGAACGAATCGTTCCAGGATGAGGATCTGATTTTGGCAGAGTACGGCGCAACGGTTGTAGGTATGGAAATTTTGCGGGAAAAAGCTGAAGAAATTGAAGAAGAAGCCCGTAACAAGGCTGTTGTGCAGATGGCCATCAGTTCGTTGTCCTACAGCGAACTTGAAGCAATCGAGCACATCTTCGAAGAGCTGGACGGCCATGAAGGATTGCTTGTGGCAAGCAAAATTGCGGATCGTGTCGGAATTACCCGTTCGGTTATCGTCAATGCATTAAGAAAGCTCGAAAGTGCGGGTGTAATTGAATCTCGTTCCCTGGGCATGAAAGGAACTTATATTAAGGTATTGAACGACAAGTTTCTGGTGGAATTGTCCAAGCTGAAGTCGTAAAGATAAGCTTCGGAACTGTCGAATGATTTTTCGGCAGTTCTTTTTTATTGATGTCATAAAGCAGCCTTATATGTAGTAAAGTCGGAAGATCCCCATAAAATTAAAGGTGCAAACCTTGATTCTTCTTGATTAAATTTCCTTCATTCTCCTTGTTTTCCATAATTAAACTTAAATGTTTCAAACAAAAGGACTTAAGACCTATTCAAA
The DNA here is from genome assembly GCA_036381575.1 of Caryophanales bacterium. Taxonomy (GTDB): domain Bacteria; phylum Bacillota; class Bacilli; order Bacillales; family DASSOY01; genus DASSOY01. The sequence goes on from DASVCO010000183.1 coordinate 6,557, forward strand.
AAATGGGACCTTCGTACCAATAGAAAAAGTTTACTGAAAACCCATAGACAAGATGATTACGGTTCATTACAATTAAATTAAAATCAACACCATTCGTCATAAATCGAGGTGATTTGATGGCTTGGTTTTCCAATGGTATCGTTTCCGGGTTAGAGGGAGCATTAGATCGAACCTCATTACGTGAGAAAACGATTACTCAAAACATTGCCAATGTCGATACGCCAAATTACAAAGCACAACAGGTTGTTTTCCGGGAGGAGTTCGAGCATGCTTTAAGAGCGCATCGTACCAATCCACGCCATTTAGAATTTTCGACATCTTCTCAGGTTGCCAATGTTCAGCCGAAGAACAATACTGCATTTAATAATAACGGCAACAATGTGGATATTGACCGGGAAATGGCAGCTTTGGCGAAAAACCAAATCGAGTACAACGCATTTATTACCAGGCTTAATTCAGAGTTCAAGCAATTGAATTTGGTTCTGAGAGGAGGAAAGTAACCGCTTATGTCGATTTTTCATGCGATGAATACTTCGGCTTCGGCCTTAACAGCTCAGCGATTGCGAATGGATGTCATTTCCTCAAACCTGGCGAATGTAAATACAACCAGAGCTAGGAGAGTAGATGGAGAATGGCAGCCTTATCGAAGGAAAATGGTTGTGATGGAACCGATTCAAGACAGGAAATTTGCTTCTTATTTGCAGGAAGCAACCAGCCGTCCTTCAGGTTCAGGCGGAGGGGTTAAGGTAACTGACATTGTTGAGGATCAATCTCCTTTTAAAAGAGTTTATCGTCCTAATCACCCGGATGCTAATGAGAATGGGTATGTTCAGATGCCTAACGTGCATCCGCTTAAGGAAATGGTTGATTTAATCGGCGCAACACGCTCCTATGAAGCAAATGTAACGGCATTAAACGCGAGTAAAGGAATGTTGATGAAGGCGCTTCGGATCGGACGCTGATCCAGGAGGTTTATAATCAGCACAGCCGCTTCATTTCAAGGTAGCGTCCGAAACTCAATTCAACATTAAATCCTATCTTCAGGAATGGAGGGATAGACAGGATGGAAAGAATTGAAAATCTATCAATGAAAACAATGATTCCGCAAAAACAGGAACTCTCTGCAGCTGAGTCGGGAGAAGCTTTCACAAATATGTTCAATAATGCACTTAATGAAGTGAACCAGGCCCAGATTGAATCCGATGAAGCCGCAAAAAGATTGATTAATGGAGAGGCCGTGAATTTACATAATGTAATGATTGCAGCTGAAAAGGCTGAAATAACGCTGACGGCAGCAGTCGAAATTCGAAACAAGGTTGTAGAGGCTTACAAATCAATTATGCGGATGCAAATGTAAGGAAATAGAATGTAAAGAACCATTGCAGTAATACACAAAGTTGTAAAAGCTATAGGAAATCGAACAGAGATTTGAGAACAGTAGTTTATTTTTGATATGAATTTATTTTTTTCTTAATTCCTCATCTCTGAAACGGACCGGGGGCAAAAATGAAAGAGGCACTCGCTCAATATAAGGACAAGGGGATAGAATTCTGGCGAGATCTAAGCCAATTAACAAAAGGGATTATGATCGCTATAGTTATTGTTTTTATTGTTATAATCTTTCTCGTCGTTATTCTGTCAAGACCTGACTTTGTTCCTTTATACAGTAATTTATCCGCCCAGGAGACCGGGCAAATCAAAGCGACGCTTGATTCTCAAGGGGTTCCGTCAAAGATCTCAGGAAACGGGACAACTATTAGCGTTCCGAAAGAACAAGCCGATACATTGAAGGTTGAATTGGCCGCGCAGGGGATACCGGAGAGCGGTCATATAGACTATTCCTTTTTCGGGAAAAACGCAGGCTGGGGCATGACTGATAATGAGTTCAAAATGGTAAAACAAGAAGCCATGCAAACCGAATTGTCCCAACTAATCACGAACATTAACGGTGTTAAAGCCGCCAATGTGATGTTGTCGCTGCCGAAGAAGAGTGTATGGGTTTCGGATAAGGAACAACAGGCTTCAGCTTCCGTTGTACTTGACCTTGAAACCGGGTATAGGTTGAAGCCGGAACAAGTGCAGGCACTTTATCATCTTGTTTCGAAGAGCGTTCCGCATCTCCCAATAAATAATATCGTCATTATGGATGAAATGTTTAATTATTTCGAACCGGTTAATGGGAATCCTGGTGATTCTACCTTTGCCGCTTACGAAGAGCAACGACAAATCAAGAATGACATTGAACAAGACATCCAGCAACGCGTTCAACGTATGCTTGGGATGATGATGGGCAGAGACAAGGTTGTTGTTTCTGTAACAACTGATATTGATTTCACAAAAGAGAAAAGTACAAAGCAATTGGTTAAACCGGTTGATAAGGAGAACATGGAAGGTCTCCAAGTCAGCGTTGAACGGATCCGGGAAACCTATTCCGGCGACGGTAATCCTGCCGGGGGTATTCCGGGGACCGGGACTGATGATATAGAAGGCTATGAAGCTACAACCGGGCAGGGAGACGGGAATTACAATCGTGTGGAGGAACGGATTAATAATGTTTTTAATCGTATTCAAAAAAACATTGTCAAAAGTCCGTACACCATTCGTGACATGGGAATCCAGGTCATGGTGGAACCACCCGATCCGAACAATCAGTCATCCTTGCCGCAAGGGCGTATTAATGACATAAGAAATATTCTTTCCACAATTATTCGGACAACCCTTCCGAAAGATGAGGGTCGAAATTTATCAAACCAAGAAATTGCTGATAAGATTTATGTTTCCGTTCAACCGTTTAACGGTCGCGTGGAAGTAGAAACGAAACCTGAGACTGCTGTCCCTTATTGGTATTATGTTGTAGCCGGCGCATTGCTTCTTATGATTGTTCTATTAATCTTCCTTTTACTAAGGAAAAGGAACAGTCGTGAAGAAAAGGAATTGGAAGAGCTTCAGGAGAAACAACCGCCAATTTCCGCTCAGGCCGAGAAAACGGAAAAACAGGAGACCCTTCGCCGAAAAGAATTGGAAAAGATGGCGAAGGAACAGCCTGAACAGTTTGCGAAACTGCTGAGAAGTTGGCTGTCGGAGGAATAGGGGTGATTAGAATGGCGAGAACCATTCGAGAAATGTCAGGAAGGGAAAGAGCTGCAGTTTTGCTTATTTCACTTGGTCCTGACAGTTCCGCGCAGGTCTATAAACATTTAACTGAAGAAGAAATTGAAAAGTTGACCTTGGAAATTTCCAACATGCGGAAGGTTGATAACAGCCTTCAGGATGAGGTTGTGGAGCAATTTCACCAGATTGCTCTCGCCCAGGATTATATTTCACAAGGCGGAATTGGTTATGCCAAAACCGTCTTGGAAAAAGCCCTTGGAAAGAACGAGGCAATGGGGATTATCAATCGGTTAACCTCCACGTTACAGGTTCGGCCTTTTGATTTTGCCAGGAAAGCCGACCCTGCACAGGTCCTGAATTTTATTCAGAATGAGCATCCACAGACGATGGCTTTGATTCTTTCCTATTTGGATGCTGCCCAGGCCGGGCAAATATTATCTGCGCTGCCACACGAAATGCAAGGGGATGTTGCAAAGCGGATTGCTTTAATGGAAAGTACATCTCCTGAAGTCATTAATGAAGTTGAGCGAATTCTGGAAAGGAAGCTCTCAGCAACATTTACTCAGGATTACACACAAGCCGGCGGTGTAGAGGCGGTTGTACAAGTGTTGAACGGGGTTGATCGCAGCACTGAAAAGACCATTCTGGATGAGTTGGAAACACAAGATCCTGAACTCGTTGAAGAAATTAAGAAACGGATGTTTGTCTTTGAAGATATTGTAACGTTGGATAAACGCGGAATCCAAAGAGTGGTTCGCGATGTCGAAAATGAGGATCTGATGTTGTCTTTGAAGGCAGCGAGCGAGGAAGTAAAAAACATCGTCTTCGAAAATATGTCACAGCGAATGGCGGAAACATTGAAGGAAGAAATGGAGTTTATGGGACCGGTTCGATTGCGTGATGTTGAGGAAGCTCAGTCTCGAATCGTTTCTGTTATCCGTCGACTTGAAGATGCCGGGGAAATTGTGATTGCACGCGGTGGAGGAGATGAGGTCATTGTCTAATGTGATCAAGTCGGGAAACGCAAATAAGGGATATAATCACCGTAAAACGATCCAACTTTCCAATATGATTTTCGATCAGAAAGCGGATTATTATTCTGATGCAGAAACCTTTATGGACCCCGTTCCGGTACTGAAAAAAGCCGAAATGGAAGCCAAAGAAATACGCAGGCTGGCAAGACAAGAGGCGGATCAAGTTCACAGGCAAATTGAGCAGCAGCGTGAACAAGCGAAACAGGAGATAGAACAGGCGTTACAGGATGCCAGACAACAGGGGTGGCAGGAAGGGTACCAACTCGGGCTGGATGAAGGCAAGAAACAATACGAAGAGCGTATAGCTGAGGCAAAAAAATCGGTAGAGTCAACAAAAAAGGCGCGTAAGGAACGGCTTGATGAGACGGAATATGACATTCTTGATCTTGGTGTGAAGATTGCAGGCAAAATTATCAGCTCCGTGCTCCCCGAGGACACCGACAGATGGCTTGAAATGGTGAAAAAGGCTATTTCTGAAGTAAAGGAATACGGGGAAATCCGCCTTATCGTTCATCATAAATGGTATGACTTTATGCTGAGTCACAAGAAAGAATTTGAGTCGCTGTTGAAGAACTCAGCCGAATTTTATATCTACCCGGAAATAACGGAAGACGAGTTCACCTGCCTCATTGAATTTCCGTCAGGTCGAATCGATGCAGGCGTCGACAGTCAGCTTTCCGAAATCAAGAGGCAACTTGCTGGGATACTTGAGGAGGCTCAAAATGAACGTCACGGATCTCGCTAAGGAAATTGAATCGATAGATCCATATAAACGTTATGGCAAAGTCACTCGAGTCGTTGGACTAACTGTCGAATCAAAAGGGCCTTCAGCCTCTGTAGGTGATGTTTGTTATATACATATTGATCGATCCAATCGGAAGGTGAAGGCAGAAGTTGTCGGGTTTCGCGATGAGAAGGTGTTGCTGATGCCGTTTCACAGTGTTCAGGAAATTTCACCGGGGAGTTTCGTTGAGACTACGGGGAAACCACTGGAAATCAAAGTGGGCCGCGGGTTGTTAGGTGAAATTCTTGATAGTGACGGCTGTCCTTTCAACGGTTCTGCCCTTCCGAAAGGGCTGACCCCTTTTTCCGCAGAGAATCCGCCTCCCAATCCGTTGGAACGTCCGCGAATTGAAGAGCCTATTGAACTCGGAGTTCGCGCATTAGATGGATTGCTTACGGTAGGAAAGGGTCAACGGGTCGGGATCTTTGCAGGAAGCGGTGTAGGGAAAAGTACTTTGCTTGGCATGATTGCCAGAAATTCCAGTGCCGATTTAAATGTTATTGCGTTGGTCGGAGAAAGGGGCCGGGAAGTTCGCGAGTTCATCGAACGTGATCTGGGCAAAGAAGGATTGAAACGATCAATCGTTGTCGTAGCTACGTCTGATCAACCTGCATTAATGAGAATTAAGGGAGCGATGACGGCTACTGCTATCGCAGAATATTTTCGGGATCGCGGACTTGATGTCCTTTTAATGATGGATTCTGTCACAAGGGTGGCAATGGCACAACGGGAAATTGGCCTAGCTGTCGGCGAACCGCCTACAACCAAAGGCTATACTCCATCCGTTTTCGCATTGTTACCGCAGTTATTGGAACGTTCCGGCACGAATCCAAGCGGCAGCATTACAGCTTTCTACACGGTTCTTGTTGATGGAGACGATTTTGACGAACCGATTGCCGATGCTGTGAGAGGAATACTGGACGGCCACTTCGTTCTTGATCGCAAATTGGCGAATAAAGGACAATTTCCGGCAATCGATCTTTTAAGAAGTGTCAGCAGGGTAATGAAGGATATTGTAGATCGGGAACATCAAGATGCGGCAGAACGTTTCCGTGAATTGCTTTCGACTTATACCGATTCTGAAGACCTGATTCATATTGGGGCATACAAACGGGGAACTTCTCCTGAGGTAGATGAAGCCATCGCCCATTATCCGGGCATTCAAAGGTTTTTGAAGCAAACCGTTGAAGAGCAGGTCAAGCAAGAGGAAACCATTCAAACACTGATTGACCAATTCGGGAAGGGGGGCAGGCGATGAGCTTTCAGTTTACGTTGGAAAAGGTGCTGACTGTTAAAGAAAATGAGAAAAACCTGCTTGAGGTTGAATACCGTAATGCTTACCAGGATTTCGAAAAGATCGCCAAACTCCTTTATGAGTTCCTGAAACAGAAAGAAACTTTGGAACAACGGCAGTCCAGCGGAATGAAAGAGGGCGCATCCATTGCAGAGGTGAAAAGGTTACAAACCAATATGGAATTGCTGCAACAACGGATTCATCAATATGAGGCTTTGTATCAGGATGCCCGGCGAAACGCAGAGGAGAAAAAAGAATGCCTGATGGAAAGTTCCATCGATGTTAAGCGTTATGAGAAATTGCGTGATCTCCAATACGACGAGTTTCTCAAAAGAAATAAGGCTGAAGAACGGTCTGAGCTCGATGAAATTTCAACTATCCGTCATTTGCAGCAGTAAAGAGAGGTTTTCCGAATGGTCAAGGAAAAAAGAACGGCCCGCGGAATCGGGCGGCCGCTAGTTATTATTTTTATCATATTGATAATAGCAGTTGCATCGTTTGGAGCCTATATTCAATGGGGCGGATCGGGCCTTCAGCAATGGGCCGGGAGCCTTCCCGTTGTATCTTCACTTGTTGGGGATAACGAAAGCGCGGGAACCGAACAGCAAACAGAGAAGGTCATAGAGTACAAAGCACGAGTAAAGGAGCAAAGAAAGAAAATCGCCAATCTTGAACAATCGGTTAATGGCAAGGAGCAACAAGTGGAGCGTTTGGAGGATCAGGTTACCGCATTACAACAAAGGTTAGCTCAACAGAATGGTGAAAAATCTACGGAGACCGTAGAGAAAAAGGGAAATGTAGCAAAGGTATATGCTGAGATGCCTCCACAAAATGCAGCCGATATATTGAACCAATTGGAAAATAATGAGGCTATCCATATTCTTTCGCAACTGAAACCTGAAGTCGCAGCGCTTATTATGGCAAAGATGGATAAAGAAAAGGCAGCGAAATTGACTGTCTTATGGACGGGAAATAGTCAATAAATCAAAAAAACATCGTCTTGAAAGGAGGTGAAAAAAATTGACGAATACGGCTATTCAACCGGCGATTGCGTTCTCCAAGACGGCTCGTTCGAATCCCAATGCTTCTGTACATTCAAAAACTTTGGGGAGTTCCCCGGATAAGGTGTCCCCGTTTGCGGGAACGTTGCAAAGTGTTTTGGCTGAAGAACCAAGCAACGGCAAGGGTGTTCCTCCTGATCAGGCCAAACTTTTGAAAAAACTTCTCACAGCTCTAAAACATCTGCTTCGAAGCACGGAAGCACCGAAATCAGGTGCCGCAGAATCTGATAAAACAGTACAGTGGCTGAAAGAAGCTATTACCGCATTGCGTAAACAAGAGTTAACGATCAATGAAGAAGATCCTAATCTAGCAATCTTTCTCCAGGTCGCACATCAATTGCAACATTTGCTTAGTTCCTCGGCGGATGGAGAAGAAGGCCCGGGCGCCCGGAAGTTGAAAATGAGTAAATTAACAGAACAACTTGCGGTCATCATCAACCGTTTGCTTGGGCAAGAGAAGGCTTCTAAAGGGAAGTCCCGGGTATTCCCGGAAACACAATCCGGGCGAATTCAATCCAATCAGGCACAGTCGGGATTTTCCATTAGTGTTCATGACAAAGCGGGAGAGCTTCGACAAAGTGAATATGTAAAACGTGGGTCACCTCAAAGAGTCCAGCAACAAGCGCAGATTCATCCAGGCCCGAAATCGGGGCAGTTTCCGACTTTACCAACCGACTCGAAGGAAGTGGCCGCTTCGGTATTTCGACGATCTGCAGTGCCAATGGAGAAAAACGGGGTTATGGGCCAGACGGGAGGCTTTGACGCAGGCCCCGTGCACCGCATCCAGCAATTTGTATTGCACGTTCGACAGAATAGCGGTACTGCGGGCCAGCAGCAGTTTATACGGGAATTCCAGCAAATTCTGGAACAGAGTAAGTTCACGATGATCCGCGGCAAACAACAGTTAATCCTAAAGTTACATCCGCAACATTTGGGGAAGCTGAACATTCAACTTATTCATGAGAATGGCCAGTTGACCGCAAGGTTGGTTGCATCAACAACTGCTGCAAAGAATCTCGTTGAGGCTCATTTGCCGCAACTGCAAGGGGCTTTCACTAATCAAAATTTGAATGTGCAGAAACTGCAGGTGCTTCTACCATATGCGCAACCTGACACGCAACAAGGGTACGAGCAAGATGACGGCTACAATGAAAATCGTGATCATCAAGAGGAAGCCGACCCTCAAACTGAAGAGGATGGCGAAAATGCGGAAACAAATTTTGTCGAATGGCTTGAGCACTTACATCTCAGCGGTCTACCGGAGGTGAAAATATGATCGAACGTACAGGCAAATCGCTTTATTTGCAACAAGCGAACGCTGGAGGAACCGAACAGAAAATGCTGGGCAAGGATGATTTTCTGAAGCTGCTGATTACCCAATTGAAACATCAAAGCCCGTTGCAGCCGATGAAAAACCGCGAATTCATTTCACAGATGGCCAAGTTTTCTACGCTTGAGCAGATGACGAATCTGAATAATCGGTTGGATCAGTTTCTAAATCAGCAGAGTGAGAAACCCTGGCTGGCCAACGCTCAGTTGATAGGAAAAGAGGTCATCTGGCAAAAGGCTAACGGAGAAGAGGGTGAAGGAATCATTCATTCGGTAAGGATGAAAAACGGTCAGATTTGGTTTGAAACAGAAGATGGCACTTTAATCGGCAAGAATCAGATAACCGAAATAGGGCTTTCTTCTGAGGACAGGGAGGAGGCGTGAAATGCATCATTCGATTCAGCCTCATATTTTGCCGAAAGGCCATCCGCAACCTGCGGTGCAACGAAAAGAACCTGAGCATAAAAGAAGTTTCGGCCAGGTGCTGCAAAAGGAGCTGGGCCGTTCAGCAGATTTAAAAATCAGCAAACATGCACAACAGCGTTTGCAGGAGAGAAATATTTCAATTGATGCGGGGCAATGGCAGTCGATTCAATCACGGGTTACAGAGGCTGGGAAAAAGGGCATTACGGACTCGTTGGTGGTAACGAAAAATGCGGCACTTGTTGTCAGTATGAAAAATAACACAGTTGTCACTGCGATGAATCGGAAAGAGGCCAGCACCCATATTTTTACGAACATTAATGGAACGATTTTGATGGATTAGCGGCCGGACCAAAACGGAGGCCGAAGATTTGTGGACCGATAGAAGCAAATCATATGAAAGGAAACGGGTTTCGTTTCCAACATTACATTTATGAAATGAGAGGAGCAAGATATATGCTGCGTTCAATGTATGCGGGAATCAGCGGAATGAAAAACTTCCAGACCAAGCTTGATGTGATCGGAAACAATATTGCGAATGTGAATACTTACGGATACAAAAAAAGCCGGGTGACGTTTAAAGATCTTGTCAGCCAGGAAATTGCCGGGGCGACCAGTCCCTCCTTTGAAAGAGGCGGAACAAATCCGCAACAGGTTGGGTTGGGAGCGACAGTCGGTTCGATCGATACTGTCCAAACACAGGGAAGCATGAACACGACCGGACGTCCTCTTGACCTCGCTATTTCAGGAGACGGCTTTTTCATAGTCAATGAGGGTGCACAAAATTATTATACACGGGCAGGCAATTTCTATATTGACCAAAACGGTATGCTGGTCAATTCGGAAGGAATGCGAGTTCTCGGATATGGCGTGGACAACAATGGCAGCATTGTTGAAAACCAGTTGTCCATATTGCATATCGGTAACGAAATTATTCAACAACCTGAAACCGATTCGCTTACGGTAGTCGGGAATTTGGATGCTTCTCAGTTTATTAATACAACAGACGGCAATCCGACAGCCAACCCGACCCAATCATTGGACTTCAAAATTTTTGATGCAAACGGAATTGAACATCAGGCAACCATCACCTTTAATAATCCCGGATCCTCAGCAGTTCCGAACAAAACGGACCAATATTACGTGAAAAGCCTTGATTTTTCAATAAGCGTTGCGGGTTCAGGAACGACTCAAAGTGGAAACATCACCTTTGGTTCTGATGGAACCATTAATAATTTCAGTTTGGGATCAGACCCGGTGACATTTACTTTCAATGGAAACCCTGTTGAAATCAACAAGGAAGCCATTGACTTCTCTGCATTGACGGCACATGATGCCACGGGAACCGCGGATGTGGTTGGTGATGTAGCCGAACTGTCGGGGTATCAGATTGGCAGTTCGGGAGAGATTTCCGCAGTTCTTTCAACGGGTGACGTGCAGCTGCTTGGGCAAATTGCGCTTGCCGATTTTAATAATCCGGGAGGCCTTGAGAAAGCAGGAGGGAACCTCTATTCAATGACCAACAATTCGGGCGTGGCAGAAATTGCTGTTCCGGGTGATGGTATTGGTTCTCTTCTTCCTGCAACCTTGGAGATGTCCAATGTGGATCTCGCTACTGCCTTCACTGAAATGATTGTTGCCGAACGAGGTTTCCAGGCGAATACGAGAATTATTACGACATCCGATCAAATCCTGCAGGAACTCGTTAATCTTAAACGATAAGGGGGCGAAGTGCGGGCCTCTGAGTCCGCACTCTTCTTAATATGATCCAGTTAACCCGTTTGAATGGACATCCATTTACGCTGAACGCTTTCTTCATCGAACAGATTGAAACCTTTCCCGATACAACGATTACAATGACAAACGGGAAAAAACTGGTCGTGAAGGAAACAGAGGAAGAAGTACGGCAAACCGCCTTAAGTTTTTACCGGCAGATCGGTGCCGTTGGAACTGTCCAAACAGAAAAAATAACTGATACCGATTAGATTTGCAGCAAGGGGGAAGGGGGGAGTCCATTGGCGGATGTCTTATCACAGAACGAAATTGATGCTTTATTATCAGCCATTTCCACAGGAGAAATGAATGCGGATGAACTCCGGGAACAAAGAGAAGAAAAAGTCAGAGTCTATGATTTCAAGCGGGCAATGCGGTTTTCCAAAGACCAGATTCGCAGCCTTACACGGATTCATGAAAATTTTGCAAGGTTGTTGACCACATATTTCTCAGCTCAATTAAGGACATATGTACAGGTTGGCGTCGCTTCTGTTGATCAGTTGCCTTATGATGAGTTCATTCGTTCTATTCCGAAGATGACCATTTTGGATAGCTTTGAAGCTCCTCCGCTTGAAGGTCGTCTGTTAATTGAAATTAATCCTCATATAGCTTATGCGATGATGGATCGTATTCTGGGTGGGCAAGGGACCAGTGTCAACAAGGTTGAGAATTTGACTGAGATTGAAATGAAACTCATGAATCAAATTTTCACAGGTGCTCTTAATACCTTTAAGGAAGCCTGGCAATCGGTTATTGAGTTAGGCATCGGCGAGCAAGAACTTGAAGTCAATCCGCAGTTCCTGCAAATGGTGTCTCCGAATGAAACCGTGGTGGTGATTTCCTTAACAACGACAGTCGGAGAGACAAGTGGAATGATGAATATTTGTCTGCCCCATGTTGTATTGGAGCCGATCATTCAAAAGCTATCCATCCACTACTGGATGCAGGATAAGAAACAGAAACGAAAGCCGGGCGAAGTGGAGGAACTTAAGGAGAAACTTCAAGGGGCGAAGATTCCTCTTAAGGCAGAACTGGGTCAGTCTGAAATATCGGTGCAGGAGTTTCTGCAGCTTGATTTGGGAGACGTCATCGAGTTAAATCAGGCGATCAATCATCCTCTGATTATCCGCGCGGGTGAAGTGCCGAAGTTTACGGCCCAACCCGGAAAGAAAGGCAGGCGGGTAGCCGCCCAAATCATCGAGGCGATAAAGGAAGGGGAGGAAGACGATGGGTAATGATCAAATGTTGTCCCAGGAAGAAATTGACGCTTTGCTGAACAACCAAAATGATGAAAGCGGGAATGATGAGATCGACAGCTATTTGTCTACCGTAGAAATGGATGCGATCGGGGAAATCGGGAATATTTCATTCGGAAGCGCGGCGACTGCTCTTTCTGAACTGTTGAATCAGAAGGTCGAGATAACAACGCCGACTCTCTCCGTAGTAAAACGAAGCGGTTTGCAAGAAGAATTTCCCCATCCTCATGTAGCAATCTTTGTTAAATATACAGAAGGATTTAAAGGATCCAATGTTCTTGTTATAAGGACAAAGGACGCCAGTACGATTGCGGATTTAATGATGGGCGGAGATGGGACATCCCCAACAGATGAAATCGGTGAAATGGAAATGAGTGCCGTCCAGGAGGCCATGAATCAGATGATGGGTTCGGCTTCAACATCGATGTCAACCGTCTTTAGTATGAAAATCGATATTTCGCCACCGCAAGTCGAAATGATGGATTTCACCGAGAATGATGAAGTTGATTCTCTTCCGGTCGATAACGAAATGATGTTGAAGGTTTCCTTCCACCTGAAGGTGGGGAATCTGATTGATTCCAACATTATGCATTTGCTGCCGATTGAGTTCGCCAAAGATATGGTCGCCCAACTCATGAGGTCGGAGACTGATAGCGCCTCCGACGAAAATAATAAAGGCGGGAGTATGGATAGTTTGTCTGAAGAGAAAACGCCCAAACCCCAGGACCCGGAAACAAAAGCACAACCAAAGGCTGAATTGCAACAGTCGAAATCTTCCGAGGGACAATACCTTGGATCTTCTTCTGCCCGATCGCGTGATATTCAGTCGGCAGTCTTTTCGGATTTTGAAGAAACCGGCGAAATCCAAAATGAAGCCAAGAATCTTAATATGTTATTTGACATTCCGCTACAGGTAACGGTTGAACTTGGGCGGACCCAACGGACCGTTAAAGATATTCTCCGGTTGTCGCCCGGTTCGGTTATTGAACTCGATAAACTGGCGGGAGAACCGGTGGATATATATGTGAACAACAAGATGATTGCCAAGGGAGAAGTTGTTGTAATTGATGAGAATTTTGGTGTGCGGGTAACGGAAATTGCCAGTCAAAAAGACCGCATTCAAAAACTACAGTAATGGTAATGGAGGAGAAACAATGGCGCAAAGAATTCTAATTGTTGACGATGCTGCATTCATGAGAATGATGATTAAGGACATTTTGACGAAAAACGGTTTTGAAATTGCCGGAGAAGCTGCTGATGGGAATGAAGCGGTCGAGCAATTTAAGGAAACCTCGCCTGATTTGGTTACATTGGATATTACGATGCCGGAAGTAGACGGTCTGACCGCATTGAAAGAAATCAAAAAACTGGACGCCAGTGCAAAGGTGATTATGTGTTCGGCAATGGGACAGCAGGCAATGGTCATTGATGCGATTCAAGCGGGAGCCAAAGATTTTATCGTCAAGCCGTTTCAGGCCGACAGGGTAATTGAAGCGATCCAGAAGGCGTTGGACTAGGAAAATGCGCGTTATACGAAGCCAAGCGATTCTAATATTAGCGATGGCGTTCATGGTGATTTTGCTTTCACCGGGTAATGCGAAGGCAGCCGAAGGCAGTGATGGGGGATCGGTGGCGGATTATTTTCAAAAAGATTCTCCGTCAGACAACAAAGACCAACAGAAGCCATCTCAAGAAGAAACCCCTTCGGTCACAACAACATCAGGTACTGTCTGGATGTTTGTAAAGGTTCTTTTGGTTCTCGCGGTTGTGATTGCCTTAATCTATTTATTATTGCGTTTTGTTAATGCGAGAACGAAATCGTATTCCCAGGGGCGCACCGTTCAGAATGTCGGCGGGGTCAGTGTTGGTTCCAATCGATCAGTACAGCTTGTGAAAATAGGGGAAAGAGTACTCGTTGTGGGCGTCGGGGATTCGGTGTCATTGTTGAAAGAAATTGACGATGCCGTTGAAGTGACTGAGTTGCTGGATGAAAATAGTCATCAGGATGTTATTGATCATTCGATTTGGAAATTCCGCGATTGGTGGAAAAAGTCACAGGCATCCGAGGATCACGGCGGCACAAATAATTTCAAGAGCATGCTGGAAAGCCGGTTAAAACAAATGATGCAGGAACGTAAAGAAGCAGCAAAACCATTACATAAGAAAGGCGCTGACAAATGAACGGGCTCGTCCCAGGTGTGGATTTTGATTTTCTGAGCAACCAGCCTGCCGATGTGGCGACAACGGTGCAGTTGTTTCTGCTGCTCACTGTACTTTCATTGGCGCCGGCCATACTGGTTCTCATGACATCTTTTACGCGGATTGTTATTATTTTATCTTTTGTCCGCACGGCTCTTGCTACGAGGCAAATGCCTCCGAACCAGGTTTTAATTGGTCTTTCTTTATTTTTGACGTTCTTCATTATGGCACCGGTCTTTGGTGAAATTAACGAAAATGCCTTGCAGCCTTTTCTCGAAGGAGAGCTTACGCAACAAGAAGCTTTTGATCAGGCCGCGGCCCCGTTAAAGGAATTTATGGCGGAAAATACGCGGCAACAGGATCTCCAGTTATTCATGAATTACGGCGATTTTGAGAAACCGGAAAGTATAGAGGATATTCCCCTCACGGCTCTTGTTCCTGCTTTTACAATCAGTGAGTTGAAAACGGCGTTTGAAATCGGGTTTATGATTTATGTCCCTTTTCTGGTCATTGATATGGTTGTGGCAAGCGTCCTGATGTCGATGGGGATGATGATGCTTCCTCCTGTTATTATCTCATTACCATTCAAAATATTATTGTTTGTACTGGTCGACGGCTGGTATCTTATCGTGAAATCGATTTTGTTAAGCTTTCAGTAATTTCGGGTTTGAGGAATGCTTGTTCCAATCCAGAATGAAGGTGATATTGTGAGTCCCGAATTTGTGATATCTATTGCCAGGCAAGGAGTTTATACGGTACTTTTAATTGCTGCTCCAGTTCTGCTTATTGCCCTTGTTGTCGGGTTACTTGTAAGTGTTTTTCAGGCGACAACGCAAATTCAAGAACAAACGCTTGCTTTTATTCCGAAGATCGCAGCTGTCCTCATTTCGCTTATTCTATTCGGGCCGTGGATGTTGTCGCAGATGCTCAGTTTCACGCATAACATCTTCACTCATCTGAACCAGTTCGGAGGATGACGTTGACGGATATTTTGCAAGGATTGCCGGCTTTTTTCCTGGTTTTCATTCGGGTGGTTTCTTTTTTCATTACGGTTCCGTTTTTTTCGTATCGCAATATTCCGGCGTCCGCCAAGATCGGACTGGCATTCTTTCTGGCCTGGCTTATGTACTTTACGGTGCATCCGGACCCGATAGAGATTGATATGATGTTTTTCCTGCTTGTGGTCAAGGAGGCTTTTGTCGGGTTAGCGATCGGCATCATTGCCATGATTCTGATTTATGCAGTACAGGTAGCCGGGTCGTTCATTGATTTGCAGATGGGGTTTGCCATCGCAAATGTTTTCGACCCGCAAACGGGAATTCAGAGCCCCCTGATGGGGAAATACCTTTATACCTTTGCCATTTTATTTATGTTATCAGTGAATGCTCATTATTTGTTGATTGACGGGATTTATTACAGTTATCAGTTCATTCCGTTGGAATCACTGGATATTCATTTCGGTTCCGGTTCTTTGGCGGAATTGGTCACAGAGACGTTTACAAAAATGTTTGTGATTTCTTTCCAGATGGCTGTTCCTGTTGTCGGTTCTCTCTTTCTCGTTGATATTGCGCTTGGAATCGTGGCTCGTACCGTTCCGCAAGTGAATGTTTTTATCGTCGGATTGCCGCTTAAGGTTTTGGTCAGTTTTGCGGTTTTGATCATTGTGTTGCCGCTATTTATGGGACTGGTTCACGAGCTTGTGGGAGATATTGTTTCAGCGATGCGCGGATTGATGCAAATATTGGGGGGTGGGGGATAAGTGGCTGCCGGAGAAAAGACGGAAAAAGCGACGCCGAAAAAACGCCAGGACAGCCGAAAAAAAGGACAGGTTGCTAAAAGCGCTGATGTCAATACTGCTCTAATTTTATTAGCCGTGTTTTTGTTCTTGCTGTTTTTCGGGGCTTCGTTTGTTCAAAAATTGTTGACTCTTTTCCGGCATGCCTTTTCAGAATTTATGCTGATGGATGTGACAGGAGAATCGGTAGAGATGATGTTTCTCGTGTTGACAATAAATGCGGCCAAAGCTGCGGTTCCGCTAGCGCTTGTTGCTTTTTTCACAGCCATTGCAACCAACTATCTGCAAATCGGGTTTCTGTTCTCGACGGAAGCTGTCCAGTTTAAGTTGGAGCGTCTGAACCCGATTCAAGGGGCGAAGAAAATCTTTTCACTGCGGGCTCTTGTTGAGCTTGCCAAATCGGTGTTGAAGATTTCTTTTATCGGAGGTGTGGCCTTCGGGGTTCTTTGGCTGGAAAAGGACAAGATGTTGTCGCTGGGACAACTCAGTCCAGGTGGGGCCGCAAGTGTACTGGGTCATTTGCTTACGAAAATGGGGCTGGCCGTCTCCATTGTTTTGATTTTCATTTCAATAATTGATTTCACCTACCAGCGTTACGATCATGAGAAGAACCTGAGGATGTCCAAGCAAGATGTGAAAGATGAACACAAGAACATGGAAGGCGACCCGAAAGTCAAACGAAAAATCAAGGAAAGACAGCAGCAAATGGCAATGAGGAGAATGATGCAGGAGGTTCCGGATGCCGATGTTATTATTACGAATCCAACTCACTATGCGATCGCATTGAAATATGATGGGGGAGATATGGATGCCCCGGTTGTAATTGCGAAAGGTGTGGATTACGTTGCTCAGAAAATCAAGGAAATCGCAAAAAAACACAATGTCGTAACGATGGAGAATCGTCCGCTTGCGAGAGCCTTGTATCAGCAGGCGGAAATCGGACGAGCGATTCCGGAAGATTTCTTTAAGGCTGTCGCGGAAATATTAGCTTATGTTTATCGATTGAAAAATAAAGTGTAAACCCTGGTGGATATTGGGGAACGGTCGTAGACTGGCCGGAATGTTCCGGAAAGGAGGAAAAACGATGCATGCTCGTGATGTGATTGTATTAGCCGGAGTTATTTTAATTATTACAATGTTGATCATCCCTATGCCGAATATCGTATTATCGGTTTTGATCATCACGAACATTACACTGGCCCTGCTTATCATTTTGGTATCGATGAATATGACAGAACCGCTGCAATTTTCGATTTTCCCGTCTTTGTTGCTGCTGGCGACGTTATTTCGTTTGGGATTGAACGTGTCGACAACCCGCGCGATTCTGAGTAAAGGGGATGCGGGCAATGTGATTCACACTTTCGGTGAATTTGTTATAGGCGGTAATGCAATCGTCGGTTTTGTGATCTTCTTGATTTTGATTATTATCCAGTTTGTCGTGATTACAAAGGGTTCGGAACGTGTGTCTGAAGTGGCGGCAAGATTTACGCTCGATGCCATGCCCGGAAAGCAGATGAGTATTGATGCCGATCTGAATGCCGGAATGATTTCCGATCAGGAAGCCCAAAAACGGCGTGAAGATATTGAGGATGAAGCCGATTTCTACGGGGCTATGGATGGGGCGAGTAAATTTGTCAAAGGTGACGCGATCGCCGGAATCGTCATCGTTATTATTAATATGATTTTCGGTATGGTGATCGGTATCTTGCAAATGGATATGAGTCTTTCGGAGGCGGCGCACACCTATACAATCTTAACCGTCGGGGATGGCCTGGTTAGTCAAATTCCCGCTTTAATTATATCGACTGCCACAGGTATTGTTGTTACGAGAGCTGCCTCAGAAGGGAATCTCAGCCAGAATATTACTGAGCAAATTTTTGCCTTTCCTAAATTGTTGTATGTAGCAGCGGCCACTATTGCCGCCCTCGGATTATTTACGCCGATTAACGATCTTTTAACGTTGCCAATAGCGGCTCTTCTTGCCGTTGGAGGTTACATGTTGGGCCGTAAAGAGACCGACGGACAGCAGCTTGAGGAGTCGCCGGAAGAAGCAGCTGAAGAAGGAATGAAGAGCCCTGAAAATGTCATTCAACTGTTATCGATGGATCCGATTGAGTTTGAATTCGGATACGGATTGATCCCGTTGGCGGATGTCAACCAGGGTGGTGATTTGCTGGACCGGGTGGTAATGATTCGACGCCAGCTTGCGCTGGAGCTCGGACTTGTTATTCCTGTTGTCAGAATCCGAGATAATATTCAACTTGATCCCAATGAGTACCGAATTAGGGTAAAAGGAAATGACGTGGCAAAGGGTGAGTTGTTATTGGATCATTTTATGGCAATGAGCCCGGGAGTTGAAGATGATTCTATCGAAGGCGTGCAAACGGTAGAACCCGCCTTCGGGTTGCCGGCATTATGGATCAGTGAAGATACCAAAGAACGCGCCGAGCTGTCGGGTTATACGGTCGTAGATCCACCTTCCGTTGTTTCAACCCATCTTACGGAAGTGATTAAGAAACATGCGCATGAATTACTCGGAAGACAGGAAACGAAGCAACTGATTGATCATTTAAAAGAGTCGAACCCGACGCTTGTTGAAGAAGTCACACCGGAACCGCTGTCTGTCGGTGAAGTGCAAAAGGTACTTTCTAATCTGTTGCGGGAAAATGTATCCATTCGGAATTTGCCGGTTATCTTTGAAGCGCTTGCTGATTATGGAAAAATGACAAGGGACAGCGATTTGCTGACGGAGTATGTCCGGCAGTCTCTCGCCAGACAAATTTCAGGTCAGTTTGTTCAGGAGAATGAATCTCTCAAGGTAGTGACGGTTTCGGGAGGAACAGAGAAAAAATTTGCCGACGCCATTCAACAAACGGAACACGGGAACTATCTGGCTCTTGACCCGGACGATACCCAGGCATTTTTTGATTCAGCCGCCCAAGAGCTGCAACAGTTGAAGACGACTAATCAGCCGCCTGTAATTCTTTGTTCGCCGACGGTCAGAATGTACGTCCGCCAATTGTTGGAACGATATCTTCCTGAAGTGGCTGTGCTGTCGTACAACGAACTTGAACCGAGCATTGAGGTTCAAAGTCTAGGGGTGGTGAATATCGCATGAAGGTAAAAAAATTTACAGCGCCTTCAATGCCTGAGGCGATGAAACAGATTCGCAGTGATTTAGGGAAAGAGGCCATTATATTAAATTCAAAAGAGGTGGAGAGAGGCGGTTTTTTCGGGTTTTTCACAAAAAAGTATCTTGAAGTGATTGCGGCTGTCGATCCTGATGTTGTATCTACAGCGTCCGCTCCGTCGCCTGCTTCGACTTCGAGCCCGGTTGGCAATGAGTCAGGAGAATCATGGAAGAGTGAAACCAATAGTTTTATTGATTTGCATGACGACATTATTCGAAAGGTGAGGGTTAAGTCCGACTA
The DNA here is from genome assembly GCA_036381575.1 of Caryophanales bacterium. Lineage (GTDB taxonomy): Bacteria > Bacillota > Bacilli > Bacillales > DASSOY01 > DASSOY01. Next base: position 26,047 of record DASVCO010000183.1, read on the forward strand.
TCCGGGACCGTTAGCTGACGTTCGTGATAGGCTGGATGCCCAGGAAGTGGAGGATCGGCTCACTGAAAGACTTATGAAGCCGCTTATGAGAGCTTGGTATAAGAGTGATGAGTCGTTAGGGAAGGAAAGAGTTTACCAGTCGTTATACGAAACATTGACCCATCACTTGATGGAAAAGGCGAAAGAACCGTTTGCTTATGAAAAAAAATATTTATTGCTCGCAGGGCCGACAGGTGTAGGTAAAACCACGACACTTGCGAAAATCGCCGCAAAAGCCCAGCTTGAAGACCAGAAGGAAATTGCTTTTATCACAGCGGATACATACCGGATTGCTGCTGTTGACCAATTAAAGTCCTACGCTGATATCTTGAACGTTCCAATAGAGATTGCTTATTCAAAGGCGGACTTTCTTGCGGCAAAAGAAAAGTTTGCAGATCGGGATTTGGTATTGGTCGATACGGCCGGGAGGAACTTCAGGGAGGAGTCCTATATTGAGGAACTGAAACAATTGATTCCTTTTGGAGCTGATACGGAGACATGGCTTGTGCTCTCCATGACATCAAAATATCAAGATATGCTGGCCATTTTTCAAAAGTTTGCCGCCTTGTCTCCCGATCGATTTGTCTTGACGAAATTTGATGAAACTCAATCTTACGGAGCAGCGGTCAACTTTTGGTTAAGAAGCGGCATCGCACCGGCATTTCTGACAAACGGGCAAAATGTGCCGGACGATCTTATTCGAGCGACACCTGAAAGGATAGCCGGAATGCTTTCGGGGGTGGAACACCATGCTTGATCAGGCCGATAATTTACGAAAGAAAGTGAAAACCACTCGGGTTGTTTCGGTTATCAGCGGAAAAGGCGGTGTCGGAAAGTCGAATCTTTCTTTGAATTTTGCGTTGGCTTTAAAGAAACTAGGGAAAAAGGTCATTTTGTTTGATTTGGATATCGGCATGGCCAATCTGGATATTTTGATGGGATTGTTACCTGCTCGCACAATAGTCGACATGGTTGAGGAAAATCTATCGGTCTGGGAAATTATTGAGCATGGAACCGGAGGATTGCCGTTTATTGCGGGCGGAAGCGGTCTATCCGAGGTGTTTCGGATGGATGAACGGAAAACTGAACATTTTCTGCATGAACTCGGCTGTCTGCAAAAGGAGTATGACACTGTTATTTTTGATATGGGAGCAGGTGTATCAGACGATTTATTGAAATTCGTACTGGCCAGCGATGAAGCAATTGTAGTAACCACCCCTGAGCCGACAGCAATGACGGATGCCTATGCTGCCTTGAAATTTATTTGTCGCGCAGGGGGACAACTTCCGGTGCGGATTGTGGTAAACCGTTCACAATCAGAAAAAGAAGGGCGTGAAACAGCCATTCGTCTGCAACGGGTGGCAGCTCGTTTCCTGAATCAGAAAATTCGAGCATTCAGTGTTTTACCCGATGACAGCACTGTTCCGAATGCCGTAAAGGCGGGAATTCCTTTTTTATTATATGCACCGAGGGCACCAGTTACGAAAGCTGTCCAGGAGGCCGCACAGGCATGGAGCGGCTTGCCGGCAACCAGCGGAGGCTTCTTGCAAAAACTGAGAAACTACTTTCATTCCGGTAAGGAGAGAATTCTTTGAATCTCTATAAGACAGTCATTTGCATAGGAACTTCCACGGGTGGACCAGGTGCTCTTGAACGTGTCTTGACCAGGCTCCCTGAGGGCTTTCCGGCACCATTGTTTATAGTCCAACATATGCCGCGGACATTTACTAAAGCTTTGGCCGCCCGCCTGGACTCCTTGTCGAAAATCAAGGTCAAAGAAGGTGAAGATGAGGAACAGGTGGAGGCTGGGACAGCCTATGTCGCACAGGGCGGTCAGCATATGAAAGTGGCACAGACCCGTTCCGGAGTGGTTATAAAGATCGATCACCCAAACTCCGGGAAGGGGCATTGCCCTTCGGTTGACGAATTGTTCAAATCCGTGGCCGCATTGAAAGATTATAAGAAAGTTGCCGTTATTATGACTGGGATGGGTTCGGATGGAACAGCAGGCCTGCGTCTGTTAAAAGCAGCCGGAAATACACTCGCAATTGCCGAATCTGAGATCTCCTCTGTTGTGTTCGGCATGCCAAGGGCAGCCGGTGCGACCGGAATGGTGGACGAAGTGGTTCATGTTGACCACATTGCCGAACATTTGATGAAGATAGTCATGCCGACCAGAAGGAGTTGAATGAGAAATGGAAATGGATCAGTATTTGGACGTGTTTCTTGATGAAAGCCGAGATCACCTGAAAACCATGAATGACGGACTGTTGGCATTGGAAAACGAGCCCGGCGAAATCAGCGTTGTTCAAGAAATCTTTCGGGGAGCCCATACGTTAAAAGGCATGTCTGCCACAATGGGCTATTCTGATATGGCAGAGTTAACCCATAAGCTGGAGAATGTTCTGGACGCTTTACGTAATAACGAGCTCCCGGTGACAACCCGGGCAGTTGACATCCTTCTCCAGGGTGCTGATGAATTGGAGGCAATGATTGAAAACATTTCGGATGGAGGAGACGGCAGCCGGGATGTCAGCAGGGTTGTTTCGGGCCTTCATATTCTGGTGAATGGAGAGGCGGACGTGCCATCGGAGAAAGGGCGGTCTGAGGGCAGCGTACAGCTGAATGAGTACGAGAAAACCGTCGTTGAGCAGGCGTTGGATCAAGGGAACTCGGCCTTTCGAATTCGGGTGGTCTTGCGCGAGGATTGTTTGTTAAAAGCCGCTCGTGTGTTTATGGTATTTGAAGTATTGGAAGGAGCGGGCGAAGTGATTCAGGCGGTGCCCAGTGTCGAAAAGCTTGAAGAGGAAGAGTTCGACTCAGAGTTCTCCGTGGTAGTGATTTCGCAGGAAGAGGGCCAAAGAATCGAAGAACGAATTTTGAAGGTTTCCGAGATTGAAGCCGTTGAAATTGAGGAGGTCGGCACCGAATCTAAAAGCACTGCATTATCGGCGACACCGAAAAAGGAAGCGAAGGCTGAGGGGCCTGAACGACCTGTTACGGCTCGTAAAGGATTGCAAACAATCCGTGTCAATATTGAGCGGCTTGATAAGTTGATGAATTTGTTTGAGGAACTTGTCATTGATAAAGGCCGGCTTGAAAAGATCTCCAGAGAAATAGGGAGCGGTGATCTGACGGAAACAGTGGAAAGGGTCGCGAGGGTTTCCGGAGATATACAGGAAATGATTTTGACATTGCGGATGGTTCCGATTGAGCAAGTTTTCGGACGGTTTCCGAAGATGGTCCGCGATCTTGCAAAGGATCTCGAAAAGGAAGTGAAACTGAATATTTCCGGGGGCGAGACAGAGTTAGACCGCACAGTTGTTGACGAAATTGGAGATCCACTTGTGCATTTATTGCGAAACTCGTTGGATCACGGTATTGAGTCGCCGGAGTTGAGGAAATCCAAGGGCAAGCCCCGTGAAGGGACAGTTAATCTGAAAGCCTTTTATAGCGGCAATCATGTCCTTATAGAAATTCAGGATGATGGTGCAGGAATTAATCGGGAAAGTGTCTTAAGGAAAGCCTTGGAAAATAATGTGGTGACGGAAACGGAAGCTGAGACATTATCGGATCGGGAAGTGTATGAGCTATTGTTTGCCTCGGGCTTTAGTACGGCGGAGGCAATATCTGATATTTCCGGACGAGGTGTGGGGCTTGATGTGGTCAAAAATAAAATTGAGTCGCTCGGCGGACGTGTACAGGTTGATTCCGATCCCGGAAATGGCACAACCTTCACCATTCAATTGCCTCTTACATTGTCGATTATTGCGGCTATGCTGGTCGAGGTGGGTAAGGAAACCTATGCTGTTCCTTTGTCCTCAATTGTCGAAATTGCCGTCATTCCCGAGGAGGAGATTTTCACTCCGCATAAACAACAGATGATTGACTTTCGCGGGAAAATGGTTCCGGTGATTTCTTTGCGGCACGTTTTCGGGGTACCCGAACAGGCAAATACATCCGGCTCTTATCCGGTTGTCATCATCCGAAAGGGTGATAAGCTTGCAGGTCTTTTGGTAGACGCTTTTGTCGGCCATCAGGAAGTTGTTATGAAGTCACTCGGAAACTATTTACCGGAGATTTTCGGAATATCCGGTGCGACTATATTGGGAGACGGGCAAGTGGCTCTTATTATCGATTGCAATACATTGATTCATTGACCATGAATATAATTGGGAGGGATTGTGTTGGAAACGGAAATGAAAGCGATTGTGTTTCAGTTGAATGACGAGGAATATGGAGTGGACATTCTTCAAGTTCGTTCGATTGAGAAATTGCAGGCCATCACAAGAGTGCCGAAGGCCCCACATTTTGTCAACGGGGTTATCAATTTGCGCGGGATTATTACGCCTGTTATTGACCTTCGTAAAAGGTTCTCGTTGGAAGAGCGTGACGAAACAGAGGATACAAGAATTATCATTGTGCAGGTATCAGAAACAGAAGTCGGCTTGATTGTAGATGGTGCAACTGATGTAATTGATATTCCCGAAGGCGCCATTGAACCGCCGGCGGATATTGTCGGGGGTGTGAAGGCTGAGTATTTGCGCGGGGTCGCCAAATTGGAAAATCGACTGCTCATCATGTTGAACCTGGAGAAGGTTCTCAATCCTGAAGAAATTGAGGAATTGAAGGTGTTAGAGGAAAACGAACATGGGGCCGTATAACGATCTCAATTCTTTTCAGCTAGATATTCTCAGAGAAGTAGGGAACATCGGAGCTGGACATGCTGCGACTTCCTTGTCGCAGCTGTTAAACCGAAGAATCGTGATGGAAGTTCCTGAAGCAAGAATCGCTTCGTTAACGGAGGTCACAGAATGGATCGGTGGTGCGGAACAGTTAGTTGCAGCCGTGTTTTTAAGAATCGAAGGCGATGTAACGGGAGGCATGTTCCTGATTGTTTCCATTGAAGAGGCCAACAGCTTGATTGCTTATCTGACCGGGAATTCAGAAATTTCCCTGAAAAATGAACCAGGTCTTTCCGCTCTTCAGGAAGCCGGGAATATATTGGCCGGCTCTTATCTGTCCTCGCTTTCCGATTTTACAAAGCTGGAGATGAAGGCATCACCTCCGGAGCTTATTGTGGATATGGCAGGAGCCATTCTTGCAAGCGGATTAACAGAAACTTCCCGTTTCGGGGAACAAGCTATCTTGATTGAAACTTCGTTCTGCGAATGGGATGAAATCAGAGGCCGGTTTCTATTCTTGCCTGATCCCGACGCGGTTCCAACTGTTTTCAAGGCATTGGGAGTTTGCGCCAATGAGTAGTGTCCAAAGTGTCGTGAGGATAGGAATAGCGGAAATAGGCGTGGCTGTGTTTCCAAAAGTTATTCGAACAGTTGGGCTTGGTTCTTGCGTAGGGGTTGTGGTGTATGATTCATCCTTAAAGACGGCGGCCATGGCTCATGTAATGCTTCCCGATTCTTCGCTTGCAAAGGGGATGGTTTCGAATTCGGCTAAATTTGCGGACTGTGCCGTACAGGAGTTGGTTGAAATTCTGAAACGAAAAGGTTCAGCCGGAAAAGGGCTGAAATCCAAAATCGCCGGAGGAGCACAAATGTTCAAGTTGAAGATGGGAAGTGAAAGCACCAGAATCGGTCCTCGTAATGTCGAGGAAATTAAGAAGCAGTTGAGACGTTTCCATATTCATCTGGAAGCGGCTGATGTTGGTGGCTCTAGCGGAAGAACGATCGAATTTGACACAGACAATGAAATCTTAACCGTCCGAACTGTTCATCAAGGAACTTTAGAAATTTAAAAGGGGGATTGAAATGGCTTATTCTGTTGAAGCGGAGGAACAGCATATCTGGAACAGCTGGATAGAACACCGCGATTCTGATGCAGGTGAGCAATTGCTTGCGATGTACATGCCCCTTGTCAATTATCATGTACAGCGGATTGCTGTCGGGCTGCCCCGAGGAATTGATCCCGAAGAATTAAGAAGCCATGGATTGATAGGATTATATGATGCTTTAAATAAATTCGATGCCGGGCGTGATTTGAAATTCGATACATATGCTTCTTTTCGGATTCGCGGGGCGATATTTGACGGATTGAGGAAAGAGGACTGGATGCCGCGGTCTTTGCGGGAAAAGGTGAGAAAAATCGATTCCGCAGTAGAGAAATTGCAACAACAACATCTGCGCCCCGTTACTGTAAAAGAGGTAGCGAAAGAAGTCGGATTCAACGAAAAAGAAGTGGCCGCCGCACAGTCAGAAGGTTTCATGGCAAACGTTTTATCTATCGATGAGGAGCATAATCGAGATGAAGGTTATGCACATCTTTCCATCAGAGATAAAAATGCCACGATGCCTGAAAAGGAATTGATCAAAGGGGAAACGGTCGGGCGTCTTGCGGAAATGATTGAAACATTGAGCAGCAAAGAGCAGCTTGTCATCAGCCTTTTTTATTATGAAGAGCTGACTTTAACCGAAATCGGGAAGGTTCTCGGTCTCTCGACCTCAAGAATTTCACAAATACACTCAAGGGCGTTGTTCCGTTTGAAACAAGCGTTTATCCAAACTGACGGGGAAATGGCCGATTTGTTTGAAGAGGGGTAAATGATGGTTGGATTTTTATTATTTATCAGTTTTATATTACACGCCGCTGCTTTGTATTGGATTTTTCAATTGAAAAGACGCATGCAGGGGGACAGAGAAGTTGAAGGCCTAATGTCAGTTTACCTGGACGAAATGAGAGAAGAAAATGATAAACTGATTCGTCACCTTCAGCAGCTTGAAGAAAAAGGCACAGTTACTGAAAATAAATCGATTTCGACGCCCTTGGACCTACCTGTAGAGCATTCTCCAGAAAATACAGCTCCGCAAGAGTTCCACAGCCCTCCGACCGGTTCAAATGAAAAGGAAGATCACGTAGACTCATCGGTTGAAGCACAGGCCCTGTTTATGGCCGAACAAGGAATGAGTTATGGAGAAATTGCCAAGAAATTGGGGCGCGGCAAAGGTGAGATTGAGTTGTTCATAAGGTTGGCTGGCAAAAAGGATAATCGTTGAAGCACATGGAATGATATATACTTTCAATTATAGTTGTGTAGAGAGCCGGATTCCAATATGCCAGGCTTTATTTCTGAGAGGCCTTATTCTTTTAAAGTATCGGTTTGGAAGTTTTCTTAACCGGAAACTTGTCACTGGGTGACGATTATGGTATATTAACTGTCGGTGCTAAATACACACGTTTTGCTGATTTTCGCGGTGGTGCCGCATTAGTGGTGTTGCGGAAAGATGAAGCGGACGGAGGAAAAAAACCAATGAGGAGGTAACAACATGGCAGTCATTTCAATGAAACAACTGCTTGAGGCCGGTGTTCATTTCGGCCACCAAACACGCCGCTGGAATCCGAAGATGAAATCATACATCTTTACGGAACGTAACGGCATTTACATTATCGATCTGCAGAAAACGGTGAAAAAGGTCGAGGAAGCTTTCAATTTTGTGAAAGACGTTTCTGCAGACGGCGGAAAGATTCTGTTCGTAGGAACGAAGAAACAGGCCCAGCATTCCGTGAAAGACGAAGCGGAACGGGCGGGAATGTTCTATGTTAATCATCGCTGGCTCGGTGGAACATTGACAAACTTCGAGACAATCCGCAAGCGGATTCAGCGCTTGAAGGACATTGAGAAAATGGAAGAAGACGGAACATTTGACGTGCTTCCGAAGAAGGAAGTTGTTCTGCTAAGTAAAGAACGGGATCGCCTGCAAAAGTTTCTCGGCGGCATTAAGGAAATGAATACTCTGCCGGACGCGGTGTTTATCATTGATCCGCGGAAAGAACGGATTGCTGTCGCAGAAGCACGCAAACTTGATATCCCGATTATTGCGATTGTCGACACAAACTGTGATCCGGATGAAATTGATTACGTCATTCCCGGAAACGACGACGCGATTCGCGCGGTGAAACTGTTGACTTCGAAAATGGCGGACGCCGTCCTTGAAGCCAATCAAGGAGAAGAGACATCCGCATAGACATTTGAAATGATAAGGGTGATGAAGGGAAAAACGGCCCTTTGTCACCCTTTTTTAAAGGTTGCCTAGAATGAGAGAGGGCCCTTTGTTGATTGATGACAGGAACGGGAACTGCCGTTTCTACATAGTTTAACTTCTAGACTGGAGGCATATAAAATGGCAATTAATGCAAAAATGGTAAAAGAATTACGTGAGAAAACGGGCGCGGGCATGATGGACTGCAAGAAGGCCCTGACCGAAACGGACGGGGACATGGAAAAAGCGGCTGAATTCCTTCGTGAGAAAGGCATCGCCAAAGCTGCCAAGAAAGCGGACCGGATTGCGGCAGAAGGACTGGCTTATATTAAAACCGAAGGAAACACCGCGGCCATCCTTGAAGTGAATTCAGAGACCGATTTCGTCGCAAAAAATGAAAACTTCAAAGCCTTGATTGAGAAATTGGCTGCGCATCTAGTGAAAGAGAAGCCGGGAACTGTCGAAGAAGCTCTGGAACAAAATGTTGATGGAGGACAAACTGTTCAGGAAGTGCTGAACGAGGCGATCGCTACGATCGGTGAGAAGATTTCCTTGCGCCGTTTTGAGGTTGTGGAGAAAGAAGAAGACGACTCTTTTGGTGAATATCTTCATATGGGCGGCAATATTGGTGTGCTAACTGTTCTTGAGGGAAGTGGACAAGAGGATACTGCGAAAGATGTCGCCATGCATGTTGCGGCCATCAACCCTCGCTATCTTTCCCGTGAAGAGGTAGCAGAAAGCGAAGTGCAGGTGGAGAAAGAAGCTTTGAAAAAGCAGGCCCTGAATGAAGGCAAACCGGAGCATATTGTTGAAAAAATGGTGGAAGGGCGCCTGAATAAATGGTTCGAGGAAATTTGCTTGTTGGATCAGTCTTTCGTTAAAGATCCGGACCAGAAAGTCGGGAAATATGTAAAGAGTAAAGGTTCCTCTGTAAAAGGATTTGTGCGTTATGCGGTTGGAGAAGGAATGGAGAAACGTGAAGAGAACTTCGCTGAAGAGGTTCAATCACAAATAAAGAAATAAGGGAGCACATAGTGTTCCCTTATTCGCCATCTTTAACTTCTAATTTCTTTCTTATATCTAATCCTGGAGGTCATTATGACGGAACCGAAATATAGACGCGTAATTTTGAAACTAAGCGGGGAAGCCCTGGCAGGCAAAGAGAATTACGGGATTGAGCCTTCTATCATTCAATCAATTTCCGCACAGGTCAAGGAAATTGCGGAACTTGGTGTCGAGGTGGCCATTGTAGTTGGAGCAGGGAACATTTGGCGGGGCAAGATCGGCAGCGAAATGGGAATGGACCGTGCAACGGCCGATTACATGGGAATGCTGGCCACTGTGATGAATTCACTCGCTCTTCAGGACAGTCTGGAGAACTTCGGTGTTCAAACACGTGTACAGACTTCTATCGAAATGAGGCAAGTTGCGGAGCCTTACATTCGCCGTAAGGCGATTCGTCATCTTGAGAAGAAACGAGTTGTTATTTTCGCGGCAGGAACGGGAAATCCTTATTTTACAACCGATACAACCGCGGCTCTCCGTGCTGCTGAAATTGAGGCAGACGTGATCTTGATGGCGAAGAATAATGTAGACGGCGTCTATAATGCTGATCCGTCGCAGGATGAAAATGCACAGAAGTATGAAACATTGTCTTACCTTGATGTGTTAAAAAAACAATTGGCGGTAATGGATTCGACAGCCTCGTCTCTATGTATGGATAACGATATTCCGCTTGTCGTTTTTTCCATTACTGAAAACGGCAATATCAAGCGAGCTGTTTTGGGTGAATCCATCGGAACCGTCGTAAAGGGGGAGTAATCATGTCTAATGAAGTGATTCAAACCGCAAATGACAAAATGGAAAAAGCTGTTGCCGCGTTCAGACGGGAAATTGCGACTGTGCGTGCTGGAAGAGCCAACCCGTCGATTCTTGACAAAGTCATGGTCGATTATTATGGAGCAACAACTCCGCTGAACCAACTCGCCAGTATCTCAGCACCGGAAGCAAGGCTTCTTGTCATTCAACCTTATGATAAGTCCAGCCTTCAGGATATGGAAAAGGCGATTCAGAAAGCAGATCTGGGTTTATCTCCTTCCAATGACGGAGATCTCATTCGTATCGCTATTCCGCAATTGACGGAAGAGCGGCGGCAACAGCTCGTCAAGCTTGTGAAAAAGTATGCTGAAGAGGGCAAGGTTGCCATTCGCAATATCCGCCGTGACTCCAACGACGAATTAAAGAAAGCGGAGAAAAACGGGGATATCACTGAAGATGAATTGCGCCGTTACACCGACGAGATTCAAAAATTAACGGATGCCGAAATCGGGCAAATCGAGAACATCGCAGATGAAAAAGAAAAGGAAATCATGGAAGTATAACAGGATTCACGTTACAATGATACAATAATGAGAAAAGCCCTCCTCTTTCGGTCGAGGGCTTTTTGTAAGATGATGGAGGATTCACGATGCTGGGGAAATTTTCAACGAAAAAGGGCATGGCACCCGAAGAAATCGATTCAGCGAATATTCCGGAACATATCGCCATTATTATGGACGGGAACGGAAGATGGGCGAAGAAAAAAGGGTTGCCGAGAATCGCTGGGCACCGTGAAGGCATGAAAGTCGTCCGCAATATTGTCATGGCATGCAATGAGATTGGAGTCAAGGCCTTGACCCTATACGCATTCTCCACGGAGAATTGGAAGCGCCCGAAGAAAGAGGTCGACTTTCTGATGAAAGCCCCCGAGAAATTTCTTCTTACATATTTGCCGGAGCTTGTAGAGAAGAACGTCCAGGTTCGGACTATGGGAAACCCGGACAACCTCCCGGGCTCTACCGTGAATGCCGTTGAAACTGCTGTGGCGGAGACACAGACTAATACCGGACTGATACTTAATTTTGCCTGGAATTATGGCAGCCGATTTGAAATCACTCAGGCTCTTCGACACATAGCCCAAGAGGTTAAAGACGGGAAAGTTGATATCGATCAGATTGATGAAGGCATGATATCAGATTATTTGCTTAGCCCGCAGCTGGGAGATCCTGATCTGTTGATCCGTACGAGTGGTGAACTGCGCCTTAGTAATTTTATGCTTTGGCAGCTTGCCTACACAGAATTGTGGTTTACCGATGTGTTATGGCCGGATTTCAAGAAAACCCAGTTGTTTGAAGCTGTTCGTGATTATCAACAGCGCGGCCGTCGGTTTGGCGGTGTATAAAATCCGGAGGATGAAATTCAGAAGCCGGTGAAAGTTTCCGGCATTTTACAGGGCATTTTTCGGAGTGTTATTTTACCAAATCATCCGCCTCGGAAATCTGACATCTGTTAATGGGGGTTGTCATGAAACAGCGAATTATTACGGCCGCTTTGGCCGGTATCTTTTTTTTGGGTTTGGCGGTGATCGGAGGCGTTGCTTTCAGCCTTTTGGTTATCCTTATGGCATTGGTCGGGTATCTCGAATTTTTGCGCATGGGAAAAATTACTCCGTATTCCTTTCCAGCCGTTATTGGATTCATTCTAGTTATTTTCATTGTTCCCCCTTTTAATTTTTCACTACTTTCGCCGGCTGAAGTTATATTATCCGCCTTTTTGCTGTTGCTGGTTTACACAGTCCTTTCAAAAAATACCTTCCACTTTGATCAGGCGGCATTTGTCATTTTGGCGTCGTTATATGTGGGTTTCGGCTTCCATTATCTCATTGAGGCCCGGGTTTCCGGGAACGGTATCAATGTTTTGTTTTTTATTTTACTTTTAATATGGACAACCGACAGCGGGGCTTATTTCACCGGACGGGCAATGGGGAAACGAAAGTTGTGGCCGCAGATCAGTCCGAAGAAAACCATTGAAGGGGCAGCGGGAGGTATAGTAGCAGCTCTTGTTGTGGCTGTTTTGTATCAACTGTTATTTTCTGTATCCGAATCTATGGTTATGGTGGTCCTGGCAGCCGTTGTTATTGCGGTATTTAGCCAGATTGGTGACCTTGTTGAGTCGGCCTTCAAACGTCATTATGGTGTGAAGGATTCCGGGAGTTTCTTGCCGGGACACGGCGGGATTCTCGATCGTTGTGACAGCTGGTTGTTTGTATTGCCGGTTATGCACTTATTTCATTTTATTTGAGAAGCAAAGGATCCGAAGATGCTTTTGATCTGTAACTCTAGGGATTTTCAATTCATAACAATAAGGATGATATTATGAAAAAGATCAGCTTGCTGGGGGCGACAGGTTCTGTTGGTCGGCAAACTCTTGATGTGATTTCAGACCACCCCGATCAATTTTCACTAGTTGCGATGTCCTTCGGAAAGAATGTTTCATCAGGGCTCGAGATTATTCATACATATCAACCAAGCCTGGTTGCCGTCGGTACAAAAGAAATCCGTGATGAAATCGTGAATGAAATCCCTTCCGGGGTGAAGGTCGTCTTTGGTAGAGAAGGACTGATTGAAGCGGCCGTCCATCCTGAGTCCACTGTTGTTTTGAACGCGTTGCTTGGAAGTGTTGGTTTGGCCCCGACTCTTGCTGCAATCGAGGCCGGTAAGAACCTTGCTTTCGCGAATAAGGAAACCCTTGTAACAGCTGGGCACCTGGTGATGAAAGCCGCTGAAAAAAACGGGGTGCAGGTTCTTCCTGTTGACAGCGAACACTCGGCCATTTTCCAATGCTTGCAGGGAGAAAATCCGAAAAAGATTTCAAGGTTAATCATAACGGCATCGGGCGGGAGTTTTCGGGATAAGAAGCGTGAGGAACTTGAAGGGGTTACGGTTGAGGAAGCTTTGAATCATCCAAACTGGTCAATGGGCGCCAAGATCACAATTGATTCAGCAACCATGATGAACAAAGGCCTTGAAGTAATAGAGGCGCATTGGTTATTTGACATGCCCTATGAGCAGATCGATGTTTTGCTTCACAGGGAAAGTGTCATCCATTCAATGGTGGAATTTACTGATACAAGCGTGATAGCTCAACTAGGCCTTCCAGACATGAGAGTCCCAATTCAGTACGCACTTTCTTATCCGAACAGGCTTGAATTGAAGGGGGCAAAAGGGTTAAACTTATGGGAAATGGGAACCCTTCATTTTCAGGAAAAAGATCTGGATCGTTTTCGTTGTCTGCGATTTGCGTATGAAGCGGGCAGATGTGGCGGGACAATGCCGACAGTGCTAAATGCAGCCAATGAAGAAGCGGTTCGGCTGTTTTTGGAGGGGAGTATTACCTTTTTGGATATTGAGAACAGGGTGGAGGCTGCCCTTGAACGGCATCACTCGCTTGCATATCCGAATTTGCAAGAGATTCAGGCGGTTGACCAGGAGACACGCGAGTTTGTAAGGACCTTGGACAAAAAGTAATCAAATTCATGACAGATCCGGACGGAAGTGTGTTTGCAGCGGAGGCGGAGAATCTCCTCCTATCACTCACTTTCAGCTGGTTTCTGGATTCAGACATCCGGTATCTGAAAGGGTTGGTCTTGTATGGAAACATTTATAGCGATTGTGATCATCTTCGGATTATTGATATCGATTCACGAGTTGGGCCACCTGATTTTAGCGAAACGGGCCGGCATTCTATGCCGTGAGTTTGCAATCGGGTTCGGCCCGAAATTGTTTTCAGTTAGAAAATACGAAACGATATATACGGTACGGTTGTTACCGATAGGCGGATTTGTCCGTATGGCCGGAGAAGACCCTGAGACGATCGAGATTAAACCGGGGCAGCGTATAGGACTGGTGTTGAATGAGGTTGGCAAAGTCAAGCAGATGATCATCAACAACAAATCAAAACACACCGAGGCCAGAATGATAACTGTCGAAGAGGCAGATCTTGAGAAAGATCTGTTTATTAAGGGCTCCGAGGGAGAGGAAGACCTTCCGGAAACCTTCCGGGTTGATGAAAGAGCTGATTTTATTGTTGATGAACAGGCAGTACAGATTGCCCCGTATCATCGACAATTTGCTTCCAAATCTATTTGGGATCGGGTACTGGCTATTTTTGCGGGACCGTTTATGAACTTTATCCTGGCATTTGTTTTATTTGTTTTGTATGCCATGATAGGTGGGATCCCTACCAACGAAGCAAAGCTTGGTAATCTCGTTCAGGATCGGCCGGCAATAGAAGCTGGGCTGCATCAAGGTGACCGTGTTCTTGCAGTCAACGATAATCCAGTGAATTCCTGGACTGAACTTGTTTCTGTTATTCAGAAGCATCCCGGTGATCGACTTATTTTCAAAATCAAGCGGGACGGAGAAATTCTGCAGATTCCGGTCACACCCGAGAAGAATAAGCTGAGAAACGGTGAAATTGAGGGAAGAATTGGGGCATATGCCTCGATGAAACACTCAATAGTGGATTCGTTGCGGTATGGTGTAACAAGGACGGTTCAAACCACAGCCTTGATTTTCGACGGTGTTGGGAAAATCATCACAGGCCAAATCGGAATCAATGGTTTAGCCGGACCGGTTGGTATTTACAGTTTCACCGGCCAGGTTGCCCAAACAGGCGGGGTGATTGCCTTGATGAGTTTTGCCGCCTTCTTAAGTATCAATGTTGGGATTTTCAATTTACTGCCCTTGCCGGCTTTGGACGGCGGGAGATTGCTTTTTCTCTTATTTGAGGCTGTCCGGGGCAAACCAATTGATCCTCAGAAAGAGTCCATGCTCCATTTGATTGGTTTCGCGTTTTTGCTTTTGTTAATGATTGTTGTCACGTGGAATGACATCCATAAGTTTTTTCTTGGTTAAACAAAGAAGGCGTGCATGATAGCAAGTTAATTTCCAGAATTGAGGTGCAGGTGATGAGACAAAGCCATACGTTTGTACCCACTCTCAGAGAGGCTCCCGCTGACGCGGAAGCAGCCAGCCACCGGCTGCTTTTGCGCGCGGGTTTTATTCGTCAAAATGCGGCGGGGATTTATTCCTACTTGCCGCTCGGCAAACGGGTACTTGGCAAAATAGAAAACATTATTCGCGAAGAAATGGACGCAACCGGGGCTCAGGAGCTTCTGATGCCGGCTATTCAACCGGCTGAGCTCTGGCACGAAACGGGGCGCTGGGAAGTATACGGACCGGAATTAATGCGGCTCAAGGATCGCCATGAAAGAGATTTCGCTCTCGGGGCAACAGGCGAGGAAATGATTACAAGTCTTGCGCGCGAGGTGAATTCTTACAAGAAATTACCGATGACCATGTATCAAATTCAAACCAAATACCGTGACGAAAAACGTCCGCGTTTCGGGCTTTTGCGCGGAAGGGAATTCATCATGAAAGACGCCTATTCCTTCGACACGACAAAGGAAGGGCTCGATCAAAGCTACGAGGTCATGTATGACGCCTATCGAAAAGTGTTTACAAGATGCGGTTTGAATTTCCGGGCGGTTCTAGCCGATTCAGGGGCTATGGGAGGAAAGGACACGCAGGAATTTATGGCGCTCGCCGACATTGGGGAAGATACGATTGCCTATTCTGATACATCACAATACGCTTCTAATGTTGAAATGGCTGAGGTGCAATCGGAATATGAGAAATCCTCTGAATCCCCATTGGCTTTGGAGAAATCGGATGGTGCGGCAGATACGCCAGCAGCAAAGAGGATTATTGCTAAACTGTTCTCCGTAGATGATACATATGCCCTTGTTTTGGTTCGTGGTGACCACGAAATCAATGATGTGAAATTGAAAAATCTACTTGATGCACGAATCGTTGAAGATGCAGACGAGGACACTATACGTTCTATGTTTGGCTGTGGATCGAATGAGTTGGGTCCTTTTCAGGTTCCGGAGGAAGTGAAAGTCATTGCTGATCCATCCATTCAATACATGGTCAATGCGGTGAGCGGTGCAAATGAAAAAGGAATGGCATTCATAAATGTCAATCCTGATCGGGATTTGGCTGTCGATCAATATGCCGATCTTCGTTTAATCCAGGAGGGGGATCCTTCTCCAGATGGCCAGGGGAACATCCGCTTTGCACGCGGTATTGAAATAGGACAAATTTTCAAGCTCGGAACCTTTTACAGTGAAACAATGGGGGCCGGATTTCTCGATGAAAATGGACGAGCGCAGCCGATGATTATGGGTTGCTATGGCATTGGTGTGTCACGGACTATTGCTGCGATTGTTGAGCAGAATCATGATGATCGCGGGATGATTTGGCCGCTTAGCGTAGCACCGTTTGATCTTCATTTAATTGTCGTTAATATGAAGGATGAGGGACAACGTGAAACCGCGGAAAAGTTATACGAACAATTGGAAAACCATTACGATGTGTTATACGATGATCGGAAAGAACGTGCCGGTGTGAAGTTCGCCGATTCTGATTTAATCGGTTTGCCAATTCGTGTCACTGTAGGCAAAAAAGCATCTGAGGGGATAGTAGAGTTGAAGTCCCGGGAAAGTGGAGAAATGCGGGAGGTTCATGTTGATGAGTTGCCAGCTGCACTGGAAGAAATCACAGAGGAACTGAGCCGCTAATTAGGGGAGGAGGAAAGACAGTGAATGGAGACGAACAAGCAAAGAGAGAAAGTTTTCAAATCCTTCTCGATCAAATCAATGCTCCGCAGGATCTGATCGATTCCCATTTTCGGCAGGCGAGTTTGGACAAGCTGATTATTGATACGGGAAGCCGCAACTGGCACTTTCGAATTCGGATGCCGGCTGTGATGCCGTATGAGGTTTATCAGTGGTTTAAAACACGCCTTGAAGAGACGTTTGCAAATATTGCGCCCGTCTCTTTTTCGGTTGTTTCGGAAAAAGCAGAGATTTCGGATGCCCTTATAGCCGATTATTGGCCGGCTTTTATTGATCAGTTGTCGGATCTCTCTGAATCTGTTACCGCACATTTGAAATCGCAGAAACCAAGGCTTGAGGGCTCCAAATTGATTGTGTCGGTCCGCAACGATACAGAAGCTGTGGTGCTTAAACGAAAATTGTCAGAGCCTCTAAGTCACGGGCTGCAAAATTTCGGCTTGCCGGCTCTGACCTTCGAGACCGAGGTCAAGCAGTCAGAGAGCGATTATGAGAAATTTCTCGAGCAAAGGAAAAACGAAGATCGTACGAAAATGGCCGAAGCCGTTATCCAAAAAGAAAAAGCGCAAAAAAAGGCGGAGCAGCAGGAAGCCCCTTCCGGCCCTGTAGCGGTCGGTTATCCGATTAAAGACGAGCCGGCGCAAATTCAAACCATCACCGAGGAAGAGCGGAAGATCACGATTCAAGGATATGTCTTTGAAGCTGAAACGCGTGAACTCCGAAGCGGCCGGCTTTTATTAACATTGAAAATAACCGATTACAGCGATTCTTTGCTTGTGAAGATGTTTTCGCGTAAAGATGAAGATATTCCGAAAATGAAGGCGGTTGAAAAGGGAATCTGGCTGAAAGCCCGCGGCAGTATTCAACACGATACGTTTGTGCGGGATCTGGTCATGGTTGCAAATGATCTCGAGCAGGTTCCGGGCTGGAAGCGCACCGATGACGCGCCCGAAGGGGAAAAGCGGGTTGAACTCCATTTACATACGCCGATGAGTCAAATGGATGCTGTTACATCAGCGTCAAGGTTGGTTGAACAAGCGGGCAAATGGGGTCACGAAGCCATTGCCATTACAGATCACGGTGTGGTGCAATCTTTTCCTGAGGCGCATGCGTCTGGAGAAAAGCACGGTGTAAAAATTTTGTATGGTCTTGAAGCCAATCTCGTGGATGACGGGGTTCCGATTGCCTACAATGAAGCTCACCGTAAGCTTACGGATGAAAGTTATATTGTATTTGACGTAGAAACAACAGGTTTATCCGCAGTCTATGACAAAATCATTGAACTGGCTGCCGTGAAGGTGAAAAACGGGGAAATCATCGACCGTTTTGAGCGATTCGCCAATCCTCACCACCCGCTGTCGCAAACAACAATTGATTTGACGGGAATCACCGACGATATGGTGGAGAATGCTCCTGAGATCGAAGAGGTTCTGAAAGACTTTTACGAATTTACCGGTGACGGTATCCTGGTTGCCCACAACGCCAGTTTTGACATGGGTTTCTTGAATGTCGGGTATAAGAGCATCGGTTTTGACAAAGCTGAGAATCCCGTAGTGGACACACTTGAACTCGGTCGTTTCTTGTTTCCGGAAATGAAGAATCACCGTCTCGATACGTTATGTAAAAAATTCAAAATCGAATTGACGCAGCATCACCGTGCCATTTATGATGCTGAGGCGACCGGCTACCTTTTGTGGAAAATGGTTATGGAAACCAAGGAAAAAGGCATTATCTTTCACGATCAGTTGAACGAAAATACCGGGAACGGAGAATTCCGCCGTGTCCGTCCTACCCATTGCACATTGCTTGCGCAAACACAGGAAGGCCTTCGCAACCTATACAAGCTTGTTTCTGTGGCGCATCTTGATTATTTCCACCGTGTACCGAGGATCCCGCGATCCGAGTTAGAGAAATATCGCAAAGGATTGCTTATCGGTTCAGGCTGCAGTGATGGGGAAGTATTTACCGCTGCCATGCAAAAATCGATGGATGAGACGGAAGAAGTTGCTGATTTTTACGATTTTATCGAGGTTCAACCTCCCGCTAATTATCAGCCGCTTATTGAGAAGGACTTGATTCATAATGAGTCGGCGCTCAGAGAGATTTTGAAGAAGCTTGTGAAGCTTGGGGAGAAATTGGAGAAACCGGTTGTGGCTACCGGAAATGTTCATTATTTGGACCCAAATGATCATTTGTACCGGAAAATATTAATTGCCTCGCAGGGTGGCGCAAATCCTTTGAACCGCCTGGAAAAGATGCCGCAAGTTCATTTTCGGACGACCACCGAGATGTTGGAGGCTTTCTCGTTTCTAGGAGAAGAAAAGGCGAAAGAAATTGTTGTTGACAACACGCAAAAGATTGCTCGTGAAATAGAGGATATCAAGCCGGTTCAGGAGGATTTGTATACACCCAAGATTGAAGGGGCTGAAGAGGAAGTTCGCGAGAAAAGCTTCGGAAGAGCCCGCGATATCTACGGAGACCAGCTTCCCGAGATCGTGGAAAAGCGTCTCAATAAAGAACTCGAAAGCATTATTGGAAACGGGTTTGCGGTTATTTATTTGATCTCTCACAAACTCGTGAAAAAATCGCTCGAAGACGGTTACCTGGTAGGTTCCCGTGGGTCCGTGGGGTCGTCATTGACGGCAATGATGCTTGAGATCACCGAGGTGAACCCATTGCCTCCACACTATGTTTGTCCGGATTGCAAGCATTCCGAGTTTTATGATGATGGTTCGGTAGGTTCGGGATTTGATTTGGAAGTGAAGAAATGTCCGGAGTGCGGGGCCCAATATATTAAGGATGGACAGGATATTCCGTTTGAAACTTTTCTCGGTTTTAAAGGAGACAAGGTCCCGGATATCGATCTCAATTTCTCCGGGGATTATCAGCCGCGGGCTCACAATTACACGAAAGAATTGTTTGGAGAGGACAAAGTCTACCGGGCTGGTACGATAGGAACGGTCGCCAACAAAACGGCATATGGTTTTGTGCGCGGTTATGAAAATGATAACGGATTACATTTCCGCAGTGCTGAAGTGGATCGGCTAACAGCCGGCTGTACGGGTGTGAAACGAACTACGGGACAGCATCCGGGCGGCATTATTGTAGTCCCTGAGGACATGGATATTTATGATTTCACACCGATTCAATATCCTGCGGATGACCGGAATTCCGAGTGGCGGACGACGCATTTCGATTTTCACTCCATCCACGACAATTTATTGAAGCTCGATATTCTCGGACACGATGATCCTACGGTCATCCGGATGCTTCAGGATTTAAGCGGCATT
The DNA here is from genome assembly GCA_036381575.1 of Caryophanales bacterium. Classification (GTDB taxonomy): domain Bacteria; phylum Bacillota; class Bacilli; order Bacillales; family DASSOY01; genus DASSOY01. The sequence goes on from DASVCO010000183.1 coordinate 45,885, forward strand.
GATCCGAAGACAATTCCGACGGATGATCCTGAAGTAATGAAGATTTTTGAAGGACCGGATACCCTTGGTGTTACACCGGAACAAATTCTATGTAAAACCGGAACACTCGGGATTCCTGAATTCGGCACGACCTTTGTGCGCCAAATGCTGGAGGATACGAAGCCGTCGACTTTTTCCGAACTGGTACAAATATCCGGATTGTCTCACGGGACTGATGTTTGGCTGAATAACGCCAGTGAATTGATAGCCAACGGGACTTGCGAATTGAAGGACGTGATCGGCTGCCGCGATGACATTATGGTTTATTTAATGTACAAAGGGCTTGAGCCGTCCCTCGCCTTTAAGATTACTGAGTTCGTCCGGAAGGGCAGAGGGCTGCAAGATGAGTGGATAGAAGAAATGAAAAGCCATGGTGTGCCCGATTGGTATATTGAATCTTGTAAAAAAATCAAGTATATGTTTCCGAAGGCGCACGCAGCCGCCTACGTATTAATGGCTGTTCGTATTGCCTATTTCAAGGTTCATCATCCGATTCTGTTTTATGCAGCTTACTTTACGGTTCGGGCCAATGACTTTGATGTTAATATCATGACGCGCGGTTCATCAGCGATCCGTTCAAAAATCCAGGAGATTCAAGGAAAAGGGCTCGATGCAACGCCGAAAGAGAAAAGTCTGTTGACTGTATTAGAGATAGCATTGGAAATGTGTGAACGGGGCTTGTCTTTTCAGAAGGTCGATCTGTATCGCTCCCAGGCAGCGGAGTTTATTGTAGACGGCGATTCTTTGATTCCGCCATTTAACGCAGTTTCCGGACTGGGTACGAATGCTGCATTGAACATTGTCAAAGCACGGAAAGACGGTGAATTTCTGTCGAAAGAAGATTTGCAGAAGCGTTCCCGCCTCTCGAAGACGGTCGTGGAAGATCTCGATCAGCACGGTTGCCTCGAAGGTTTGCCGGAAGCCAATCAATTATCGTTGTTTTAGATTAAGGGAGCATAAGATCACGGTCTCCCGGCCCTTAGAAAGCCGTCACATTTGCTTTGGTAAATTGAGTATGATATATTAATTGTGGCTATACTAGTGAATAGGTTCGTGCGCAAAGAGTGGGTTTTTCCCACTCTTTCATTTTCGTTTACGAAGCATCCAGACGGTTTCGATTCCATTGAACATCGTTTTAAGGCATTTCGTGTGATAAAGAAAGGAGGCCAACGCAGGCGATGAGTGAAAGTGTAAAGGATGTTACGGAAGAATTGGCAACACCGATTGTCGATGAGATGAATCTTGAACTCGTCGATGTGGAATTCGTCAAAGAAGGAGAAAACTGGTATTTGCGGATCTACATTGATTCAGACAGCGGTGTTGATCTTGATGAATGCACGGAGGTCAGCGAGAAATTAAGCCAGAAACTTGATGAACGTAATCTGATTTCACAAGCATATTTTCTGGAAGTTTCCTCACCTGGTGCCGAGCGCCCTTTGAAAAAGGACAAAGATTTCCGGGAAGCCATCGGAAAACAGGTTCGCATTACAACCTATACGAAAATTGATGGAGAAAAGGCGTTTGAAGGAGAGCTTGTCGGTTTTGACGGCGACCATTTGCGATTGGCCGTCCAACGGAAAACGAGGAAACAGCAAGTGGAAATTCCGTTCGAAAAAGTTGCGAGTGCCAGGCTCGCCGTTGTTTTTCATTAAAATCAAACCCTTCCGCCAATCGCTGTTATCAAGAAACCGTTAGTTAACGGTGTGGCAAAGGCAGAATGGCGACCGGTTTTTTCCGGAAGGGGCACTAGCTTTTCTTAATAAAGGGGAGAATGAATCAAAATGAGCAGTGATCTGTTGGAAGCCCTCACCTCCATCGAAAAAGAAAAGGGCATCAGCAAGGACGTGATTTTGGAAGCACTTGAAGCTGCGCTGATTTCAGCGTATAAGCGCAATTTCCATCAGGCGCAAAACGTCCGTGTCAATATCAATGAAGAAACGGGCAAGATCGAGGTGTTCGCCCGCAAAGAGATTGTCGAAGAAGTAGCGGATTCCTTACAGGAAATTTCTCTTGAAGAAGCTCAGAAAATCAGCCCGCAATATGAAACAGGCGACATTGTCGAGGTCGAGGTAACACCGAGAAATTTTGGCCGCATCGCTGCGCAAACGGCCAAACAGGTCGTCACTCAACGTGTCAGAGAAGCTGAGCGAGGCATTATTTATTCCGAGTTTATCGACCGCGAAGACGATATTATGACCGGTATTGTCCAGCGACAGGATCATCGTTTTATTTATGTTGATCTTGGGAGAATTGAGGCGCTTCTGCCTTCTGGGGAACAAATGCCGAATGAAACATATCGTCAGCATGACCGCATTAAGGTGTACTTAACTGATGTTGAAAGAACCACGAAAGGGCCTCAGGTGATGGTCTCGAGGACTCATCCAGGGTTGTTGAAGCGTCTCTTTGAACTTGAGGTTCCGGAAATCTACGACGGAACGGTCGAGATCAAGTCGATTTCCAGGGAAGCCGGCGACCGTTCGAAAATCGCTGTACACGCTGAAGATCCTGAGGTTGATCCGGTCGGTTCTTGTGTTGGCCATAAGGGGACACGGGTGCAGGCGATTGTCAACGAGTTGAAAGGGGAAAAAATCGACATTGTCCGTTGGTCGGAAGATCCTGTGGAATATGTGGCCAATGCCTTGAGCCCTTCGAAGGTTATTGAGGTTCAAGTCGATGAAGAAGAGAAAACGACCCAGGTCATCGTTCCGGATTATCAACTTTCACTCGCTATTGGCAAAAGAGGGCAAAATGCCCGGTTGGCAGCAAAACTGACCGGATGGAAAATCGATATCAAGAGTGAGTCGGAAGCTGAGGAATTGGGCTTGTTGGATGATGATCCTGAATACGAGGAGGAAGCGGATTTCGTTGAGGATGATTATGAAGGCGAGTACGAAGAGGACGATGAATATTTGGATGGCGATGAATATGAAGCCGATGGTGAGTATTACGACGGAGACGGTGATGAGTACGAAGAGGATTATGACGATGAGGAATATGAAGGAGAAGATGATTCGGAATTGACAGAGGATGAAGAAATCAATTCCGGGGAAAAAGCGTAGTAAAGGAGCGTAGGGGACATGAAGAAAAAAAGGATTCCAATGAGGAAATGTGTCGCCACGCAAGAAATGAGGCCGAAAAAAGAGCTTTTTCGAATCGTCCGCACGCCGGAAGGGGAGGTTCTTTATGATCCAATTGGCAAAAAGTCCGGCCGCGGGACGTATCTGAGTAAAGACAGGGAAGCGATTGAACGTGCCAAGAAAGGCAATGTTCTGGCAAAGCATTTAAATGCGAAGGTAACTGACGACATTTATGATGAATTGCTGGAGATTGTTGAAAAGGAACAGCGTGCATGAGGCCCGCACCCTGGTTTTCACTCGTCGGTCTTGCCTTTCGAGCGGGAAAAGTTGTTTCCGGGGAAGACTCGGTTTTGTCCGCGGTTCGCGGAGGGAAAGCGAAATGTGTTCTTCTCGCCGGAGATGCTTCTGAACGAACAAAGGATACATGGGAGAACAAATGCGATTATTACGGTGTGCCGTTACGCATTATCGCCGACCGGTATGAGCTCGGGAGAGCGATGGGGAAAGCGCACCGAGTCGTTGCAGCGGTCAACGATCAAGGATTTTCGAAGAAGCTGATCGCCTTGCTTGATCAATAACGGGGGTGAATGAATGACTAAGAAACGAATTTATGAGTATGCGAGAGAAAAGAATTTAAGTAGCAAAGATGTCATTGATAAGTTGAAGAAGCTTGGGATTACGGTTTCAAGCCATATGTCTGTCGTGGATGACCAGATGATTGAGAAACTTGAAGGGAAATCGGAAAGAAGCGCTAAACCGGAAAAAAGCAGCCAGGGACGCCAGAAACCGGAAGGCCGCAATTCGGATAGGCAGCGGCAGCGGAGACCGCGCCCGAGATCCGGATCGGAACAAGGACAAATGCGGAAATCCGAATCAAGCCAGGGGCAGAGAACAAGACCATCTGGGGCAGACGCTGATCAGAGCCGTAAACCCCGCCGTTCGCCGCGCCCTGGTACGGAGCAAGAACGCAGAAGGCCGAATCAGGGCTCGCAGCAAGGCCAGGGATCAAGGCCGGCGAAATCGAATTCCGGCCAGGGAAGGGTTTCCCAGAATGGAAATCCGAAATCCGATCAACAAGGGGGCCAGCGGCGGCCCAGACCAGGAGCAGACCGGGATCGGGGGTCAAGACCGCCAAGGCAAGGAAAGCGCAGAGGTGGAAACCGAAACAAGCGTTTTAACCGTAATCAAAACGGAAGACAGTCGAAACCCGCTCCACAGCCGATTCCGGTTCCTGAAAAAATTACAATTAACGGAACTCTGACAGTGGCCGGACTTGCGGAGAAATTAGGCAAGTCTTCTTCGGAAATTATCAAGAAATTGATGCAGCTTGGTGTGATGGCAACAAAGAATCAGGAACTGACCAAGGATTCAATTGAGTTGATCGCCGGAGAATACGGATCAACTGTTGAGGAAGAAGAACAAATTGACGAGACCGATCTGGATCTTTATGATATCGAAGATAATGAAGAATCACTGCAATTGAGAGCACCGGTTGTTACGATGATGGGACACGTCGATCATGGCAAAACCACCTTGCTTGACGCCATTCGGCATACTAAAGTCACTTCGGGAGAAGCTGGAGGAATCACCCAGCATATCGGAGCTTATCAAATCGAGGAAAATGATAAGAAAATCACCTTCCTGGATACACCGGGCCACGCCGCTTTTACGACTATGAGAGCTCGCGGTGCACAGGTAACCGACATTACGATTCTTGTAGTGGCTGCGGATGATGGTGTTATGCCGCAAACTGTTGAAGCCATTAACCATGCGAAAGCAGCCAAGGTGCCTATTATTGTAGCTGTTAACAAGATGGATACAGAAGGGGCCAATCCTGACCGGGTTATGCAGGAGTTGTCAGAGCACGGTCTGATCCCGGAGGATTGGGGCGGTGATACGATCTTTGTCAGACTGTCGGCCCTTAGTGGTGAAGGCATTGATGAATTGGTAGAAATGATATTGTTGGTCGCCGAGGTAGAAGAATATAAGGCGAACCCTGATCGTTTGGCTGTAGGAACTGTAATTGAGGCGGAGCTGGACAAAGGTCGTGGTCCGGTAGCCACGCTGTTGGTCCAAAAAGGAACACTCCGTGTGAGTGACTCTCTTGTTGTAGGGCATACTTTCGGGCGTGTGCGGGCTATGGTTAACGAACACGGCCGCCGTGTGAACATTGCGGAACCTTCAACACCGGTTGAAATCACCGGATTAAACGACGTTCCGCAGGCGGGAGATCGTTTCATCGTTTTTGAGGATGAGAAGAAAGCACGCCATATTGGAGAAGCCCGGGCCAAACAACAGGTGGAAAGTGAACGGAATGAAACGTCGAAAGTCAGCCTTGATGATTTGTTTGATAAGATCCGAGAGGGAGATCTAAAGGAAATCAACGTTATTGTCAAAGCTGATGTGCAAGGTTCAGTTGAAGCTCTGGCCGGTTCGCTGAAGAAGATTGATGTTGAAGGTGCAAAATTGAACGTCATTCATACGGGCGCCGGTGCGATTACGGAATCCGATATTATTCTGGCGTCTGCATCGGACGCGATTATCGTCGGCTTTAACGTTCGTCCTGATAACAATGCCAGAAAAGCAGCGGAAAGCGAGAAAGTTGATATACGCCTTTATCGTGTCATTTACGATGCCATCGAAGAAATCGAAAGTGCGATGAAGGGAATGCTTGATCCCGAATATGAAGAGAAGGTTATCGGGCAAGCGGAAGTCCGTACAACGTTCAAGGTTTCGAAAATCGGTACAATTGCCGGTTCCTATGTTACGGACGGCAAGATTACAAGAGATTCGAAGGTCCGCCTGATTCGTGACGGTGTCGTGATCCATGAAGGGGACATTGATTCACTGAAGCGGTTCAAAAACGATGCAAAAGAAGTCAGTGCCGGGTACGAATGTGGAATCACACTTGACAAATTTAATGATATTAAAGAGGGAGATACAATGGAAGCCTATATTATGGCGGAGAAACAACGGGCCTGATCCCAGGCCTCCGCGATATAGTCTTCCCCCGAGACTTATTTGGGTCTGATCTCTGGAAAGTGAGGTGCTTCAAGTGAGCAACTTGCGTGCCAATCGTGTCGCGGAACAAATGAAGAAAGAACTTGGCGACATTATCGGGAGGAAACTTAAGGATCCTCGTATTGGATTTGTTACGGTTACAGATGTTGAAGTGACAGGAGATCTCCAACTGGCAAAAGTGTATATCACTGTGCTGGGGGATGAGGATAAAAAGGAAAAAACACTCGACGGGCTTGAAAAAGCAAAAGGATTCATCCGCAGTGAAGTCGGGAACCGCATCCGCCTGCGAAAAACGCCTGAACTTGAATTCCGTTGGGACCATTCGTTTGAGCATGGATCCCGAATCGATGAATTGTTACAGGATCTCCATAACAAAGAAGATCGGTAAAGGATAGGCAGAATTGTCTATCCTTTTCATTGTGTGTCAGGAGGATTTATAATATGGATGGAATCTTGCCGTTGTACAAGCCAAACGGGATGACATCCCACGATTGCGTGGACAAGGTCCGAAAGTTAACCCGGCAACGAAGAATCGGCCATACCGGTACGCTTGACCCGGGGGCTGAAGGTGTTTTGCCGCTTTGTCTCGGAAAAGCGACAAAGGTTGTCCAATATATGGCGGAAGACGAGAAAGAGTATGAGGCTGAAATCACGCTCGGGATGGCAACGACAACTGAAGATCGTGATGGAGAAGTGATTTCTGAAAAGCCGGTCGAGCGTCCTTTGGAACGAAAAGAAATGATAGCAGCTCTTGAAAAGTGGACAGGGCCGGTTGAACAGGTACCTCCAATGTATTCAGCGGTCAAGGTTAAAGGAAAGCGTCTTTACGAATATGCGCGGGAAGGGCTCGAAATAGAACGTCCAAAAAGGCAGGTCAGGATCTATGAACTAAAGTTATTGGATTCGCATGAAACTTTTCATGGGGAGTTCCCTGTTTTTCGTGTGCGGGTCCGGTGTAGTAAAGGGACCTATATTCGGACATTGGCTGTCAATATCGGCCAAGAACTTGGTTATCCGGCCCACATGTCGGCTTTGCTTCGCACGATATCCGGAAATTTCAGCCTTGCGGACTGTTTGACTTTGGAGCAGATTGAGAAAATGGTTGAGAAGCGAGAGTTGGAAGATCAATTATTTCCCATTGATAAAGCTATCTCCTCTTTGCCGAAGATGACAGTAAACGAAAGCGTTGAGGCAAAGGTAAGAAACGGTGCTGTTCTTCCTCTTCCCTCGGGAATGGCAGAAAAGACTTTTACTGTTTATAATGAGGAAGGGCATTTGCTTGCTGTTTACGAGGAACATCCGGCTAAACCGGGGCTTATGAAGCCCCAAAAAGTTTTTTCTTAAATGATTTTTACATGATCTTATCAACAGAAGGTGAAATGATGGAAGTATATCATTTAGCTGATCCCCAGCAATTAAATGAAGTAGATTCCGTACCCGTGGTGATGGCACTGGGGTTCTTCGACGGCATTCATTCCGGCCATCAAAAAGTGATTCGGACTGCCAAAGAAATTGCGGATGACAAAGGTATTCAATCGGCCGTTATGACTTTTTATCCTCACCCGGCCGTTGTACTTGGGAAAAGAGAAAATCCGGAGTATTTAACACCGATTGAACATAAACAACGATTAATCGAATCTTTGGGCATTGACCGTCTATATATTGTTGAATTTAATAAGGCGTTTTCAAGTTTGTCGCCGCAACAGTTTGTGGATGAATATATGGTTGGCTTGTCCGTTCAACATGCGGTAACCGGTTTTGACTTTACATACGGTCATAAAGGTAAGGGGACGACGGAAACCCTGGCTGATCACGCAAAAGACCGCTTTGGGATCACGATTGTAGGGAAGGTAGAGGAGAATGGAGAGAAGGTCAGCTCTACGAAAATACGTGAATTGTTACGCTCAGGCAAGGTGAGTGAGGTTCCCCGGTATTTGGGGCAGCCTTATGTAATTTACGGGACTGTTGTAAGCGGTGAAAAGCGCGGACGCACCATCGGTTTTCCGACGGCCAATATTGAACCTGATGGTTCGTATCTCATTCCGAGTACGGGCGTTTATGCGGTTAAGATGTATCTTGATGGTAAATGGAGGGACGGGGTTGCCAGCATCGGATTTAAACCGACTTTCCATGAGAACTATGGAGATCAACCTGCAGTTGAAATTTATCTATTTGATTTTAAAGAGGACATTTACGGTAAAGCTGTTGCAGTTAAGTGGTTTGAGAAAATCAGGGATGAAGAGAAATTCTCATCGGTTGATGCTCTGGTTGAAAGAATGAAGAAGGATGTTGAAGAGGCAAAAGCATACCTGAAAAAGGTAAACGGTTGATTTTTCATCATAAAAACTGTACAATTCTCGTTGTATGTAAGTAACCGTTGCTTGGCAAATCGAGTCACCGACGTTTGCTCAGCATCCGGGGATTAATAGTAAGGAGGTGGAAAGGATGGCATTGGAACAAGAACGGAAGAAGCAGATCGTGGAGGAATTCAAGACGCATGAAAACGACACTGGATCTCCAGAAGTGCAAGTGGCTATCCTGACAGAGCAGATCAATACGCTGAATGAGCATTTACGCGATCATAAAAAAGATCATCATTCACGACGCGGTTTGTTGAAAATGGTCGGGAAGCGCCGTAACCTGTTGACGTATTTACGGAATAAGGATGTTCAGCGCTACCGTACGGTAATCAATAAGCTCGGTTTGCGCCGTTAGTTGAAAAAAGCGGGATTGATTCCCGCTTTTTAGTGTATATAAAAAGGATTGTAAGAAAGGAGTACGTATAGACATGGCACAGGAAAAACGCGTTTTCTCCATAGATGTGGCGGGCCGCGAACTGTCTTTTGAAGTTGGACAACTCGCTCAGCAAGCCAACGGCGCTGCGCTTGTCCGTTATGGTGAAACCGCTGTATTGTCAACGGCAACAGGTTCAAAGGAACCGAAGAATTTGCCGTTCTTTCCCTTAACGATTAACTATGAGGAACGTTTGTATGCGGTCGGGAAAATTCCAGGCGGGTTTATTAAACGTGAAGGCAGGCCAAGTGATAAGGCGATTCTATCGGCTCGCCTGATTGACCGGCCGATTCGTCCGCTCTTTCCAGAGGGGTTCAGGAATGAGGTTCAAGTCGTCAACACGGTGATGAGTGTCGACCAGGATTGTTCTTCCGAAATGGCAGCAATGATTGGGTCCTCACTGTCGTTATCTATTTCCGATATTCCGTTTGACGGGCCAATTGCCGGCGTGATTGTGGGCCGAATTGACGGACAATTTGTCATCAACCCGACATCGGAACAAGCGAAAAAGAGCGATATTGATCTAACTGTGGCGGGTACGAAAGACGCAATCAACATGGTTGAAGCTGGTGCCAAAGAGGTGCCTGAGGAAGTCATGTTGGATGCCATTATGTTTGGACATGAAGAGATCAAGCGCCTGGTAGCCTTCCAGGAGAAGATTATTGCCGAATTCCAGAAAGAGAAAATGGAAATTCAACTGCATGAATTGGATGCAGAGCTTGAGAAACAAGTAAGGACGGTTGCCGGAGATAAGGTGAAGGAAGCCGTCAAAGTTGTGGAGAAACATGCAAGGCAGGATGCTATTGATGAAGTAGAGGCTCAAGTTGTCGCGGCCTTTGAAAGCGATGAGGAAGAAAACGAGGAAGTTCTGGATGAAGTGAAAGAAATTTTCCAGAAACTCGTGAAAGAGGAAGTACGGGAATTGATTTTGAATGAGAAAGTCCGTCCAGACGGGCGTCAAATCAATGAGATCCGTCCCCTTTCCTCGGAGGTTAACATTCTTCCAAGAACTCACGGTTCAGGCTTGTTCACACGCGGACAAACCCAGGCGTTGAGCGTTTGTACCCTGGGGGCACTTGGTGATGTGCAAATTTTGGACGGGCTTGATCTTGAAGAATCGAAGCGCTTCTTGCATCATTATAATTTTCCGCCGTTCAGTGTTGGTGAAGCAAGGCCGATGAGGGCTCCAGGACGCAGGGAGATCGGTCATGGTGCACTTGGGGAGCGTGCCCTTGAACCGGTTATTCCGTCGGAAAAGGATTTTCCGTATACGATTCGTCTCGTATCGGAAGTCTTGGAATCAAACGGATCGTCTTCACAGGCCAGTATATGCGGGAGCACACTGGCAATGATGGATGCAGGCGTCCCGATTAAAGCTCCTGTGACAGGAATTGCGATGGGCCTCGTCAAAGAAGGCGACCGTGTAACTGTACTTAGTGATATTCAGGGGCTTGAAGACCATCTTGGTGATATGGACTTCAAGGTTGCGGGAACCGAAGCTGGTGTCACGGCTCTCCAAATGGATATCAAGATCTCGGGCATTAACCGTGATATTTTGCATACAGCTTTGAAGCAGGCCCATGAAGGCCGGATGACCATTCTTGACCATATGAAGCAAACGATTTCAGCGCCACGGGATCACTTATCTCCATATGCGCCGAAAATTCTGACCTTAACGATTAATCCTGATAAAATTCGTGATGTGATTGGACCGAGCGGCAAAACCATCAATAAGATCATTGAGGAAACCGACGTGAAGATCGACATCGAACAGGACGGCAGCGTTTATATATCTTCAACAAATGAAGAAATGAACCAAAAGGCCAAGAAAACGATCGAAGATCTTGTCCGCGAGGTTGAAGTAGGAGAATATTATCTCGGCAAGGTGAAGAGGATTGAGAAATTTGGTGCCTTCGTCGAGTTGTTCGGCGGCAAAGACGGCCTTGTCCACATTTCGGAAATGGCCAAAGAACGAATCGGCAAAGTGGAAGATGTTGTATCCATCGGTGATGAAATTCTTGTCAAGGTCATTAATATCGACAATCAAGGCCGTGTTAAACTTTCAAGGAAAGCGGTTTTGGTTGAAAAGGAAGAAAAGGAAAAGCAGAAAAATTCCTAAGATCAGGCTGGGTTATTCCAGCTTGTTTTTATTTTGGCCAATTTTTCATTTGTACTCCAGCCTTTCACCTCCGTTTAGCATATCTTGTCCTTCCCCTACATATTTTGATATGGAAGTGTAGTGTTTTCAAAGCCATACAATTTCTGGAGGTGGGAAGAGGGCATGAGAAAACAACTGTTGCATTGGACAGTCTTTTTATTTATTTTTCTTTTTGCATTCGGAACAGTGGACAACCCCTGGGCGACGCGATATCTCCAAGATCTCAAACAGGATAGTTTACCGGTTGCGAATGAAAAAAATCCGCTTTACAGCAAAATCCAAAAAGCGGCGAAACAATATAAAGAACCCGCGATTGATGCCAGAATTGATCAAGTGTGGAAAGCCATTCCCGGTTATGATGGGTTAAAGGTGGATGTTGCCGCTTCTTATCAAAAGATGCGAAAATCTGAAGGCGGTTACGATAAGGATGAATTGGTATTTCGAGAGATTAGTCCCGATGTGCATTTGAACGATCTTCCCCCGGCCCCGATATTCAAAGGGAATCCTCACAAACCGATGGTTGGCCTGATGGTGAATGTTGCATGGGGGAACGAATATATCCCGAAGATGTTAAAGATTATGGAGCAGGAGGATGTTCACGCAACTTTCTTCCTTGACGGCTCCTGGGTAAAGAAAAATCCTGATCTTGCGGAAATGATTGCCGAAGAAGGTCATGAAATCGGAAATCATGCCTATTCCCATCCTGATATGAAGACTCTGTCGGGGACGGCCATCCAGCGCGAACTCCAGAGGACGAATACCGTTATTCGCGCCACCCTGGATATGACCCCGGAATTATTTGCCCCTCCAAGTGGCAGTTACGGCCCGCAGGTTGTCAAAATTGCTGACAATCTCGGAATGAAGACCATCATGTGGACGGTTGATACGGTAGATTGGAAAAAACCGCGCCCTCAGGATATGGTACAAAGGGTACTCAAGTCGGTACATGCGGGCTCTTTGATATTAATGCACCCAACTTCGCCCTCCTTCGAAGGATTGAAAACGATGATACATGGTATTCGGGAGAGAGGTTATCAATTGGGGACTGTTTCCACAGTGCTCAGTGAAGACCGTCTATAACGAGGTAAATTATTGAAGACAGGAAATGGTACATGGTATAGTACGGTTAGTATTTAACTTGATCCAGCAGAAGCCCCTGCTGGATCAAAGGAACTTAGACTAAGAATCCAACGTCAATCCAACCTCAAAAAGCAAAAAGCGCTTTTCGGGGATCTCGGGGTTGCAACGTCTAAGTGACCCACATTGTGTGGGGCTAAGCCTTGGCGGATGCCACAGATTTTTATCGAGCCTGCTCGATAAAATCCGGACGCGTAAATTCACCATGGCGAATTTGATTTTGGGAAGAAGGGATCTTTTGTTAACAAGGCATCAATGTTCAAATGGCGCGAGGGTTGTGTTGGAGAAGATTCCGGCCGTTCGCTCGGTCGCCATAGGAATCTGGATAGGAACCGGTTCCCGGAATGAAACGACTGAGAACAACGGCGTTTCTCATTTCTTGGAGCATATGTTCTTCAAGGGAACAGAAACACGAAATGCCCGTGAAATCGCGGAATCGTTTGACAAGATCGGCGGGCATGTGAATGCTTTCACCTCTAAGGAGTATACATGTTTTTACTCGAAGGTACTGGATGACCATGCGGAGCATGCTCTTGATGTATTGGCTGATATGTTCTTTCACTCAACTTTCTCACCGGAGGAACTAAACAAAGAGAAAGATGTTGTGTTTGAAGAAATCAAAATGTATGAGGACACACCGGATGAGATGGTACACGATTTGTTGGGCGAAGCTGTATTTGGAGATCATCCGCTGGGCTATCCGATTTTGGGAAATGAGCAATCTCTTAATTCTTTCAACAGTGAAATGTTGCGGGATTATATGAAGCAAAGTTATACTCCTGATAATGTTGTCATTTCTATTGCCGGTAATGTCGATGAATCCATACTGAAGAAAGTCGAGGAGTATTTCGGATCTTATCAAGCCGACCATGATAAACATTCGCTGGAGGAGCCGGATTTTCAGACAAGCAGAATGGCCCGGAAGAAAGAAACCGAACAAGCCCACCTCTGTCTTGGTTTCAACGGATTGCCAATTCGTCATGAAGATATATACGCGCTGTCTGTCTTGAATAATGTGCTTGGCGGCAGTATGTCCAGCCGATTGTTCCAGGAGGTTCGCGAGGAACGCGGCCTGGCTTATTCAATTTTTTCTTATCATTCCTCGTTTCGAGACAATGGGGTATTAACAATATATGGCGGAACGGGCGCGAATCGAGTGGATGAATTGTATATGACGATTCATGAAATATTGAAGAAATTGAAGGAAAAAGGCATTACAGACTCCGAACTGGAGAACAGCAAGGAACAAATTAAAGGCAATTTAATGTTAGGGTTGGAGAGTACGAACAGCCGAATGAGCCTGAACGGCAAAAATGAGTTGCTTCTCGGCCAGCATCGCTCTCTTGATGATATGATTGCTGAAATCCAAGCGGTTAACAAAAAACAGGTTGATTCATTGGCCCGCTCGATTTTCACCGACCGATTTTCCTGTTCACTTGTCAGTCCTTACGGTACCCTTCCGCAAGGGCTGCAATAACGATTTTTTTTATCCTCGCAAGGTTATGGAAACCTGCGGGGATTTTTTTGTTCAAAATGATATCGATTCCGTTCAGCCTGGACTGATTTCCGGTAAATTCACAGACTGGGCGCCTGCCACATATTCTATTGGAGACTCACGATGTTGTGGGAGGGGGAGGAAAATAATGAAGTCAATGCTTACGGGCCTTTCAGTCGCGGTTATCGGAGGCGATGCCAGGCAACTGGAAGTGGTGAAAAAGCTAAGTGAATGGGATGCAAATTTGTTTTTGATCGGCTTTGACCAACTGGATCATGGTTTTACCGGTGCCACCAAAGTTGATCTTGATGAAGCCCATTTCGAAGAAATGGATGCTGTTCTATTGCCGGTTAGCGGTACAAATCTAAAGGGGGAAGTGGAGACCGTCTTTTCAAATGGAAACATTGTATTGACGGCTCAGCACCTTAAGCGAACTCCGAAACATTGCACAGTGTACAGCGGGATTACCAATACTTATCTTGACGGCTGTGTCAAAGATGCGGATCGTCGCCTTGTCAAACTGTTGGAAAGGAACGATGTGGCGATTTATAACTCAATCCCCACTGCTGAAGGAACCATTATGATGGTCATTCAGAATACCGACATGACCATTCACGATGCAGATGTTATGGTATTGGGATTTGGGAGAACCGGAATCACTGTTGCGAGAATGATGGCTGCGCTCGGTGCCCGTGTCAAGGTGGGGGCCAGACGTTCCGAACATTTGGCGCGTATTTCCGAGATGGGATTAAAGTCATTTTATATAGAAAATCTCGAACAAGAAGTAAGTGATACGGATATTTGTATTAATACGATTCCGGCTCCCGTCTTAACGGCAAGTGTTCTTTCTCACATGCCGCTTTCGACTCTTATTATTGATTTGGCTTCCAAGCCGGGAGGCACGGATTTCCGGTATGCGGATAAACGGGGCATTAAAGCTTTGCTTGCACCCGGGCTTCCGGGGATTGTGGCTCCGAAAACGGCAGGGGAGATCCTTGCCAAGGTTCTTCAACCCCTGCTTATTGCAAATCAGAAAGAGGAGGAGAATACCCATGAAGCTTAAAGGGAAGCATATTGGATTCGGATTAACAGGGTCGCATTGCACTTACGAGCAAGTTGTGCCGCAGGTACAAAGGCTTGTAGATGCGGGGGCCAGAGTTACGCCGTTTGTAACCTGGACAGTAAAAAATACGGTAACCCGTTTTGGTGACGGGCGAGATTGGGTAAAGAAAGTGGAGGAGATTACAGGTCAAGAAGCAGTGGATTCGATTGTCAAGGCGGAACCGTACGGCCCGAAGGATCCGTTGGATTGCATGGTGATCTCCCCGATGACGGGGAACTCCATCAGCAAGTTCGCCAACGCCATGACAGATTCTCCGGTGCTGATGGCGGCTAAGGCGACAATGCGGAACCGAAATCCGGTTGTGCTCGGCATATCAACGAATGACGCACTAGGTTTGAACGGGGTAAACATTATGAGGTTGATCGCCTCCAAATATATATTTTTTATTCCATTTGGCCAGGATGCGCCGGACAAAAAGCCGAATTCGCTCGTGGCCCGTATGGATTCACTTCAAGAAACAGTAGAATCAGCGCTTGACGGGGACCAGTTACAACCCGTCCTGATTGAAAGGTTTCGTGATTGAGCGGCCTCCCGATTAATTCAACTTCTTCTTGAAATGAGAATATGATAAAATAGGAACCATCAATCGGTCGTAAAGGAGAAACATATGGTTTCTCCTTTTTATAAAGCTATTTAAATGCCAGGAAGGAGTTATAGAATGGGAGAAACATATTGTGTCGCGGTTGTTGGGGTGACCGGAGCGGTCGGCCAACAAATGATCAAGATGCTTGAGGAAGAAAAATTTCCTATTGCGGAATTTATACCGCTTGCTTCAAAGCGTTCAGCAGGGAAGCAGGTAACCTTTAATAATAAGCAATGGACAATACAAGAAGCGCGTCCCGAGGCTTTTGAAGGCGTTGATTTAGCTTTGTTCAGCGCAGGGGGATCCGTTTCAAAAGAGCTTGCTCATGAGGCGGTGAAAAAGGGAGCAATAGTCGTTGATAATACGAGCGCGTTTCGTATGGATCCGGATGTGCCATTAGTAGTGCCGGAGGTCAATGAAGAGGATTTGCATCAACATCAGGGCATCATTGCAAATCCAAACTGCTCGACTATTCAAATGGTAGCGGCCCTTGAACCGATCCGTCGGGAATTCGGTCTGAGGAAGGTGCTGGTCTCAACTTATCAGGCGGTTTCCGGGGCAGGTACGAAGGCAGTTGATGAAATGAAGGAACAAAGCCGTGCAATGCTGGAAGGCCGTGATTACAAACCGGAACTGTTGCCGGTCAAAGGCGATGAGAAGCATTATCCGATTGCTTTTAACGCGGTTCCGCAGATTGATAAGTTTCAAGAAAACGGTTATACCTTTGAAGAAATCAAAATGATCAATGAAACGAAGAAAATCTTTCATGAGAGTGAATTGCCGGTAGCTGCAACGTGTGTGCGCCTGCCAATTGAAACCGGTCATGCCGAATCGGTTTACATTGAGATTGATCGTCCGGGCGTGGAGGGCGATCAAATTAAGGATTTGCTTTCTGTTGCGGATGGGGTGACAGTAAAAGACAATCCAAGTGAACAACTTTATCCTATGCCGATTGACGCGGCAGGGAAGAAAGACGTCTTTGTCGGCCGTATTCGAAAGGATCCGGATGAGGAGAACGGGTTCCACCTTTGGATCGTTTCTGATAATCTTCTAAAGGGAGCAGCATGGAACTCAGTACAAATCGGAGAAAGTTTGTTGAAACTGAATCTCTTGAAAAAGAAATAAAAGGGTGTTTGGATGAAAATCATTGTACAAAAATTCGGAGGAACTTCACTTAAGGGAGAAGTTGACCGGGAGAAGGCGGCTGCTCACGTTCAGGATGCCGTGAAAGAAGGGTATAAGGTTGTAGCGGTCGTGTCAGCCATGGGGAGGAAGAATGACCCGTATGCGACAGATACACTTCTAGATCTTGTCGGAGGGGCCGAGACAAAGGTCAGCAACCGGGAATGGGATATGCTTGTTTCATGCGGAGAAGTGATTTCTTCGGTGGTTTTCGCCAATATGTTGAATCATACAGGTCTGAAAGCTGCAGCATTATCGGGCGCCCAGGCGGGTTTCCGTACAAGTGACGATCATCGGGATGCGAAAATCATTGACATGAAATGTGAACGGCTGCGGGAAACTTTAAAAGATCATGACGTTGTTGTGGTCACCGGTTTCCAGGGTAGAAAGAAAAACGGAGATGTCACGACCATTGGACGTGGAGGAAGTGACACATCGGCAGCCGCTCTAGGTGCAGCGCTTGGAGCGGAATGGATTGATATTTTTACGGATGTAGACGGTGTAATGACGGCTGACCCGCGTATTGTATCTCAAGCAAAACCTCTCTCTAAGGTCACTTATAACGAAATTTCAAATTTGGCTTATCAAGGGGCAAAGGTCATTCATCCGCGCGCGGTAGAGATCGCCATGCAATCGAAGGTGCCGATTCGAATTCGTTCAACGCATTCTTCATCGCTTGGTACGCTAGTGACCTCGATTGGCGGTGAACGGCCCGGCAGTGATGTCCAGGAAAGATTGATTACGGGGATTGCTCATGCCAGCGGCGTTAGCCAGATCAGGGTAACGGATAAGGAAGGTTTGCATGATCTCCAATCGAAGGTTTTCAAGGCGATGGCTGAAAATGGGATCAGTGTCGATTTCATCAATATCAATCCAAACGGTGTGGTATATACTGTTACTGAAGAAATGACTGATCGGGCGTTGAATGCTTTACGGGAAATCGGCTACGAACCGGAGGTGGTTCGGGGATGTGCGAAGGTTTCCGCTGTCGGTGCCGGCATAGCGGGGATTCCGGGTGTCGCCTCTCAAATTGTAGCTGCGTTGGCCCAGAGGGACATTCAAATATTACAATCGGCGGACTCGCATACAACCATTTGGGTGTTGGTCAATCAAAAAGATCTTAAACCGGCCGTCAATGCGTTGCACGAGACCTTTGAATTATATAAAATTGACGAAACATCCAGTACGGAAGCGAAAAAAAGATAACCACCTTGAAAGGGGTTGAATACAGTGGAATTGGGTCAAGTGTGTACGGCGATGGCAACACCTTTTGATCGTAAGGGCAATCTTGATTTGCGGAAGACCTCTCAATTTGTTGATTATTTGTTGGACAATGGGTCCGACAGTCTTCTCGTTGCTGGAACAACGGGAGAATCTCCCACTCTTGCAACGGAAGAGAAACTGGCTCTTTTCTCCCATGTTGTCAAAGCAACAGCGGGCAGGGTGCCTGTCATTGCAGGCACCGGCAGTTATAATACGCATGCGTCTGTTGAATTGACGAGAAAAGCCGAGGAAATTGGGGTTGACGGCGTTTTGGCGGTCGCTCCCTATTATAATAAACCAAACCAGGAAGGTTTGTATCAACATTTCAAAACCATTGCCGAATCAACATCTCTTCCGGTCATGCTTTATAATATACCAGGCCGTTCGGTAGTCAATATTTCAGCAGAAACGATGATTCGGTTATCGCAAATCGATAATATTGTCGGTGTTAAGGAAGCAAGCAAAGATTTGGTCCAAATCAGTGAAATCATTCAAGGCACCGCAGATGATTTTGCGGTTTACAGTGGAGATGACGGCGTCACGCTTCCAATCCTGTCAGTCGGGGGAAGCGGTGTTGTTTCGGTTGCTTCCCATGTCATCGGCAATGAAATGCAGGAAATGATTTCAACCTTCCAACAGGGGCATGTCCAAGAAGCCGGCGAATGGCATCGGAAGTTGCTGCCTTTAATGAGGGCATTGTTTATTGCTCCCAATCCGGTTGCGGTGAAAACAGCTTTGCAAATGACCGGAATGGATGTAGGCGGTGTGCGTCTTCCGCTCGTTCCCCTTAATGAAGAAGAGCGTTTGCTGTTGCAAAGAGTGTTGAATACGACGATAGCAAAAGAAAAATTATAAATACCAATGAACAGAGCCGTTCAGGCTCTTTCTTTATGGAATCTTCTTTGCCGCCTTGTTTCGAGTTTTGCCAATCATGTATAATGAAAACTGACGAATCGATCGGTGGTCCACTGAGGCGGGCTGGCCGCGGCTGCGGCATTTACAAACTGGATTGTATACGGCTATTTTGATAATCGGGAGGAACGGCTATTGGCAAAACAAAAACAGGAAAAGCTTAGAGTGTTTGCGTTGGGCGGCGTCGGCGAACTCGGTAAGAATATGTATGTTGTTGAAGTGAATGAGCGGATTTTTGTCATTGATGCGGGTTTGATGTTTCCGGAAAATGATATGCTCGGGGTAGATATTGTCATTCCCGACATCACCTATTTAACGGAAAATCGAGAACGTGTACATGGCATATTCTTGACACACGGGCATGAAGATCATATTGGGGCACTTCCTTATGTATTAAAGCAATTGAATGTTCCTGTGTATGGCACAAAGTTAACGCTTGGGCTTGTAAGGTACAAGCTTGAGGAAGCGGGTCTGAAGAAAGCCAAATTACATGCGGTGCATCCCGAGGAGGAAGTTTACGCGGGAGATGTGAAATTATCTTTCTTTCACACAAATCACAGCATTCCGGGCTCTATCGGCATTTGTATTCATACATCCCACGGGAGGATAGTCCATACGGGAGATTTCAAATTCGACCATACCCCGGTCGATGACAAAGCCGCAGACATTCGAAAGATGGCGGCTGTCGGAGAAGAAGGGGTTCTTTGCCTGCTTTCCGATAGTACAAATGCCCAGTTGCCAGGATTGAGCGGTTCGGAAAAAGAAATTGGCCGTGAAATTTCCGATGCTTTTTACGGTGCAAAGGGAAGGGTTATTGCGGCCTGTGTTGCTTCAAATGTTCATCGGTTGCAGCAGATTTTCGATGCTGTTGCTGAAAACAACCGGAAAATCGCCATTGTCAGCGACAATATTGAAAACGTTGTTCATATAGCAAAGGATCTTGGGTATTTAAACATCCCTGACGATATCTTGGTCAAAGTAGGAGATATGAAGCGTATTTCTGACGAGCAAGCAGTGTTGTTAACCTCAGGATCACAGGGTGAACCCGTGTCAGCCCTGGCGGAAATGGCGGGAAAAGGAGAAAAAGATCTTAGGATCAAATCCGAGGATACAGTGGTGATCGCGGACAATCCGGTAGCAGGCAATGAAAGAATGGTCAATCAAACGATAGACAATTTAACCCGGATTGGCGCGGATGTTATTGCTGTTCAAAGCCAGACTTATGATTACGGGCACGCTTCAGCCGAAGAATTAAAACTGATGATGCGGATAATGATGCCGAAATACTTCATTCCGGTTCACGGCGAATTTCGCATGATGAAGAGCCATAGTGAACTTGCGGAAGCGGTAGGTATCCCGAAGAAGAATATCTATATAGCGGAAAAAGGCGAAGTTGTCGAATTCAACGACGGAAAAGCCCAATGGGGAGGCAAAATTCCTTCCGGGAAGGTTCTTGTCGACGGAAGCGGAATCGGAGATGTCGGAAATATCGTCCTTCGTGATCGTAAATTGTTATCAGAGGACGGGATCCTGCTTGTTGTAGTTACCCTCGGGAGAAAAACGAAAAAGGTGGTTTCGGGTCCTGAAATCATTTCCAGAGGTTTTGTTTACGTCCGCGAATCTGAACATTTGTTGGAAGAATCTAATCGGATTGTTTCCGAGGTGCTCAATGATTCACTGAATCAAAATGTATCTGAGTGGTCTTCATTGAAATCAGGCATGAGAGATGCATTAAGTCGTTATCTGTATGATAAAACGAAAAGGCGTCCGATGATTTTGCCGATCATCATGGAAGTATAGACAATATATTTCATGAAGTCTCCCGTTTCATTATCGGGAGGCTTCTTCTATTATGGAAAGGTTGGCAACGACGGGGTGATCTCGTTGGTTTCGTATCATTTTATTATTGTCGTTCATACTAGGGACAAGACACCTTAGAAAGGAGCTTGGCTATGAACAATAATGGAATTTCGAAATCGGAGGGCCCGCAACAGCCGCAAACCCAACCGAAGCAGCCTGATCAGCCCCAACAGCCGAATGAGGATCAAAATGACATGTCCAAACAGGCTGTGCTGAATCAAATAAAGAATTTAGGGGAGACGAATGTTCCCGCCAGCGAGCAATCCAATATTCATTGCTTGCCGATCATCGGGCAAATCGAGGGGCATCAACAGCTTCCTCCGAAAAATAAGACGACAAAATATGAACACCTTATTCCGCAAATTGTAGCGGTTGAACAGAATCCCAAAATTGAAGGCCTGCTCTTGATACTCAATACGGTGGGAGGAGATGTTGAAGCCGGTCTGGCTATTTCTGAAATGATTGCTTCTCTTTCCAAACCGACAGTCAGCATTGTTCTGGGCGGAGGGCATTCCATCGGCATTCCGATTGCCGTCTCTACCGATTACTCTTACATCGCTGAAACAGCTACGATGACTGTGCATCCTGTTCGTTTGACAGGACTTGTAATCGGGGCGCCGCAAACCTTCGAATATATTGATAAAATGCAGGAGCGTGTTGTCAGTTTCGTTACCCAACACTCCAATATCAGTAAGGAAAAATTAGAGGAATTGATGTTTTCCAAAGGAAATCTAACCAGGGATATCGGATCCAATGTAGTAGGGCCGGACGCCGTTAGTTACGGAATGATTAACGAAGTCGGGGGAATCGGCAAAGGGATGATGAAGCTGAATCAATTAATTGAGCAGAACCGCCCCGAAGGACAGCAGCAAGAACAGGTGATCCAATGATCCTTTATACGGTTATGCCTGACCAAGCTGTGTTGGCGGAGGATGACGAAATTGAGGAACATGCAAAAAAACAACGTTATATTGATATGAACGGACGTTGGGTGTTGGTTGAAACGATATCCGAAGACAAGTGTAAAATGGTTCGTTTGATTTCCAGTGATCCGCAGGATTATTTAGATACCCGCCTTCAGCCGGGAAATATTATTACAATGAAGCCGCAAATATAATGGTGAGTATGATATAATAATGGAACGGCATCAATGGACTAGCAGCCTTTTGCGGCTGCTTTCCTTTGCCTTCAATTTCCCCTTTTCAATTTATGGGACAAACCCTTTCAGGTTTGTTCTGCGGAGGTGAACGCCTTTGGCTAAACGAAAAAAACGCAGAAAGAAAAATTCATGGTCGGCTCAATTTGCTTATGAGGTACTGGGACTGGCTCTTTTCACGCTGTCAATATTGGCTCTCGCCAAATTGGGAGCCGCGGGGCAAGCGATTTATCAGCTCTTTCGGTTTTTCGGGGGCAATTGGACGATCTTTTTTTCAGTAGGTTTGTTTTTATTATCGCTATATTTGATTTGGAAACGGCAAAAGCCGCATTTTTGGACAAGGCGTCTAACCGGTTGCTATTTATTTATATTTTCCATTTTATTATTGAGTCACGTACAGTTGTTTGTTAACCAAACCGCCAATGGTGGAGTGGACAACCCGTCGGTTATTGTGAACACATGGCATTTATACAAGGCTCAGCTGCAGGGAGATATTGCCACCCAGGATCTCGGCGGGGGAATGATTGGCGCTGTGGGATTCGCATTTTGTTATGTTTTATTTTCCGCCCAGGGAACGCAGCTTGTCGCTTTTATATTGATGATCATGTCGGCAATTCTCATTACAGGGAAATCATTGGGAGCTTTTTTGTCAGGGATGACCAGCAGCATTGGGGGTTTTCTCGGAGATCAATTAAGCCGATTACGCCAGGAGTTGTCCGATTGGAAGAACGATATTAGGACAAAGCGTGAACAACGCAGTAAAGATAGAAAACAAAAGCAGGCAGCCAAGAAGAAACCGCCAAAGCAGAATAATGAGGTCAAGGAACAGGTGCAGGAGCAACAACAGCCTATGGAAGAGCAAGTCATTGAACCCATTATTCATGATTTCAGCGAGTATGAATCGCAGTCTGCCAAGGCGCCTGAACCCGAAGCGCCCATTGAGGATGAATCGGCTAAGGAAACAGGTCCTAAAGCAAGTCCGCCTTCATTTACCACATCAGAAGTTGAGAACAAGGATTATCAGCTTCCGCCTTTGGATTTATTGCTGTCACCTCAAAACGGCAATCAGAATTTGCAAAAGCAATACATACATGAAAACGCACGAAAGCTCGAAAGAACGTTTGAAAGTTTCGGGGTGAAGGCAAAGATTCGAAAAGTCCATGTAGGGCCGGCGGTGACGAAATACGAAGTGTATCCTGATGTTGGCGTGAAGGTCAGCAAAATTGTGTCGCTGAATGATGACCTGGCATTGGCGCTGGCAGCAAAGGAAATCCGGATTGAGGCCCCGATTCCCGGCAAATCGGCTGTAGGTATTGAGGTGCCGAATCAGGAAATCTCCATGGTCACACTTAGAGAGGTGTTGGAAGCCAAGACCAACGATCGTAAGGCTTCAAAGTTGTTAATCGGACTCGGCCGGGACATCTCAGGGAATCCGGTTTTGGCTGATCTTTCCACGATGCCTCACTTGTTGGTGGCCGGATCCACCGGGAGCGGGAAAAGCGTCTGTATTAATGCCATGATTACGAGCTTATTGACCAGGACGAAACCTCATGAAGTGAAAATGATCATGATTGATCCGAAAATGGTCGAGCTTAACGTATATAATGGTGTGCCGCATTTGCTTACGCCTGTTGTGACCGATCCAAAGAAGGCGTCACAAGCGTTGAAAAAAGTAGTTGAAGAAATGGAACGCCGTTATGAGTTGTTTTCCGAAAGCGGGACGAGAAATATTGAAAGCTATAATAATTGGTTACACCGGCAAAACGAAGGGGCGGAAGAGAAGCAGCCTTTTCTGCCATATGTAGTGGTCATTATTGATGAGTTGGCTGATTTGATGATGGTGGCTTCCAAGGATGTAGAGGATTCCATTACAAGGTTGGCTCAGATGGCCCGTGCAGCCGGTATTCATTTAATTATCGCGACCCAGAGGCCTTCAGTCGACGTCATCACAGGTGTCATAAAGGCCAATATTCCATCGCGAATTGCTTTTAACGTTTCTTCTCAAACGGATTCGCGTACAATCCTTGACATGGGAGGAGCCGATAAGCTTCTCGGCCAGGGAGACATGTTATATCTTCCCGTAGGTGCCTCCAAGCCGACAAGAATTCAGGGAGCGTTCTTATCGGATGATGAAGTTGAACGAACCGTGGATTTTGTAATTGGACAGCAAAAAGCCCAATATCAGGAGGAAATGACACCTAGCGAGGAACCTGAGCAAGAGGATGCACAAGTTGAAGATGAATATTACAGGGATGCGGTCAGGCTTGTTGTTGAAATGGGTACAGCCTCCGTATCCATGCTGCAACGGCGTTTTAGAATAGGATATACACGGGCTGCCCGGTTGATAGACGCTATGGAGGCAAACGGAATCGTAGGCCCGTACGAAGGCAGCAAGCCCCGGAGAGTATTGGTTTCGCAGGCGAATGACGAAGCCGCGAACAGTTAGGTGTTTAGCAATTTTTGTAGTCATTTTGTAAAGGTTATTCAATTTTCCTTTAAAAAATGTTATAGTAATGTCGATTCGAATCGAACCGATTAATAAAGGGGGCGACGGTTCACTAATTCCGATGTTTCGAATCGGGAATACTTATCTCACCGTGAAAATAAGGGAGGAAAGCAAGAATGAAAAGGTTTGCGTTTACAATGGTCTTTGTTTTGATTGTAAGCACATTGTTGGCTGCCTGTGGATCGGGTGGCAATAATGATGGAGGTTCCGCAAACGGCGGGGGCAATAGCGAAGGCACTGAAGGAAACGGTGCAAGCAAAGACTTTACCGTCGGGATGGTTACAGATACAGGCGGGGTTAATGATAAGTCATTTAACCAGAGTGCATGGGAAGGACTCCAAAAGTTCGCTGAGGACAATAGCCTGTCAGCCGGAAAAGGGAAAGCCGTAACTTATCTGGAATCCCAGGCTAATGCCGATTATCTTCCGAATCTGAATAAGCTGGTCCGAAAGGATTATGATCTGGTATTCGGTATTGGTTACAAGATGGCGGATGCAATCAAAAAAGTCGCTCAGCAAAACCCAGAGGCTAACCTGGCAATTGTCGACTCTGTAGTTAAAACGGATGACGGCCAATTAGTCAAAAACGTTGCCAGCATCACCTTTAAAGAACAACAAGGCTCTTTCCTTGTCGGTGTTGCAGCGGGAATTATGACCGACACAAATAAAGTCGGTTTTGTCGGCGGTGTGGAATCAGCCGTTATTTCAAGATTTGAGTATGGTTTCAGAGCCGGTGTTAAAGCGGTCAATCCGGATGCGGAAATCTTCGTTCAATATGCTGCAAGCTTTGCAGATGCTGCCAAGGGCTCACAAATTGCTTCGACAATGTACAGCAAAGGCGCTGACATTATTTTCGCCGCTGCAGGTGCAACCGGAAACGGAGTATTTACCGAAGCCAAGAACCGCTCCCGCAGTGGAGACAAGGTTTGGGTTATCGGTGTAGACCGCGACCAGTACAAGCAAGGTTTGCCGGAGAACGTTACATTAACCTCGATGGTTAAACATGTTGATACTGCCGTTTACAAGGTAGCTGAGCAAACGATGAACGGGGAATTCCCGGGTGGCGAACATGTTTTGTTAGGATTGAAGGAAAATGCCGTTGGTCCTTCCGAGCACAAGAAGAATTTAAGCGAAGAGGCTTTGGCTAAGATGAAAGAATATAAGCAGAAAATCATTAACGGAGATATCACAGCTCCGGGTACTAAGGAAGAGTTCAAAAAGTACATGGAAAACCTTGGACAATAAAGGCTGAACAAAGGCCGGTTTCTACTGGCCTTTGTTTATGTTTGACGAAAGATCGGCCTTCGGGCATCTACAGATTTCGGAACAGGCCGCAGGTCTGTATCTGGGAGGTGGAATCATGGATAACGTCATTGAAATGAAAAACATTCGTAAGGAATTTCCCGGTGTTGTCGCAAACGATAATATCAATCTCCAGGTGGAAAAAGGAGAAATCCACGCTCTCTTGGGAGAAAATGGGGCTGGAAAATCCACATTGATGAACATTTTGTTCGGGCTGTATCAACCGGATCGCGGCGAAATTTATGTTAACGGTGAAAAGGTTCGTATCACTGACGCCAATGTTGCCAATGATCTTGGTATCGGCATGGTCCACCAACACTTTATGCTGATTGATAAATTTACTGTCACGGAAAACATTATTCTGGGCAGTGAACCGAACAAAGGCTTAAATATAGATAGAAAAAAGGCTGAAAAGGAAGTCCAAACGATTTCGGAACAATACGGATTAGCAGTTGATCCAAGTGCGAAGGTTGAGAATATCTCTGTCGGGATGCAGCAACGTGTGGAAATTCTGAAAACGCTTTACCGCGGGGCGGATATTCTGATTTTCGATGAGCCAACGGCAGTTCTGACGCCGCAGGAAATTGATGAATTGATGGAAATCATGAAAAAGCTTGTTGAAGAAGGGAAATCCATTATTCTCATTACCCATAAATTGAAAGAAATTATTAAAGTGGCTGATCGATGCACAGTTATTCGGCTTGGGAAAAGCATCGACACCGTTGATGTGGCTGAAGCTGATCCGGACAAGCTTGCGACGATGATGGTAGGGCGGGATGTCAACCTCTCGATGGAACGAAGTAACAAACAACCAGGAAAAGAAATCCTAAGCATTAGAAATTTAAATGTTCAAGACGAGAGAAAGGTATCGGTTGTGAACCAATTGAATTTGCAGGTCCATGCTGGAGAAATTCTTGGTATTGCAGGCGTGGACGGAAACGGACAAGTTGAATTGGTTGAGGCGATAACCGGATTAAGAAAGGCGGACAGCGGTGAAATACTTGTTAATAACAAGGACATCACTTCTTTCACTCCCCGAAAAGTATTTGAAGCCGGGGTAGGCCATATTCCGCAGGACCGACATAAACACGGACTTGTCCTTGATTTTTCCGTCGGAGAAAATATGGTTTTGCAATCCTATTACCACAAGCCATACTCTTCAAAAGGCGTACTGAATTATCCGGTCATTTATAACAAGGCGCAAACCTTAATTAAAGAATTTGACGTTCGAACTCCGAGTGAACTGACTCCTGCTCGGGCTCTGTCAGGGGGGAACCAGCAAAAAGCGATTGTTGCGAGGGAAATTGATCGTTCCCCTGATTTATTGATTGCGGCACAGCCGACCCGCGGACTTGATGTTGGTGCAATAGAATTTATCCATTCGAAACTTGTTGAAGAGCGGGACCGCGGCAAGGCCGTGTTACTCGTTTCTTTCGAGCTGGATGAAATTTTCAATTTGAGTGACCGGATTGCCGTTATGTACAATGGGGAAATTCTCGCTGAGGTGGATCCGGACGAAACGAATGAACAGGAACTCGGTTTGCTGATGGCGGGCCAAAAGTCGGAGGCCGGTGTGCCGGAAGGGGGAAGAGATTAAATGAAAAATCCGCGTTATTTCAATTTGCTTGTTCCCATTCTTTCCGTTATTTTCGGTTTGATCGTCGGCGGCCTAATTATGCTTGCAGGGGGCTATAATCCGTTTTCCGCCTACGCCGCATTATTCGAAGGGGCTATTGGGAGTTCTTATAACCTTGGAGAGACCATACGCCAGTTTACTCCATTAATTCTTACCGGACTTGCTGTTGCTTTTGCTTTCCGGACGGGCCTATTTAATATTGGTGTAGAAGGACAATTCATTGTTGGTTGGTTTGCTTCTGTTTATGTTGGACTCACAGTGGATGCGCCGATGTTTATTCATCTACCGCTGGCTATATTGGCAGCTGCCGTGGCTGGAGCGTTGTGGGGATTTATTCCGGGTCTTTTGAAAGCTCGGCTTAAGGTACATGAGGTTATTGTCACGATTATGATGAACTATATCGCGCTCCATGTTACAAATGAAATTATTCGGGCGTATTTGAAGGCGTCCTCGGGAGAGCGGACTGAGGAGATTTCAGCGACCGCTTCATTAGCCGCTCCTTTTTTCCGCCAACTGACAGACCATTCGCGGGTGCATTACGGGATCATAGTAGCTTTGCTTGCTGCTTTCGTCATGTGGTTTATTCTAAGAAAGACTACACTCGGCTATGAGTTGAGATCGGTCGGTTTTAATCCTAATGCCTCTCAATATGCCGGAATGAGTGTCTCTCGGAATATCATCCTTTCCATGACCATTTCCGGTGCATTTGGCGGTCTTGCCGGAGCCATGGCAGGGCTGGGTACGTATCAATATATGACGATTAATACTGCCGGTTTTATCGGCCTCGGTTTTACGGGCATCGCTGTTGCTTTGTTAGGGGCGAATACCGCGGTTGGCACCATTCTGGCGGCAATTCTGTTCGGTGGTTTGAAAGTTGGGGCATCCAACATGCAATTTCAAGCTGGTGTGCCGCCCGAGGTTATCAAAATCGTGATGGCGATGATTATTTTCTTTGTCGGCGCAAGTTATTTGATTCGCTGGCTGTTGAATCGTTTCAGAAAGGGGGAAAACTGACATGACTATTATGGAGGCCTTGCAAATCATTATTCCGGCAGCAATCTTTTCAGCAGCTCCATTGATCTTGACCGCATTGGGCGGTGTTTTCAGTGAACGTTCCGGTGTTGTTAACATTGGTCTTGAGGGCTTAATGGTCATGGGTGCGTTTATCGGCGCAACTGTAACGCTTTTTGCGCAGGACTGGGGATTTGGAAGACTTTCACCCTGGTTTGCTCTTCTTATAGCGGCAATTGTGGGCGCTTTGTTTTCCCTCCTTCATGCCCTTGCAACGGTAACTTTCAGAGCCGATCACGTTGTAAGTGGTGTGGCCATAAATTTTCTCGCAACCGGGTTATGTGTTTTTTTAACGAAGAAAATTTTTGAATCCGGGCAGACGCCTTATATCGATTATCGGATTTTCAAAATTGATATTCCCGTGTTAGGCGATATCCCGATTATCGGGCCGCTTTTCTTTCAAAATGCCTATTTAACATCTTATTTGGCCATTATCATTGCCTTTGTCGTTTGGTATGTGATTTTCAAGACGCCTTTCGGGCTCAGGCTTCGTTCCGTCGGGGAACATCCCCAGGCGGCAGATACTATGGGAATCAATGTCACGAAAATGCGTTATATCGGGGTCATGTTGAGTGGCGCTCTTGGTGGTCTCGGTGGTGCCGTTTATGTAACGTCCATTGCAACCAACTTCGGTGCATCAACCATTGCAGGACAAGGCTTTATGGCTTTGGCGGCAATGATTTTCGGCAAATGGAATCCACTTGGGGCTCTGGGAGCAGCACTGTTTTTTGGCCTGGCCCAATCCTTAAGTGTGATCGGAGGAGCCATTCCGCTTTTGAGTTCCATTCCGGTTGTTTATTTGCAAATTGCGCCTTACGCGTTGACAATCTTGGCATTGGCAGGATTTATCGGGCGAGCCGAACCGCCAAAGGCAAACGGGGAAAATTATATTAAGGGCGAGCGGTAATTGGGGGCGGATGCCCCCATTTTTTCCATTATTCGATTTAAACTGCGGGCAAAAGCATATAATAAACTAGTGTCCTTTCCGTTGTTTGGGGATCTGTCCTATTACTTGAATTAAGGGTTTCGGTCCGGGTTATGTGAACGGCGGCCAACGTTATTAGAAGGACGTTAGAAAGGAGATGTCAGTCATGTCTATTCAAACACCTGCAGCTAAAGAGTTAGGGCCAGTGACTCTTCACACTGTGGACACGATGAAATATAAGACAAATACGATGGTATTGAAGTTTAAAGCGCCGCTTTCCGAACAAAGCGTGACGAAAAGAGCGTTATTGGCTTATGTATTACAAAGGGCGACCGAGTTTTCTCCGACCGCTAAAGATTTACGCAGGCGGTTAAATGACCTGTATGGTGCGTCCTTATCAGCACAGTTGTCTAAAAAAGGCGATCACCATTTTATTTCCTTTAAGATGGAGGTGGCCAATGAGAAGTATTTATCGGACTCAACGCCGCTGTTGGAGAAGGCGTTACGCCTTTTGGCCGAAGTTGTGTTAAGGCCGAAATTGACAGAGGGCCAATTCGATGAAGATATCGTTGCGAAGGAAAAACGAACCTTGAAACAACGGATCCAATCAATGCGGGATGATAAGATGCGATATGCCAACACTCGTTTAATTGAAGAAATGTGTAAAAGCGAACCTTATCGGTTGCATGCTTACGGCCAGGAAAATAAGATTGACGGAATTTCAGCCGGAGATCTGGTTACATACTACCGGGAAATGATCTCAAGTGATAAGATCGATCTGTTTATTGTCGGGGATATTGATGAACAGAAAGTGGAAGCCATTGCCAGAGAGGCCTTTGATTTTCCGGAACAAAACCAAAACGTCGCACAAGAAACGGTTTCCGCACCTCAATTTAAGGAAGAACAGGTGATCATCGAAGAGGAGGACATTGAACAGGGGAAATTAAATCTTGGTTATCGGACTTACACCACATACGCAGATAATGATTATTATCCTTTGCTTGTTTTCAATGGCATTCTCGGGGGTTTTCCGCATTCCAAGTTGTTCATCAATGTCCGTGAGAAGGCAAGCCTGGCCTATTATGCGTCTTCGAGAATCGAGACCCACAAAGGGTTATTATTGGTCTTCTCCGGTATCCAATCCTCCAATTATGAGAAGGCAGTAACGATTATCAAGGAACAGACGGAGAAGATGAGACTAGGTGACTTCTCGGAGGAAGAGTTCCAACAGACAAAGGCCATGTTGAAGAATCAAATTTTGGAGACGATTGATAATCCACGAGGGATCATTGAATTTTTTTATAATGGCATTTCCTCGGGTTGTGAACGTTCCGTTGATGAATGGATTGCAGGTGTCGACGGGGTGTCAAGAGACGATGTTACCCAGATGGCAGAGAAGGTTAAGCTTGACACGACGTACTTTTTGAAAGGCAAGGAGGGCTCGTGATGGAACAACTCGCTTTTGAACAATTGAAGGAAACGGTTTATCACGACAAACTCGAAAATGGGCTTGACGTATTTGTATTGCCTAAGCAAGATTTCCACAAAACCTTTGTGACCTTCACGACGAAGTATGGATCGGTTGACAATACTTTTGTCCCTTTAAACGGTGAAGAAGCGATTCAGGTGCCGGATGGTATCGCCCACTTTCTGGAACATAAAATGTTTGAAAAAGAAGACGGCGATGTGTTCCAGCAATTTAGCAAGCAAGGGGCTGCAGCCAACGCCTTTACCTCTTTTACAAGAACGGCTTATCTGTTCTCAGCAACGGCTAACGTGAAGGAAAACCTTGAGACACTTGTGAATTTCGTTCAGGAACCATACTTTACAGAAGAAACTGTTGAGAAAGAAAAAGGCATTATCGGGCAAGAAATTCGTATGTACGATGACAATCCCGACTGGCGTTTGTTCTTTGGTTTGATTGAAAATATGTACCACCACCATCCCGTGAAAATCGATATTGCAGGAACAGAGGAATCTATTGCTGATATCACAAAGGACTTGTTGTACACGTGCTTTGAAACATTTTATCATCCGAGTAATATGCTTTTGTTTGTAACGGGGCCGGTGGATCCCGAGGAGATCATTTCGTTTGTTGCGGAGAATCAAAATCAGAAGAAATTCAAGGCTCAGCCACCGGTGCAACGCTTTAATGAAAAGGAACCGACAGAAGTGGCCCGTGTGAAGAAGGTACTGAGAATGCCTGTACAGACATCAAAATGTTTAATTGGCTTTAAAGAAAAAAGCCCCGGGCGGAGCGGGGAGAACATGCTTCGTTATGAATTGGCAGTTAATCTTGTGTTGGATCTCATGTTCGGCTCAAGTACGGAGAATTATGAAACTCTCTATGATGAAGGTTTGATTGACGACAGTTTTTCCTTTGATTATACCGAAGAAGATCATTTCGGATTTTCGATGATCGGGGGAGACACGAACGACCCGGACGCTTTAGAGAAAAAATTGTTTTCGATGATCGGGGAATTCAAACGCCAGCCTTTGGACAATCAAGCGATCGACAGGGTCAGAAAGAAGAAAATCGGTTCCTTTTTGCAGGCGCTAAATGCGCCGGAATTCATTGCAAATCAGTTTACTCGTTATGAGTTCAGCGGCATGAATTTGTTTGAGGTAGTTCCTGTATTGGAAAGCTTAACAGCCGACGATTTACAGCAGGTGCTGGAAGATCATTTCGACGAGTCCTGCTTTACTGTTTGCCAGGTACGGCCGAGTAAAGAAGGGTAGCAGGCGTCATATGAATCCATTTGCATTGATTACGGGTTCCAGTGGAGATATTGGTGTCGCTTTAGCTGAACGACTGGCCATTGAAGGGTATTCGTTGTATTTACATTACAACCGAAATGAGAAAGCGGCGGGTGAGCTGAAAGAGAGATTGGAATGGACCGTCGGCGAAGGACAACAATTCGAAATGGTCCGGGCTGATTTTGCTCGACCAGATGGGGTGAATCATCTATTGGAACAAATCCATCATCCCATTGACGTTATTGTCCATAATAGCGGTGCAAGTTACGTTGGGCTTATGACCGATATGACAGATGACGAAGTACAAAGAATGGTGCAGCTGCATGTGAACAGTCCGTTCTTGCTTACAAAATATTTGTTGCCTGAAATGGTTTCGAAAAAAAAGGGGAAAATTATCGTGGTTTCCTCGATTTGGGGCCTTGTCGGAGCGTCAACCGAAGTCCTTTATTCTACGGTAAAGGGTGCCCTGAATTCATTTGTCAAAGCGCTTGCCAAAGAGACAGCTCCAAGCGGAATTTCGGTGAATGGCATTGCCCCCGGAGTTGTTTCCACCAAGATGCTCCATCATTTGTCTGAACAGGATAAAATCGAGCTGGCTGAGGAAATCCCAATGGGCCGTTTCGGGGAACCGGAGGAAATTGCTGAACTTGCAGCTTTTCTCATTTCGGATAAAGCCTCGTACATCAACGGTGAAATTGTTTCGATCAACGGAGCCTGGTATTAGAATGAAGCGAGAACTCGAGGGCCAGCTGGCCGGCTTTTGGATATGCATACTTTCTTTCCCTCCTTGACATACTATCAGTGAACTTCATTTAAGGAGGGAAACTGATGTCAGTACTTGACAATTTCGACGATTGGAAGAAGTTCCTCGGCGATCGTTTGCAGCGGGCGGAAAACAAAGGGATGGATCAGGAAAAGATCGCAAACATGGCAACCGAAATCGGCGGTTATTTACAAGATCATGTTGATCCGAAAAACAGTGAGGAACGGGTTCTTTCTGATCTTTGGAAATCCGCTTCGGACGATGAGAAGCACGCCATTGCAAGTTCAATGGTTAAAATGGTCCAAAATTCTGCGGGTGAAAATCAAAAACATTAATACAGAAAGGGGGTGTTGGCGGTGCTGACATCCTCTTTTTCTGTACCCGAAATTTGTTGATATCTCGTGGCAGAGAAGAAAATCGATGCAGACGGCAGGATGAAATCGATAGAAAAGGACTCAGTCTCCCCACAGTGAATTCAAGAGATTGTCTTTTCCCTCCGTCGCCCAAAGCGGGTTCGGGAAGCAGTCTTCTCGGCTTCTCCGAGACATTGTTTGTTCAACGAAGCGTTACCGGGCGCAACTAAGACTAGAATCCTCCCGGGATCTGGCACAAGCCAAGTTTTGTTTTTTTTCATGATTCGGCTGATTTCTGTTAAAATCGACCTTTTCTTATTGGTGAAAATGTTTTATGATATGTAATATGGAGTTTTTCATGCCGTTTTTGGCAAGGAGTAATGCTAGTGGGGAAAAAAGAATGGTATCTTGAATATGAAATACATAAAAATCGACCGGGACTGCTTGGAGATATAGCTTCGTTGCTTGGGATGCTTGGGATCAATATTGTCACCATCAACGGAGTTGAAAATCAGCGGCGCGGCATGCTTGTTTTGACGGATAACGATGACCAGATTGTGCAGTTACAGTCGATTATTAATACAATGGACAACATTACGGTAACGAAATCGCGTGAACCCAAACTAAGGGATCGTCTTGCTGTTCGCCACGGCCGATATATTGAACGTGATGCTGATGACAAGAAAACATTTCGGTTTATCCGTGACGAAATCGGATTGCTTGTTGATTTCATGTCTGAGTTGTTTAAGAAAGAAGGGCATCGTCTTATTGGCATTCGCGGTCTTCCAAGGGTTGGGAAAACCGAATCTGTGGTTGCTTCAAGTGTCAGCGCCAATAAGCGATGGTTGTTTGTGTCCTCCACCTTATTGCGGCAAACGGTGCGCAGCCAATTGGCTGCCGAAGAATTCAGCGGGGACCACATTTTCATCATAGATGGCATTGTGTCGACAAAGCGGGCGTCGGAAAGACACTGGGAGTTATTGCGGGAGGTCATGCGTACCCCGGCCACCAAGGTGATTGAGCATCCGGATATTTTTGTCCAACAATCCGAATATTCCCTGAATGATTTTGATTATTTCATTGAGCTTAGGAACCACCGTGACGAGGTCATCAGTTATGAGATGGTGGACAATGGGTTTTCATCATTTGACTTTTAATAAATGGAAAAATAAAAGGATTTCTTTTGATAATGTTCAGATTTGATCCCTTCCTTTTGAAAAGGGCGGGATTGTCTCACTACTATTGGAAGGTGCTATTATGAGTGAATTGGGCGAAACGTTGAAAAACACACGTAAAGAAAAAGGCATATCTCTTGAAGAGCTGCAAGCCTCGACGAAAATCCAAAAACGGTACCTGGAGGCGGTCGAAAAGGGTGAATACGGCCAACTTCCGGGCCGATTCTATGCGAGGGCTTTCATCAAAAGCTACGCAGAAGCCGTCGGACTTGACCCGGATGAATTGTTTGATACATATGCCGGGGAGGTTCCCGTAACCGGTGACAGTGTTCCAGAACAATTGCCTTCCCGTACAAGGCGTGACCGTGCTCAAACCTCCCGACCGAGGGTCTCCGCTCCCTCGAAAGGGAAAACGTCTGCTTCATCCATTTTACCGAAGGTTCTTGCTGCGGTTGCAATCGTGGGATTATTTGCTGTCATTTGGTTCGCTGTTCAGGAAAGCGGCCAGGGACCGGGGGCGGGATCGGATCCTCAAGACACAGCAACTGGTGTTGAGTTCTCGGAAAATCCGGATGTTGATACGAAACCTGCAGATAACGGCGAAGAAAAGCAATCTTCCGAACCGTCCGGCAAAAAGGGCGGAAATAACCAAAATAAGGAAGAACCTGCACAGCAGCCTGAAAAGCCGGAGCAGGTTTTGACCAAGACCGGCAAAGAGGGAAGTGTTTTTCACTATACGTTGAAAAATGCCGATCAATTCAAGTTGAAATTATCAATTGATGGCGATAGCTGGATTGAAATCCGGAAGTCGGGGGCAAGCGGGGAGAAGTATGTTTATGCCATGAAGCATCGGGGTGCTACCGTTACCAAGAATTTAAGCAACAATGAGCAGGTCTTCCTTAAGATTGGGAGTACACCGCATGTGAAAATGTATATAAACGGGGAACCGTTTGTTTACCCGAATGATGAGATTTACCAAAAGTTCCTGATCACCTTCCAAAAATCCGAAAATGCATCGTAGCCAAAAGGAGAACCTATGTGGAATTTACCAAATAAGATTACACTCTCTCGTGTAGCGATGATCCCGGTTTTTATGATTATTTTACTTGCTCCGATGGATTGGGGAAGAATTTCTTTCATTGAAATTTCCATACCGATGACACATTTCGTAGCAGCGATTATTTTTATAGTGGCCTCATGTACCGATTGGCTTGACGGTTATTACGCGCGTAAACTTCAATTGGTGACTGATTTCGGCAAATTTGTGGATCCGCTTGCCGATAAATTGTTGGTAATGGCGGCTTTGACAGCCCTTGTTGAGCTTGGGTTTGCCCCGGCGTGGATGGTCATCGTCATTTTGGCAAGAGAATTTGCAGTATCCGGGCTTCGTCAGGTGGCGGCAGCAAATGGAGATGTGATCGCTGCCAGCCGGATCGCCAAATGGAAGACCACATCTCAGATTGTCGCGGTGTCGGCTTTGTTGTTACATAATATTTTCTTTGCCGCAGCCGGTTTTCCGTTCGCTTACTTATGCTTATGGTTCGCTGTGCTTATGACCATTCTTTCCGGGTGGGATTATTTTGTGAAAAATAAGCACGTTGTGCTAAAATAATCTTAGTGCCCTTTCAATGATTGTAATTCTGGAAATCGAATCCTGTTACATTGTACCTAATTGCGCTCTTCCCCGGGTCAGCTTAAATGACCCGGAGGTAAGGAAGGGCATTAACCTAACCCCGTTGCCCCTCAACTCCCCTCTTCATTATGCCGCTTTGGCGGTCATGTTCAACGCCTTAAATTCCTACAATTAAAGAAAGGAAGGGTTGCCCTTGGATGCGGAAATCATTGCCGTAGGCTCAGAACTCTTGCTCGGGCAAATCGCTAACACAAATGCACAGTTTCTTTCCCAGGAGCTTGCAGGGCTTGGCATCAATGTTTATTACCATACAGTGGTTGGAGATAATCAAAAACGGCTCCAGGATGCCATTCACAATGCTCGGGCTCGTGCCGATTTAATTATTTTCAGTGGAGGACTGGGACCGACAAAAGACGATCTAACGAAAGAAACCATTGCCCAAACGCTTGGCAGAAAGCTTGTTTATGACAAAGCTGCAATGGAAGCCATTGAGGGTTACTTCCGGAAAACCAAAAGAATCATGACGGAAAACAATAGAAAGCAGGCTCTTGTCATAGAAGGATCTGAAGTTCTGGCGAATGATCATGGCATGGCGCCGGGAATGGCGCTGGAGACGGCAGACAAAACGTATATACTGTTTCCGGGGCCGCCGAGAGAACTGAAACCGATGTTTCTGAATTACGGCACAGCTTATTTGCAGAAGGGTTTACATACCCGTGAGCACATTGTCTCCAGGGTTCTTCGTTTCTTCGGGATTGGTGAATCACAGCTTGAAACCAAGATCCTTGATTTGATTGATGCACAAACGAACCCGACTATTGCCCCTTTGGCCGGCTTTGGTGAAGTCACCTTACGCCTTACCTCGAAAAGTTCCACCTCTCATGAAGCTTACCAATTGCTGGATTCCCTTGAAAAGACAATTTTATCACGTGTCGGCCATTACTTTTACGGATATGGTGATACTACTCTGGAAAGCGAGGTGTTCAAACGCTTGCAAGCGAAAGGGCGTACGGTTGCGAGTGCCGAAAGCCTGACGGGCGGGTGGTTCAGCAAGACCTTAACCGATTTATCCGGAGCATCGGGGGTTTTCAAGGGCGGAATTGTCTGTTATACAAACGAGGTCAAAGAAAATGTCCTGAAAGTCCCGAGAGCTGTTTTGGACAATGATGGCGCTGTCAGTGAAAATTGCGCAAAGGCGCTTGCCGAAAACGTCAGAAATTTGCTTGGTGCGGATATCGGTATTAGTTTCACAGGAGTGGCCGGCCCCGCCAAAAGCGAAGGTAAAGAGGTCGGCACCGTTTATATTGGAATAGCGGAGGCCGGTGTTCCTACTCAGGTGCATTCGTTGTTGCTGGCTGGTGGACGGGGAAGAATTCGCAGCCAAACTATGAAACATGGATTCTTTCGTTTACTGAAGGCAGAAGAAAGCTAGAATGCCGGTGGTTCGTATTGCGGTACGGAGTCGAAGCCCCTGAAATTTTCACGAATAAATGTTCGAAAAATGGTTGGCAAACGATGAAAAACAAGCTATCATAGAAGTAGTCCTGAAGAGCGGAATGCATAAGAAAAGATGATCGTCTTTTTGGACTGCTGAAATGAACAAGGAGTGATGAAATGAGTAATAATAGGAAAGCGGCATTGGATCAAGCATTGAATAAAATTGAAAAACAGTTCGGGAAAGGCTCGATTATGAAGCTGGGAGAGCAGGCGGACCGGAAGGTATCGGCTGTGTCGAGCGGTTCACTGACGCTTGATGTTGCTCTCGGCGTCGGAGGCTACCCGCGCGGACGGATTATTGAGATTTACGGTCCGGAATCTTCCGGTAAGACGACCGTAGCCCTTCATGCGATTGCCGAGGTGCAAAGGAACGGGGGACAAGCCGCGTTTATCGACGCGGAACACGCCCTTGATCCGGTTTATGCGGAAAAACTCGGTGTGGATACGAATGAACTGCTGTTATCACAGCCAGACACCGGTGAACAGGCGTTGGAAATCGCGGAGGCTCTGGTTCGCAGCGGTGCAGTTGACATCGTCGTGATTGACTCTGTGGCGGCTCTTGTGCCACGCGCGGAAATTGAAGGAGAGATGGGCGACTCGCACGTCGGTCTTCAAGCCCGTTTGATGTCCCAGGCGTTACGGAAGCTTTCCGGGGCTATCAGCAAGTCCAATACGATGGCGATCTTTATTAATCAAATTCGCGAGAAGGTCGGAGTTATGTTTGGAAATCCGGAAACGACTCCAGGCGGTCGGGCGTTGAAATTCTACTCTTCCGTTCGTTTGGAAGTACGCCGTGCCGAAACTTTGAAAAAAGGCGATGAAATGGTCGGGAACCGTGCGAGAATCAAGGTTGTCAAGAATAAGGTCGCGCCCCCGTTCAAAAAGGCAGAGGTCGATATCATGTATGGGGAAGGCATTTCAAAAGAAGGAGAGATCCTTGATGTCGGCTCGGCCGAGGACATCATTCAAAAAAGCGGAGCCTGGTATTCATATGAAGGCGAGCGGCTTGGCCAGGGAAGAGAAAACGCCAAACTATATTTAAAAGAAAATGTAGAGGTGGCCGAGCAAATTCGCAAACAAATTCGTCAACATTACCATTTGGAAGAAGCTGTTGAAGCGCCGGAGGAAGAGCCGGAAGAAAATACTGTCTCATAGAAGAAGCGTCCCTGTGGGGCGCTTTTCTTAATGAGCTATTCCAATTGGTTCTTTGCCACACCTTGACATTGCCTATATGGAAGGATACAATTTAGATGTATATTTTTCATTTCAAAAGATGGAATTGAAAGTTTATACGGGATACGTGCTGTATGTATAATATTACAGTTAGAAGGACACATGAAATGCAATCGTAGATAGCAAGGGGAGGTGAAAGTATGGACACTTCTGTTCTCATCTCCATTTTGCTTGTCTTGATCTCGATAATTGTCGGTGGATTGATTGGATACTTTGTTAGAAGATCCATTGCTGAAGCGAAATTGTCCAGTGCAGAACATGCAGCGCAACAAATTGTTGAAGACGGCAAGCGCGCGGCTGAAGCAGCCAAGAAGGAAGCGCTCCTAGAGGCAAAAGATCAAATTCACACGCTTCGAACCGAAGCTGAGAATGAAATTCGTGAACGCAGAACGGAACTTCAAAAACAGGAGAATCGTCTCGTCCAAAAGGAAGAGATCCTTGATCGAAGAAGTGAAACTTTGGACAAAAAAGAAGAATCGGTAGACAAGAAGGAGGATTCTCTAGGTAAAAAGGAACGACAAATTGAAGAGATGAAAAGCAAAGTGGAAGAAATGGTGCAGAAGCAAGAGAGCGAGCTGATGCGGATTTCAGGCTTGACCAAGGAAGAGGCGAAGGAGATTATCTTTGCACAGGTCAAGCAGGAAACTGAGCATGAAACGGCAATGATGGCCAAAGAAATTGAAAGCCGGGCCAAAGAAGAAGCCGACAAGAGGGCGAAAGGCATCCTGTCGACTGCTTTGCAGCGTTGTGCGGCTGATCATGTTGCAGAAACGACCGTTTCTGTCGTGAATTTGCCAAATGATGAGATGAAAGGCAGAATCATCGGACGGGAAGGCCGGAACATCCGGACACTTGAGACACTGACAGGTATTGATCTGATTATCGACGATACACCTGAAGCTGTCATTCTTTCCGGATTTGACCCGATTCGCCGGGAAATTGCCCGGGTTTCTTTGGAGAAACTCGTTCAAGACGGAAGAATTCATCCGGCCAGGATTGAGGAAACCGTCGAACGTTCCCGCCGTGAAGTGGACGAAACGGTCCGTGAGTATGGAGAACAAACTACGTTTGAGGTCGGCATCCACGGCTTGCACCCTGACTTGATCAAAATATTAGGTCGGTTAAGGTTCCGGACAAGTTATGGGCAAAATGTGCTGAAACACTCGATGGAAGTGGCCTATCTTACCGGTTTGATGGCTGCTGAGCTGGGAGAGGACGAACAGTTGGCACGACGTGCCGGCTTGCTTCACGATATTGGCAAAGCCATTGACCATGAAGTGGAAGGCAGCCATGTTGAAATTGGCGTGGAATTGGCGACGAAGTATAAAGAACATCCTGTGGTCATCAACGGTATCGCGTCCCATCATGGGGACACAGAATCAACATCAGTGATTTCAACGCTTGTCGCCGCAGCTGACGCGTTGTCGGCTGCCCGACCGGGAGCCCGCCGGGAGACTCTGGAGACTTATATCCGCCGTTTGGAGAAGCTTGAGGAAATCTCAGAATCCTTTGAAGGTGTTGAGAAATCCTACGCGATTCAAGCTGGGCGGGAAATTCGAATTATGGTGCAACCCGACAAAGTCGATGATACTGAATCGTATCGACTGGCCCGGGAGATCACCAAGAAAATTGAAAACGAATTGAACTATCCCGGACATATTAAGATTACGGTGATTCGGGAAACAAGAGCTGTAGAATATGCTAAATAAAGTGGTTTCGCGCCACTTTATTTTTTTTCCCGGTTTTTTGATACAATAGCAATAATCGGAGGTTTGAAAGGTGTACGAACCTTTGTCCTTCCATTTCCCGGACAGTTAGGAGTTTAATATGAAATTATTGTTTATTGGGGACGTAGTAGGGCGCCCCGGGAGACGGGTCCTTGAAGATTATCTCCCTAAATTGAAAAAGAAATATCAGCCTACTTTGACAATCGTGAATGGTGAGAATGCAGCGGGTGGCAAAGGGATCACGGAAAAAATCTATAAACAAATTCTCGACCTCGGAGCCCAGGCGGTCACTTTGGGAAACCATACATGGGACAATCGGGAAATTTTCGAATTTATCGATGATGCCCCATTGTTGGTTCGTCCCGCTAATTTTCCGGAAGGCACCCCGGGACAGGGGATGGCTTTTGTCAGGGTGAACAATATGGAAATAGCGGTGATCAATTTGCAGGGAAGGACATTCTTGCCCCCATTGGAATCACCGTTTACAAAGGCGGATGAGCTGATTGAGCAAGCAAAAAAGCGCACGTCTTGTATTTTCATTGATTTTCATGCTGAGACAACAAGCGAAAAGCAGGCGATGGCCTGGTACCTTGATGGCAAGGTGTCTGCGGTAATTGGAACTCACACACACGTTCAGACAGCGGATAACCGGGTGTTGCCGAAAGGAACAGGCTTTATGACGGATGTCGGAATGACAGGTCCTTACGATGGGATTATTGGCATGGATCGGGAAGCGGTTTTGAAGAAATTTATGACGCATATGCCTGTCCGGTTTGAGGTGCAAAACGGACGAGAACAATTAAGCGGAGCCCTGATTGATATAGATCCGAAAACAGGATTGGCCTCTTCAGTTAAGCGAATTCTCGTTAATGATGATCATCCATTTTTTGATTAAACAAAATTAAATACATCGAGGTGTGGCGCATTCAGGAGTTGCCGTAAATGCAGCGTCCTGATCTGATTTCTCCGCTTTCATTCGACTTACTAGATGAATAAATTGAACAATTAGAAACTTTTACAAAACAAAGCAGGAATACCGGGGACTTTTGTTGAATATAGTAGCAATGATATAACTATGGCCCTTTCAAGAGGATCTCGGAATCCTATTGTGGATGTGGAATTGGGTCGCAACCGACAATATTATTTGTCTCGGCGACCCAACTTCACATTTACCCGGGCATTTCAATGGCCCCGTCTTGAGCGTTTGGCGCTCAGGGTTATAGGATTCTATAAATTGAGAATTTTACCAACGCTTTCGAGAAGGGCCATTATCTTTCTTTTCAAGGGAGGTTCCGGAATAGTGGAGGTATTAAAAGTTTCAGCAAAGTCGAACCCTAACTCTGTAGCTGGTGCACTTGCCGGTGTTCTGCGTGAACGCGGGGGAGCGGAAATGCAGGCGATCGGGGCCGGTGCACTCAATCAGGCCGTGAAGGCAGTAGCCATTGCAAGAGGATTTGTTGCCCCGAGCGGTGTCGACCTCATTTGTATCCCGGCCTTTACGGACATCATGATCGATGGTGAGGAACGGACAGCAATTAAACTGATTGTCGAACCTCGGTAACAGAATCTTTCACCTGTTTGTTTCCGGAACAAGCAGGTGTTTTTATTTCTTCAGCAGTTTCTGCTGAAAAAATAAAAACCTCCGGCTGAGGGTCACGGATTTTTTAATGAAAGGTCTTGCGTCAAATCACGCGATAAAAATCCGGATGCAATTACGCCTTGGCGTAATTGATTTTTTTTGCCTTCCGGTACCTATTGATTCTTAGTATAATAGATCAAGAAAGATAATCAGAAAGGATGATTCGATGCAAATATTCGACGCGCATTGTGATGTGTTATTGAAAATGTGGGAGAATCAAGATTTGTCTTTCCAGGATGGTGAAGGTCTACATATTGATTGGGAACGGCTTCAATCCGGCGGTGGGAAAGTCCAGTGTTTTGCTATTTTTATTCCCGAAGAAGTTCCGGCACTGGCCAAATTCCAGGCCGCGGTGGAAATGGCCGATATTTTCCATGAACGTATTCTGGCTCGTTTCGACAATATGAAGTTGGTAACCTCGAAACAGGGCATAGCTGATTTGAAAGAAAACGAAATCGGTGCTGTCTTGACCCTTGAAGGCTGTGACGCGATTGATACTGATTTGGCCAAGTTGAGAACATTGTTTCGGCTCGGGGTTACTTCGGTAGGATTGACATGGAATAATGCCAATGCTTGTGCGGACGGAGCCC
The DNA here is from genome assembly GCA_036381575.1 of Caryophanales bacterium. Classification (GTDB taxonomy): domain Bacteria; phylum Bacillota; class Bacilli; order Bacillales; family DASSOY01; genus DASSOY01. The sequence goes on from DASVCO010000183.1 coordinate 88,490, forward strand.
AGGAGTCACGTCGGGCAGGATTGACTGATTTTGGCCGACTTGTTGTGAAAGAACATAATAAACACAAAGTATGGACCGACGTTTCTCATTTATCAGAAGCCGCTTTTTGGGATGTGATGGAGGTCGCTGAATATCCGATTGCTTCTCATTCCAATGCCAAAGCCCTTTGCGATCATCCGCGTAATTTAAGTGATGAACAAATCCGGGCGTTGTTCAAGAAAAACGGTGCGATGGGGATGGTATTTGCCCCGCATTTCCTGAAAGAAGACGCAAATGCTTCTCTCCATGATGTTTTGCGCCACATTGAGTATATCTGTGAATTAGGCGGTGAGAAACATATCGGCCTTGGCTCGGACTTTGACGGGATACCGAGTGGCCCTAAGGGATTGGAACACTATGGAAAGTACCCTGCGTTAATTGAAGAATTATTGAAGCGATACTCGGAAGACACAGTGAAAGGTTTCTGTTATGACAACTTTGTTCGTTGTTATCCACGGTAAGAATATGAAGCCCTATTTCTGTGAATGTTTTTTCAAAGGGTTGAATTTTTCAAAAGATAAGTCTAACATGGAAATCAATTAAGGAACTTTTCGCGGTAAAAGAAGTACACTATTTATTGTAAGAATAGTGGTAATTTTGATGATGGAGGTGTGTAAACATGGTCAATCAACTTTCATGGAAGGTCGGCGGCCAGCAAGGGGAGGGAATTGAAAGTACAGGCGAAATTTTCGCAGCCGCATTAAACCGGTCAGGCTATTATTTGTACAGCTATCGTCATTTCTCTTCGAGAATCAAAGGCGGGCATACGAATAACAAAATTCGTGTCAGCACCCATCAGGTGCGTTCGATGGCGGATGATCTTGACATTCTGGTTGCGTTTGATCAAGAAACGATAGACGTGAACTTTCATGAACTGCGCAAGGGCGGAATTGTTCTGGCCGATGAGAAAGCGAAACCGAAGATCCCGGACGAATCAAAGGCGGTTTTGTACACGATTCCGTTCACAAAGATTGCCCAGGATCTGGGAACCTCGTTGATGAAGAACATGGTCGCAATCGGAGCGTCGAGCGCCGTGCTCGGCCTGCCTGTCACATTTTACGAAGAGGTCGTAAAAGGAATATTCGGAAGAAAAGGTGACAAGGTTGTCGAAAATAACATGGAAGCTATCCGTAAGGGGGCCGAGTATTTCAGACAACAGGGCGGTGAACAAAAGATAAAGTTGGCGGAAGCCGACGGGCAGCAACGAATGTATATGATTGGCAATGATGCCATTGGCCTTGGAGCTCTGGCTGGAGGGGCTCGTTTCATGGCCGCTTACCCGATTACCCCGGCAAGCGACATTATGGAGTATATGATTGATAAACTTCCTGAATTCGGGGGGACTGTTATTCAAACGGAAGATGAGATGGCGGCTTGCACGATGTGTATCGGGGCCAATTATGGAGGGGTTCGTTCCTTCACTGCATCTGCCGGTCCGGGTCTATCATTGATGATGGAATCAATTGGCCTGGCGGGAATGACTGAAACGCCGTTGGTCGTTGTGGATACACAAAGAGGCGGGCCGAGTACCGGACTTCCCACGAAACAGGAACAATCGGATTTGATGGCAATGATTTACGGCAGCCACGGAGAGATTCCTAAGATCGTAATGGCGCCGAGTACGGTCGAAGAGGCCTTTTATGATATGGCTGAGGCCTTTAATTTGGCCGAGAAATATCAATGCCCGGTCATTTTCTTGTCCGATTTACAATTGTCACTTGGAAAACAAACAGTTGAGCCTCTGGATTATGCCCGGGTTTCCATCGACCGAGGCAAGCTGCATCAAGACGGCGAACTCCCGGAGCGTGAGAATAAGGCTTATTTCAAAAGGTATGAAGCGACTGATGATGGGATTTCCACAAGGGTTATTCCCGGAACGAAAAACGGAATTTATCACGTAACGGGTGTTGAACATGATCCAACCGGCAAACCCTCGGAAAGTGCGGAAAATCGTAAGGAGCAAATGGAGAAGCGCCTTCGTAAAATGATCAACCTTTCCTTCGATACACCTGTTTACAAACATGCCCCTCACGAAAAGGCGGATGTTCTTGTCGTAGGAATTAATTCAACCCGTGGGGCTATAGAAGAAGCGATCCCGCTCTTAGAGAAAGACGGGTTGAAGGCAAACCATGCCCACATCCGGCTGGTTCATCCGTTTCCTGTTGAGGAAATAAAGCCTCTTATGGAATCGGCGGAAAAAATAGCGGTCGTCGAGCAAAATGCAACGGGACAATTGGCCTCGATTGTAAAGGCGAATGCCGGACATGCGCAGAAAATTGAAAGTATCCTGAAGTATGACGGGAACCCGTTCCTACCGTCTGAAGTCTATGAAGGGATAGCGAATATCGTACAAACAAAATCTGTCACGTGATTTTAGAGCCGGGACAAGAAGAATTAAAGGCTCTGTTAAATCATAAAAAAGGAGTGTTTCGGAGTTGGCAACTGTGAAGGATTTTCGGAACAAAGTTCGCCCGAACTGGTGCCCGGGCTGCGGAGACTTTTCCGTACAAGCTGCCATTCAACGTGCAGCGGCTAATCTTGGCCTTGAACCGGACGATATGGCACTCATTTCCGGGATCGGTTGTTCAGGGCGTATCTCGGGGTATGTGAACACGTATGGTTTTCACGGAACCCACGGCCGTGTACTGCCGCTTGCACAAGGTGTGAAAATGGCAAATCGGGATTTGACAGTGATAGCCGCCGGCGGGGACGGAGATGGATTTGCAATTGGATTGGGCCATACGCTGCATGCATTACGGCGTAATATCGATATCACATATATTGTGATGGACAATCAAGTTTACGGGTTGACGAAAGGCCAAACCTCCCCCCGAAGTGAAGAAGGATTTAAGACTAAGAGTACTCCGGAGGGCTCGGTTGAATCAGCGCTTTCTATTATGGAAACGGCGTTAACCGCCGGCGGTTCATTCATTGCGCAAGGATTCTCAACCAATGTTAAAGAACTAACCTCTTTAATTGAACAAGCTGTCAATCATAAAGGTTTTTCTTTTCTCAACGTTTTCAGTCCATGTGTGACCTATAATAAGATCAACACTTATGATTGGTTTAAAGAAAATCTTGTATCACTTGACGATATAGAAGGTTATGATCCTTCCAACCGGATTCAAGCCATGCAAACATTGATGGAGAATAACGGTTTTGTCACTGGCTTGATCTATGAGGATAAAAGCAGGCCATCTTATCAAGAAGTTGCGCACGGCTACAGTAAAGAACCGCTTGTCGATGCAGATTTGACCCTGAGTAAGGAAAAATTCGATCAACTGTGTGCTGAGTTCGTATAAGTTATACTGTTAGGCTCCAATCATTGGATTGGAGATTTTTTTTGCTTTTTTAGTACCCTATTAAACCGTGAATTTTTCCTGCATCAAGTTGTTTGACGCTGGTCATCCATATTATTTTGAAAGCGTTTCCGCTTCTGATACAACTGTTCTTTTGGAGTGGACACAAGGCTTTACGAATGATTATATACATGATAAAATGGCTATGGTAACAAGTTTTTTGGGAAGTGGGGTGTTCACTGTGGAAGGAAAAATGAAAGCTCTAGTGAAACATACACATGGTAAAGGTGCGCAATTGGAGTCTGTTGAAATTCCTGCTGTTGCTGACGATGAAGTTCTGGTCCAGGTAAAAGCGACTTCCATTTGCGGGACTGATGTTCATATCTATACATGGGATGACTGGGCCCAGAGCCGGATTAAACCGCCCTATACATTCGGGCATGAATTTTCAGGAATAGTTGTAGAGACCGGTAAGAATGTAACAGATGTAAGAGAAGGTGAGCATGTTTCAGCTGAAACACATATTGTTTGCGGACGATGTCCACAATGTTTGACCGGGGATTATCACGTTTGCCAAAACACAAAGATTTTGGGTGTCGACATCAATGGTTGCTTTGCGGAATATGTGGCTGTTCCCGCGAAAAACGTTTGGAAGAATCCTTCCGATATGCCGCATAACCTGGCCTCCATTCAGGAACCAATGGGAAATGCGGTACACACGGTTTTATCCGGTGATGTGACGGCAAAGTCAGTTGCGGTGATCGGTTGCGGGCCGATCGGTTTAATGGCGGCAGGAGTTGCAAAGGCGGCCGGTGCGTCGAAAGTTTTTGCTTTTGATTTAAATAATTACCGGTTAGGGCTCGCCAAAGAAATGGGAGCCGATGTCATCATCAATTCCAAGGAGGAAAATCCTCTTAACGCCGTCCAGCGGCTCACGCAGGGGAATGGGATTGATGTTGTATGCGAAATGTCCGGGGCCCCGATCGCCATTGATCAGGCATTTAAGATGGTCACAACCGGGGGACGTGTTTCGATTCTGAGCCTGCCGACAAAGCCTGTTGAAGTGGATATCACAAATGATATTGTATTTAAGGGAGTTACGGTAAAAGGAATTACTGGAAGAAAGATTTTTGAGACGTGGCAGCAGGTATCACGCTTTTTGCAGTCAGGTGCTGTCGACGTTCAGCCGATGCTTACGCACTCATTTGATCTTGAGGAATTTGAAAAAGGATTCAACCTTATGATAGAGGGTAAATGTGGTAAAGTAGTGTTACATCCATAGCCGGAAGCCAGGAATTATCGGCCAATGGCCGAATTCACCATTTCCATAAGGAGGATGAAAGCGTGCAAGGATTTGAGTATTTACAGGAACAACTTGATGAAATGAAGAAAGACGGTGTGTTTCGTGAACTTGTCCCTCTTGAATCGAAACAGGGTTCGAAGGTGACCATTAAAGGCAAAGAAGTTATTCAACTGTCTTCCAACAACTATTTGGGGTTGACGGACCATCCGAAAATGAAAGAAGCTGCTGTGAAAGCAACTGAAAAGTACGGGGTGGGAACCGGATCCGTGCGGACCATTGCCGGAACGCTGGACATGCACAATGATTTCGAGAAGAAATTAGCTGATTTCAAGCACACGGAGGCTGCTCTTGTTTTCCAGTCGGGTTTTACAACCAATCAGGGTGTGTTGTCTTCAATTCTGACGGACAAGGATGTTGTCATCTCTGATGAATTGAACCACGCTTCAATCATTGACGGCATTCGTCTGACGAAGGCAGGAAGGAAAATCTATAAGCACTCCGATATGGACTCTCTTGAGAAGGCGTTGAAAGAAACGCAGGATTACCGTACACGGCTTGTTGTGACCGACGGCGTGTTTTCGATGGACGGGGATATTGCCCCGCTGCCGGAGATTGTTGAATTAGCTGAAAAATATAACGCGCTTGTAATGGTGGATGACGCTCATGCGAGCGGCGTTCTCGGTGACAATGGCCGCGGTACGGTCAATCATTTCGGGCTCGACGGACGTGTGCATATCCAGGTTGGAACATTGAGCAAGGCCATTGGAGTGCTCGGCGGTTATGTGGCCAGCACAGAAACGCTTCGCAACTATTTAATTCATCAAGGACGTCCGTTTTTATTCAGCACTTCCCATCCTCCGGCCGTAACAGCTGCTTGCTCCTCAGCAATTGATGTTTTGCTTGAAGAGCCGGAATTAATTGAGAAGCTTTGGGAAAACACGAAGTTTTTCAAAAAAGGTCTGGAAGATCTCGGATTCAACACTGGCAAAAGCGGAACGCCAATAACTCCGGTTATTACTGGGGAAGGCGCTAAATCTCATCAACTTTCAGACAAGCTGTTTGAGTATGGGGTTTTTGCACAAGGGATCGCATTCCCGACCGTTCCGAAAGACGCGGCTCGCGTGCGTACGATTGTAACAGCTCAACATTCCAGAAAAGAGCTGGAGGAAGCATTGAACGCTTTCGAAAAAGCTGGGAAAGAGTTGAAATTGATTTAGGAAAAGAAGTGGATTCAAACATCAAGTGGAGCCCGCCAAATGGGTTCCGCTTTTCTTTATCAAGAGGTAAAATGGGTCCTGAAAAGTGGGTTACTGGTGATATGATAAGTGTAATCAGCTGAATCCCTGATTGGAGGATGGCGCATTGGCGGAGGAACGGAAAAAGAGGCGTAAGTCAATGGAAATAGAACATGAACAAGGTGAACATTGGTTTGACTCGATTTACAAAGAATATGAACGCAAGGGTGATTTCAAGGACCTGCCGGGTAAAGGAAAACCGTTACCGAGGGAATCGGTTCAAGGAGATACTTTAAACGGCATACTCAACAATGCCAATTATAAACCGCCGTGGCTGGAATTACAGCATGAAATTCGAAAGAGAATGACCAATCTGATTGCTTTCATGGAGGGGCAAGGGGATCATAAGGAGATTAGCCGTCAATTAGAGGAAATCAATCAAGAAATACGAAAATACAATCGAGCATGTCCCCCGATCCTGCAAAAAGGTTTGGTCTCCGCCCAAAATATTAAAGATCAATATAAGCATTGGGCCTGAGTTTATCGCGAGAGAGCTACAATGAAGTTGTAAGCCATCCTTCAGGATGGCTTTTGTTGTTGCGCTGAAGCTATGCTTTTTGAACGGCTTTTTCGGCATCCAGATAGCCGCTTCCTTCCGCATAGGGAGGTAATCCTCTGTCAACAGATCCCTCCAGAAGATATTGTTTCACCTGATCAGGTGACAACTCCGGATTGGCTTGAAGGACAAGTGCGCAAACACCCGCACATATTGGAGTCGCCATGGATGTTCCCGATAACGTTAAATATTTCTTACCGACCCTGTGGGATTTTTGAGTTTTGTCAAGAAAGGAGCCGGGTGCTCTTAATGAAATGATATTGACACCGGGAGCCAGTAAGTCGGGTTTTGAAACATCTCCACAAGCCGGTCCTCGACTTGAAAAGGGTGCAATCTCGTCGTCGGTTCGGTCAATTGTATTTTTGTCGTCAATTGCACCGACCGTAACTACTTTTGGACTGATTCCCGGACTGCCAATGGTTCGTTTGTCGGGTCCCGAATTTCCGGCTGCGACACAAACGACCAATCCCTCATCCCAGGCTGTTTCGACAATTTGGACGAGTGGATCCTGACAATTGGACTGGTCTGCTTTAGCCCCCAAAGATAAGGAAATGACATCAATTTGATATTCGGATTTGTGATCCAAACACCATTGAATGCCTGCAACTATTGTGGAAAGCGATCCCGTCCCGGTTTGGCTAAGCACTTTAACCCCGATAATTCCGGCTTGTGGTGCCGGGCCCCGGTATTTTCCGTTTGAAGAATAGCCATTTCCGGCTGCATCACCGGCGCAGTGAGTACCGTGTCCGTTATCGTCATAAGGGTCTTTTTTTCCATTTACGAAATCTTTAAATGCGATAATTCGGTTGGCGGGCTTTGTCAAATCCTGATGCGGATATACTCCGGTATCAACGATCGCAATGTTTACATCTTCTCCGGTTAAACCCTGTTCATTTAGTTCGGGCGAATGAATAGATGGAGAAGCTGTATCAAGAAAAGCCGTCACTTTACGGTCATAGTATATTTTTTTGACAGTAGGGTGAGTTTTGATAAGTTTCTCAATAGTCGCTGCTGTCAGGACAGCAGAAACGCTGGAAATACTCGGGTATTCGTATTTGATATTCGATCGCGGCTCTTTTTTGACAAATTGATGGACATTCTCCAAAGCAGGTTTGAAGGATGTATTCTCTTGATCCAATTCAATGATAACCGGGAATCTCTTGAATTTCTTTGTCAAGTTTTCCAATGGTCTGTGCAAAAAGCAGGGAATGTGGCGGAATGGCCGATAGAGGTGGATGATTTCATCCCGTATTTTCTTATCAAACCTATGACTGTGTTCCCAAACAAGTTGAATCATAGAAAAGCCTAACATCTCATTTCACCACCATTTTTGATATATGTCACATTCTATGGATTTACAGAAAAATAGGAGCGGTACTAGTGGAGAAATGGAACAGAAAGGTTAATGTCTATGTTCAAATCTGAAATTGAAACAGAACCGGTTAGAAGAGCTGAAAGCGCCAGGATCCCTGACATTTCTTTTTTTTTACTTGTATTTTTGCTATAATGTACTAGTTAAACACCGATTTAAGCAGGGAGGTCGCAAGGTATGGCCACTGATACGTCCAACAAAACAACCGCGGATTTCGCCAAGTATTTTCAAAAGACGTTCCAGGCACCGGACCTGAAAGAAGCAAGAAGAAGGCGAAAACATACCGTTCAGCATTTAGATGATTTTCACATACCTGAAGATATAAAAGGCCTGGGGAAAGGCAAAAAGTTTCTTATTCGAACCTACGGCTGCCAGATGAACGAGCATGACACGGAAGTCATGGCCGGCATTTTCGAGGAAATTGGCTACAGTTCGACCGAAGATGAGAATGAAGCCGATATCATTCTGTTGAATACGTGTGCGATTCGAGAGAACGCTGAAAATAAAGTGTTCGGAGAGCTCGGTAATTTAACGCACTTGAAAAGGGAGAAACCTGAACTGGTTCTCGGATTGTGCGGTTGTATGGCACAGGAAGAGGCTGTTGTCAATCGCATCTTGAAAAAGCATCAGCATGTCGACCTGATCTTTGGGACTCACAACATCCATCGTTTGCCGCAACTTTTGAAAGAGGCGCTTTTCAGCAAAGAGATGGTGATGGAGGTCTGGTCCAAGGAAGGCGATGTGATCGAGAACTTGCCGAAGGCCCGCAAAGGAAATATTCAGGCCTGGGTTAACATTATGTATGGCTGTGACAAATTTTGCACCTACTGCATCGTTCCTTATACGCGTGGAAAAGAACGGAGCCGCCATCCGCAAGAAGTCATTGATGAAGTTCGCCATCTGGCGCGTCAGGGCTATAAGGAAGTTACGTTACTTGGCCAAAACGTCAACGCTTATGGCAAGGATTTGGAAGGCGTCGATTATAGGCTCAGTGATTTAATGGAAGATATGCGGAAAATTGATATTCCCCGTGTGCGTTTTACGACAAGCCACCCATGGGATTTCACAGACGGGTTAATTGAGGTTCTGGCCAAAGGCGGCAATCTCGTTGAACATATTCATTTGCCGGTTCAATCCGGTAATTCGGATGTACTGAAGATTATGGGGCGGAACTATTCCAGAGAATCTTATCTTGAATTGTTCCATAAGCTGAAGAAAGCGATCCCGCACGCTTCTTTTACAACAGACATTATTGTCGGCTATCCGAATGAAACAGATGAACAGTTTGAGGAGACGTTGTCTCTTGTGGAAGAATGTCAATTCGACAGTGCTTTTACATTTATATACTCACCCCGTCCGGGCACCCCGGCCGCGCGGATGGAAGACAACATCCCTATGGAAGTCAAAAAGGAACGGTTGCAGCGATTAAATAGCCTTTGCAACGAAATTTCAGCAGAGAAAAACGCGCTTCTTCAGGATCAGATCGTTGAAGTGCTTGTGGAGGGTGAAAGCAAGAAAAATCCCGATGTCCTTTCCGGGCATACCCGGACGAATAAGGTAGTGAACTTTCGCGGGCCTAAGTCGCTCATCGGTGAACTTGTATCCGTTCGGGTAACAAATACAAAAACATGGACGCTGGACGGCGAATTGCAGACAGCAGTTGAGGTGAATGGGTAATGGCAAACTATGAGAAGGTAGAAATTATTGCAAAAGCAAAGGAATTGGCACGGATGATGTCAGAAACCGAGGAAGTTGATTTCTTTAAACGTGCTGAAAAACAGATTAATGACAACAAAAAAATCAGTAAGTTGATTGAAGATATTAAGCTGAAGCAAAAAGAAGCTGTCAATTTGCAGCATTTCGGAAAACATGAGGCTTTAAAGCAGGTTGAAGAACAAATTAACCAGATGACCGATGAGGTTGAACAAACGCCGATTGTCCAGGAGTTTAAGCAATCGCAAACGGAAGTGAACAATCTGCTTCAGCTCGTATCGACGACGATTTCCAATACCGTGACCGAAGAAATTATAAAGACGAGCGAAACCGGAGAAGAAACTGCGGCTAACATGACCGGTTCGCCAGACAAGAGAATTTTTTAGACGATGAAAGGCTCCTTTTTAAGGAGTTTTTTTTTCGGCCTTTTGCTTTCGATTCCCGCTTTGGCGAAAAAGTGGCTTTTGGACTTTTTCCCGCACACTAGTCATTAGCCCTGCATAGGATGTGATTGAGATTGGAAGGGGAGGTATGAATAAGCAAATGTCGAAGGAAAACGAAAACAACTACCGAGAAATTATTACGAAAGCGGTTTGCGGCAAAGGGAGAAAGTTCTCTCAGAGCGCTCATACGGTCACTCCGTCACACAAACCGTCAAGTATTCTAGGCTGCTGGATCATTAACCACCAATACAAAGCATACAAGGACGACGAAGTTGTCGTAGTCGAAGGTACTTACGACATCAATATTTGGTACTCCTACAGTCATAACACAAAAACCGAAGTCGTTACCGAAACGGTTGGGTATAAGGATGTCGTTCCGCTTACCGATCGGGACAAAAACTGCGACAAATTCGAGGACTGCAACGTTCGGATTTTGCAGGAACCGAACTGCCTGGAGGCCAATATTTCTCCAAACGGCAATAAAATTGTCGTTCAGGTGGAGCGCGAAGTTATCGTCGAGGTCATCGGCGAAACCAAACTTTGTGTTTATGTGAATCCGGAAGGATGCGTCAGCGGCATCGAGGATAAAAATTGGGACTATGATCTTGAAGATGAAGAATTCGAAGACCTCGACCCCAATTTCCTCATTGGAGACTTGGAAGAATAACCGGGAAGAAGGGCCCGTCTCCCCGGTCTTTTTTTGACCAGTAATCCGGAAACCCTATTGAAATTTTCACGGGAGTGAGGTTAATGGAAGCCGTTGATACTTCAGCCGGAAACAAGTTGCAATCTTTATTGCGTCTTCATCCCGTTCAGACGATTGACAGGCTGCATCCACGTAAACCGGCGTTGCTCGTAAAAAACTTTCATTTCGAACCGTTGTCGATTCAGTGTTCTGACCCAGGTGATTCAGCAGTTTTCAGTAACAAGCTTCGAAAATGGAGAAGGGCCGACAAGGAAGATCAGTTGCGTTTTAAACAAGGGGTTCGGACGGCGCTTTATGTGTTGTATGTATTGAATCTATCATCAGGCCAATGTGTCGTTCAACGTGAATCCGTACGAGACTATGCAGTTTATCGCGTCAAAGGTACACCGCATTTTGGAAGAAATCTGCCCTTCGTTGACAATCAACCGAGAAAAATGTTGTCATACGGAGCGGATGTTGAATGTATGGTGCAAAATTGCAAAACGGGGGGCTGGGTACCGGCATCATCGATAATGACGGAAAATGGATCGATCGGTTATGATAATGCCATTGCGGTCAATAGGAAGAAGGTATTGCGCCCGATTCTGGAGCTTCGCCCGCAGCCGGCGCCTAATGCCCGTGGGCTTCATTTGAACTTGTACTCTTTATATAGCAAATTGGAAGCTTATTTCAAGAAAAATCAATTGCGGGCGGCATCCGGATTTGGGCGTTTTCATGTGGGCGGCCATTTGCATATCGGCCATCAACAGTTTACTTTTCAACACGTCAGAAATCTGGATGTTTTCCTGGCGATCCCATTTTCATTGATGGAATCAAGTGATTCGCGGGCAAGAAGGCAGCGTTTCGGCAAGCTTGGGTCGGTTCGCTCCAATGATTTTGCCGGTTTTGAATACCGCACGCTTCCTTCATGGTATGCTCTTATTCCCGATTTGCGCCCGGTGCTGGAATGGTTTTGTTATATTAATGAACATCCCGAGTTGTTCCCGGTACTTGACTTTTCAGAGGAGATGTTACGGGGTTATTATCGGGATTCGACGCGTGATTTAACCGATGTGTCGAAGGAAATCGAGCAAATTTGCCGTGATTCTTTGCCTTATGAAGATTTTAATCGGTATGCTGTGCCGTTTTTCCGGTTGATTCATAGAAAAGAAGGTGTGCTATAATGTTTGCAGATGCAGTTGAAAGGCGGTCGAAGTATGGCGTATACATCGATGATTCAGCAATATTTGTCGATTAAGGAGCAGTACCGGGACGCTTTTTTATTTTTTCGTCTCGGTGATTTTTATGAAATGTTCTTCGAGGATGCAAACAGGGCTTCGAAGGAGCTCGAGATCACTCTAACCTCACGGGAGGGCGGTGGAGAGGGGCGAATCCCAATGTGCGGGGTTCCCTACCATTCGGCAGATAACTATATTTCTCAATTGATAGAGAAAGGGTATAAGATTGCGATTTGTGAACAAATGGAGGATCCGAAACAAACGAAGGGCATGGTACGGCGGGAAGTGGTCCAGCTTATTACTCCCGGCACTGTAATGGAAGGCAAAACACTCAGTGAGAAAGAAAATAATTTCATCGCGGCATTGAGCGTTTTTGAAAATGATACATATGGATTAGCTGTGAATGACTTAACAACAGGGGAAAACCGGCTCACTTTGTTTTCCGGAGAGTGGGACGAGACGATTCAGGAAGTGAGCGCTGTAGGTGCCATAGAGGTTATTGTGCCGGGAGATTTGTCTGAGGAAAGGCGCCGGGAGCTGCAGCAACAACTTGAGTTGACTCTTTCTGAAGAACAGCAAACGGATGTGCCGGAGCCGTTTCAACGGCTTGTAGAGAATCTTGATCAGACGAAGATGAAAGTGACTTTCGGAAGACTGCTGCAATACTTGTTGAGGACGCAGAAACGTTCCCTCGATCACTTGCAGCCGGTCGAGTACTATGAGAACAGTCAGTATATGAAAATTGATGTACACTCTAAGCGGAATCTCGAATTGGTAGAAACGATTCGCCGTAACGGGAAGAAAGGATCGTTGTTATGGCTCCTGGACAGAACCATGACGGCAATGGGCGGCCGCCGATTGAAGCAATGGATTGAACGGCCGTTATTGAATCGGAAGGAGATTGAGGCCCGGCTTTCAGTTGTTGAAGTTCTGAAAGAACGGTTTTTCGAGCGGGAGGAACTTCGTGAACAACTGAAAGGTGTCTATGACCTTGAGCGTTTAGCGGGCAGGGTCGCGTACGGCAATGTAAATGCGCGGGATCTTATTCAATTGAAAAAATCGTTGGAGCGGGTGCCGCAAATTATTGAAGCTGTTCGAAAATTGGACAACCCGAGAGCTAACCAAATTATTGAGAATATCGATTTGTGCGAGAAGCTGGTGCAAGACTTGGGAGAAGGCTTAGTCGACGATCCGCCTTTATCTGTAAAAGAAGGGGGGCTCATTCGCGATGGATTCAACGAGAAGCTGGATGAGTACCGGGACGCCTCTAAGAATGGCAAGGAATGGATCGCTTCGTTGCAGAAGAGTGAACGCGAAGCCACTGGGATCAAGTCTTTGAAAGTCGGCTATAACAGGGTGTTCGGCTATTATATTGAAGTGACACGAGCCAATCTGGGGCTTCTCCCGGAAGGGCGTTATGAGCGAAAGCAAACTTTGACGAACGCTGAGCGATTCATCACGCCGGAATTGAAGGAAAAAGAAGCTTTGATTTTGGAAGCTGAAGAGAAAATGCTTGAGCTTGAATATGAGTTGTTTCTGAATTTGCGAGAGGAAACAAAAGCTTATATCCCGCAATTACAGAGGTTGGCGAAACGGACTAGTGAGCTCGATGTATTGCAAAGTTTTGCGGTCATCAGTGAGGAACGCCAGTATACAAAGCCAGAGTTTTCCGAGGATCGTGAAATCCAAATCCAAGACGGGCGGCATCCGGTTGTGGAGAAGGTTCTGGAAGAAGGCGCTTATGTCGCCAACGATCTTTCGATGAATGAAAACCGAGAAATTTTATTGATTACAGGTCCCAATATGGCAGGGAAAAGTACTTATATGCGGCAAATGGCACTGACTGCAATCATGATGCAGATCGGTTGTTTTGTTCCGGCTTCGCAAGCTCGAATGCCGGTGTTTGATCAAGTTTTCACCCGGATTGGCGCGGCAGATGATCTTGTCGGCGGACAAAGTACCTTCATGGTGGAAATGCTTGAAACCCGCTATGCGTTATCCAAGGCAACGCAAAACAGCCTGATTTTATTGGATGAAATCGGCCGGGGGACCTCAACTTATGACGGAATTGCCCTGGCCCAGGCTATCATTGAATATATCCATCATGATATTCATGCGAAAACGCTGTTTTCTACTCATTATCATGAGTTAACCGCCCTTGGTGATGAACTGGATCGATTGCAAAATGTTCATGTCGGTGCAGTTGAAGAGGACGGAAACATTGTTTTTCTTCATAAAGTCGTGGAAGGGGCAGCTGATGAAAGTTACGGCATTCATGTGGCCAAGCTTGCCGATTTGCCTGAGGGCGTGATCGACAGAGCAAATGTTATTTTGAAAGAACTGGAGAACGGCAGTGTTAATCATGGAGACCGGTCGTTGAAAACAGCTGGTCATAAAGAAAACAGCCGATCGGAAAAAGAAGACGGCGGTCAATTGTCGTTTTTTGTGGAAGGCGGCAGGAAATCGGCCAGGAAAACCCGAAACAAACAGGAAGAAGACGCTTTGCAGGCACTGAAATCGCTTGATTTGTTATCGATTACGCCGTTGGATGCAATCAACAAATTATATGAGCTGCAAAAATCACTTTCCGAGAAGGGGTGAGCCGGATGGGGAAAATTGTACGACTTGATGATCGGTTATCGAATAAAATTGCTGCAGGAGAAGTTGTTGAGCGTCCGGCATCAGTGGTGAAAGAGCTGGCCGAAAATGCAGTGGATGCAGGGAGTACACGTGTTGATATCGAGGTCGAAGAAGGCGGGCTTTCAAGCATCAAGGTTATCGACAATGGAGGCGGTATTGCGAAAGAGGATGTCGAACTGGCCTTTGATCGACATGCCACGAGCAAAATCAAGAACGAACGCGACTTGTTCAATATTCAGACCCTCGGTTTCCGCGGAGAAGCTTTGCCAAGTATTGCTTCTGTTTCCCACTTGGAAATGAAAACGAGTACCGGAGAGGATGCCGGTACCCATCTCGTGATCGAAGGTGGAAAGATTCTTGAAAGACACGCTTCGGCAAGCCGTAAAGGAACGGAAATTGTCGTGACCCGGTTATTTTATAACACACCGGCCCGTTTGAAGCATTTAAAGACGGTTCATACTGAGTTGGGAAATATCACCGACGCTGTATACAGAATGGCGCTCGCCTACCCTGGTGTTTCGTTTAGTCTGCTTCATAATGGTAAAAAAACATTTCAAACCAACGGAAGCGGAGATACCCGTCAGGTAATCGCTTCTATATACGGTGTGAACACAGCGAAGAAGACTGTACCGGTCCACGCCCAGTCTATAGATTTTACTATATCGGGGTTCATTGCCAAACCAGAGCTGACACGTGCATCAAGGCAGCATATGGCGATTTTCATGAACGGCCGTTATATAAGAAGCTATCCAATCACACGGGCTATTCTAGAAGGTTACCATACGTTATTGCCCATTCGCCGTTATCCAATATCGGTTATTTGTATCGACATGGATCCAACACTTATTGATGTGAACGTGCATCCCTCGAAACTGGAGGCACGCCTCAGCAAGGAAAAAGAGCTGTGCCAGCTGGTCGAGAAGGCGATCAAGGATGCCCTGAGAAAATTACAACTCATTCCTGAAACTGTCTTGCCAAAACGCAAGCATGCCGACGTTGAGCAACAACGGTTTACCTTGGAGCATGCATCATCACCCAATCAGGCGAAAGGAACAGAGGCAAGAAGTATACAATATCCAGCAGGGCAAGCCAGATCAGCCCAGAAGCAACGCAATTTGGATCAAAGTGTATCCCGCCCCGTTTCTGAAGCTGTTGTGCGCGAACCTAATCCGGAACCTGATTATCCTGGTAATAGACAGGAGGCTCTCTCTACGGATAGCAAGGGCGAGGATGATAGAATCGAGATTCCTGTTGAAGAAAATCTAACCGATAAAAAACATACGCCGCGTATCCCCACTCTTTATCCGATTGGGCAGATGCACGGCACCTATATTCTGGCACAAAACGACACTGGTCTCTATCTCATCGATCAACATGCGGCCCAGGAACGGATCAAATACGAATTTTTCCGGGATAGGGTCGGGAAAGTTACACAGGAAGTACAGGAATTGTTGGTTCCCTTAACCTTTGAATTTTCTTCCGCTGAAACTGCGATTATCGAAGAAAACTTGAATAAGCTGAAAGAGGTCGGCAT
>DASVCO010000184.1:0-5686 GCA_036381575.1 Caryophanales bacterium
TCAAAGGGAGTATCGATTCCATAACGGTGTTCTAATTGTTCGATTGTAATCTCCATAGCTCCTCCACCAATTCCTCTTCAGTGATTGTCTCCGCGGAAACAGAAACTCCAATTTCAGCAAGTTGTTCGCGGAGTTTAACTGAAAAAGGCAAGTCAAGGCCCATGCGCCTGAGTGACTCCCCATGTTGAAACACTTCTGTGGCAGTACCACTGTCCACAATTTCCCCTTCGTTCATGACGCAAATTCGATCAGCCAGCAAAACTTCGTTCAAATCATGGGTAATAGAAATGACTGCAGCTTGTCCTTCCTTGTTAAGCTGGCGGACGGTCTCAAGAACCTCCTTGCGCCCTCTCGGATCTAACATCGAGGTCGCCTCATCCAATATAATGATAGAAGGCTGAACAGCAAGAATACCTGCGATCGCCACCCGTTGCTTTTGCCCGCCGGATAACCGGTGCGGCTCCGTCATCAGATAATCCGTCATCTTAACCTTGCTCACGGCTTCATCAATTCGGCGGATCATTTCTTCCCGGGGAACCCCCCGATTTTCCATTCCGAATGCAACATCGTCTCGAACAGTCGTCCCGACAAACTGATTATCGGGATTTTGAAAGACCAATCCGACTCGACGACGGACTTCCCATATATCAGCCTGATCCGTCGTTAGAAAGCCCTCAACGGCAACAGAGCCAGCCTCTGGAAGAAGCAATCCATTCAACAATTTGGCCAAGGTTGACTTCCCGGATCCATTATGGCCGACAACGGCGAGCCATTCACCTTCGTGAACGGAAAGATCCAGGTTTTGAATAATCCAGTCCGTCTCATCGTAATAACGAAAATAAAGATCCTTCGCTTCGATCAACCGTTTCGCCATGTTCACACCTCAAACTTTGTTATAAACAAAAAAGGCGGTACCGTCCCGCCCTTTTCACAACCGATATATAAAATGCGCCTTGGCGTATTTGCGCCCAGATTTTATCGCGTTAACGCGATATCTTCCTCTAAAAATCTGTGGCATCCGCCGGAGGCCATAACTTTATTCATTCAAATGAATAAAGTTATA
This sequence comes from Caryophanales bacterium, assembly GCA_036381575.1. Taxonomy (GTDB): domain Bacteria; phylum Bacillota; class Bacilli; order Bacillales; family DASSOY01; genus DASSOY01. Next base: position 1,064 of record DASVCO010000184.1, read on the forward strand.
CAAATTCAATAATGGCCATCTCTGCAGCGTCACCCTGACGGGGGCCCAGTTTCAAAATCCGGGTATACCCGCCCTGACGGTCCTCATAACGCGGGCCGATCTCGCTAAACAGCTTCTGAACCGCATTTTGATTTGTATCGGCATTTGCCGTCTCTTTACGAATGAAAGATGCTGCCTGACGCCGCGCGTGCAAGTCGCCGCGCTTGCCAAGCGTTACCATCTTCTCAACGATGGGACGAAGTTCCTTCGCCTTTGCATGTGTTGTTTCAATTCGTTCATTGATGATTAAATCAGTGGCCAAATCACGGAACAACGCTCTGCGCGCTGCCTTGTTCCGGCCTAGCTTTGCATATGCCATGAACATTCCCTCCCTTGCATCGGTTAATCTTCTTCCCGCAGGCCTAAACCAAGCTCTTCAAGCTTTTCTTGGACTTCTTCCAACGATTTACGGCCAAGGTTTCGCACCTTCATCATGTCTTCTTCCGACTTTTGTGTCAGTTCGTGAACAGTATTGATACCTGCTCGTTTCAAACAGTTGTAAGAGCGAACGGAAAGATCGAGTTCCTCGATCGTCATTTCCAATACTTTTTCTTTCTGATCCTCTTCTTTTTCGATCATGATTTCGGCTTTTTGTGCCTGATCAGTGAGGCCTACAAAAATATTTAAATGCTCCGTCAAAATTTTTGCGCCGAGTGAAACGGCTTCCTCCGGTCGAATGCTTCCGTCGGTCCATACATCGAGGGTTAGTTTATCAAAGTTGGTTACTTGACCGACACGAGTATTTTCCACCTGGTAATTCACACGGGAAACGGGCGTATAAATGGAGTCCACCGGGATGATCCCGATTGGCTGGTCATCGTGTTTGTTGCCTTCCGCAGGCACGTAGCCACGCCCGCGCTGTGCTGTAATTCTCATATGGAGATGAGCTTTCTTGGATAAGGTGGCAATATGCAATTCCGGATTCAAAATCTCCACATCACTGTCATGGATAATATCAGCCGCAGTAACCTTGCCTTCTCCCTGAACATCGATCTCCAAAGTTTTTTCCTCATCGGAATACAGCTTCATCGCTAAACCTTTGATGTTCAATATGATGGTTGTGACATCTTCCATTACGCCGTCAATCGTGGAAAATTCATGAAGAACCGTGTCCAACTGAACCGCTGTAACGGCTGCTCCAGGTAAAGAAGACAGCAAAATACGGCGCAGTGAATTCCCCAACGTTGTTCCATATCCGCGTTCCAGCGGCTCCACGACAAATTTCCCGTAGGAGGCATCATCGTTCGTTTCAACCGTTTGAATTTTTGGTTTTTCGATTTCGATCATTCCACAAACCCTCCTTGAAAACGTCAAAATCCCGGTCAGACGCTCCGGGGCCTAACCGAAATTTTCTCATGGGACACCCGTATCCATTATAGACAGCTTATCATAACCGTATACGAGCTTAAACTAGACACGACGGCGTTTCGGTGGACGGCAACCGTTATGAGGAACCGGAGTAACGTCCCGAATGGCCGTAACTTCCAAACCGGTAGCCTGCAAAGAACGGATCGCCGCTTCGCGTCCTGCGCCAGGGCCTTTAACGGAAACTTCAACAGATTTCATGCCATGTTCCGTTGCTGCTTTGCCTGCAGCTTCCGCAGCAGTTTGGGCTGCAAAAGGAGTCGACTTTCGGGATCCTTTAAATCCAAGCCCGCCTGCGCTGGCCCAAGATACAGCATTTCCTTGCGTATCGGTGATCGTCACGATCGTATTGTTGAAAGTGGAGCGAATGTGGGCAATACCCGACTCAATATTCTTACGGACTCTGCGTTTTCTCGTCTTGGTTTTACGTTGTTTTGCCATGCGGTCAATACCTCCTTACTTATTTTTTCTTATTTGCGATTGTACGGCGCGGTCCTTTGCGCGTACGAGAATTATTCTTCGTATGTTGGCCTCTTGAAGGCAATCCGCGGCGATGGCGAATGCCACGATACGAGCCGATTTCAATCAGTCGCTTAATGTTCATTTGAACTTCACGGCGGAGATCTCCTTCGACCTTGTGCTGGTTGATGACCTCACGGATGCGGCCAAGTTCTTCTTCCGTCAAATCACGGACACGGGTATCCTCAGAAACCCCGGCTTCCTTCAAGATGTGTTGAGACATGGTTTTTCCGATTCCGTAAATATACGTTAAGGAAATAACCACTCGTTTTTCTCTTGGTATATCAACACCTGCAATACGTGCCATGCGTGCACCTCCTACTTGATTTTCGCACCTCGTCGCTTCGCACTCTTTCGAAAAACCGTCTGCCCCCTCCATCCCATAGTGGGTTCGAAGAAGTCCTTGTTTCCGAATTCCGCGACATCGTCTACTCGATGAGGCGTTGTTGAGTGCTGCTTGTGGGTACTTTGTTTAGCCCTGTTTCTGTTTATGCTTCGGATTTTCGCAAATCACCATGACAGTGCCTTTGCGGCGAATCACTTTGCATTTTTCACAAATCGGTTTCACCGACGGTCTCACTTTCATCGCGATAACCTCCTTCATCAGCGCGGTCATGCGGCCCGTTTACTTATACCGGTACGTTATCCGACCGCGGGACAAATCGTACGGAGACAGTTCCACCGTGACTTTATCCCCCGGTAAAATGCGAATGTAATGCATGCGGATCTTACCCGAGACGTGAGCCAAGATCTTATGGCCGTTATCGAGTTCAACACGAAACATTGCATTCGGCAAGGGGTCAATGACAGTTCCCTCTACCTCAATGACATCTTCTTTTGCCATCGACTCAATCTCCCTTCTCTAACTCAATGACTTGTTGTTCCAAAAATTTCGCAACAGCAAAGCGCAACTTTCCGTTCGTTACACGCCCAGCCTCTTCTAAACTTCGGGTGATTTCCGGAGAAATAAAGTCCTGTAACTCAAGATGGATCAAATTCTTTTTCTTGGCCCGATCAAATTTCCGCCGATCTCCGTCCGCAATTCTCACAAACCGTTGATTGATTATCTCTACGATCACACTATATTGATCATAATCTTTTCCCCGTAGAATTTTCACTAGTTGCCCGAGCTTCGGAGAATGATCCGGATCACTCAAATGACATCACCTTCACTTACGGTTTAATCGTACGACAAATGCGCACACATTCTACCATTCAGTGCTGTCTCTGTCCAATCATTCACATCGCAGCAGCATTGTGGCCTTCTCTATTCGATGAGCTCCTTGATGTCGGAAAATACATCGTCAATGTCCTGATTCCCGTTAATGGTATGCAAGTAATCGCGCTTTCGGTAGAAATCAAGCAGTGGCGACAATTGCTTATTGTTTACATCCAGACGGTTCTGTACGGTTTCTTTGCTATCATCTTCCCGTTGATATAATTCACCGCCGCACTTATCACAAACTCCATCTTTTGCTGGTGGATTAAACACCACATGATAAGTCGCTCCGCAATCTTTGCAAATTCGGCGCCCGGACAGACGTTCCAGCAATTTCCCCTCATCGACATCTATATAAAGGACATAGTCCAATTCGCGGCCTGACTCCGACAATATGTCCTCCAAGGCTTGAGCCTGATCAATGGTTCTTGGAAATCCATCAAGCAAAAAACCCTTTCGGCAATCATCCTTGCCTAAACGCTCCCGTACAATACCTATAGTTACCTCGTCAGGGACCAGATCACCTGCATCCATGTAAGCCTTCGCCTTCATGCCAAGATCTGTTTGATCCTTGATTGCGGCCCGGAACATATCACCGGTGGAAATATGGGGAATACCAAACTGATTCGTAATTTCTTCGGCTTGAGTCCCTTTCCCTGCACCGGGCAGTCCCATCAAAATCAGGTTCATATTACCTCTCCCTTATCCGGAGTCGTTAACGTTTAATGAAGCCTTTGTAATGACGTTTAATCAACTGGCTTTCAATTTGTTTCATCGAATCCAATGCCACTCCGACAAGAATCAGAAGACTGGTGCCTCCAATTCGAACAGATGCCGGAAGCTGAGCAATGTCGATGATGATCATTGGCAGAATCGCAACAATAGCCAAGAAAACGGAGCCAACAATCGTTAAACGGTAAAGAATACGGGTAATATACTGTTGCGTGTTCTGGCCCGGGCGAATTCCCGGAATGTAACCGCCTTGTTTTCGCAGATTATCCGCCATTTGCTCAGGATTGACCTGGACAAAGGTGTAGAAATACGTAAAGGCGATGATCAGCAACGCATAAACCACCATACCGATAGGCGTTGAGTAGTTGAAGATGTTCTGAATCCATGTTGTGATGCCGTTTTGCGGAAAAAAGCTAGCGATCGTCCGTGGCGTAATCATTAACGATATCGCAAAAATGACTGGAATAACACCTGCTGCATTCACCTTAATCGGCAAATGAGTTGCTTCTCCACCAACGGATTTGTTGTGGCCGACCACGCGCTTCGCGTATTGAATCGGAATTTTCCGTAATCCCTGTTGAATGTATACAATACCTGCAACAATGGCAATCGCGGCCAACAGCAACAAACCGACAACGACAAGGGATAAAAACAAATCTCCCTGAGCCCCTTCGATTTTTGTTGCGTAAATTTGATTGACCATTGATGGAATTCGGGCGGCAATTCCTGCGAAAATCAAAATGGAAATA
>DASVCO010000185.1:0-5534 GCA_036381575.1 Caryophanales bacterium
TGTTGCCTCCAAGGCAGTTCTCGCGGTTGGAATAGCCTGGAGTCGTTCCAGTGGAATCGGTTTTCCAGTCGTTTCGCAAATGCCGTAAGTGCCATTTTCCATTTTACTTAAGGCATATTCGACATCACGGAGTTCCTCCTCGACCTGCTGTCGCAGGGCAAAATCTTTTTCCCGCTCGAATACCGCGGTTCCGGAATCGGCGGGATGATTGTCATATTGGGATAATTCACCTGATGATTGCGATGAAGCCAGCGGAATGTCCAGCCCGAATTCGGCATTTGCCTTTAATCGATGTTCCGATTCCTCTTTACGTTCAAGAAGATCCCGCTTAATCTCCTCATACGGATCCATGACATGACCTCCTTCCTGTCTGACACTGTACCTTTAGTTTTACCGGTCAACAGCAAGTTAGCCACGTTATGATTTTCCACGTTTAAAAAGCACCCGAGCTTAAAAGATAAGCCCGAGTGCTTGTGATTTGATCATTCTTGATCGTATTTGATCGCATTTGATCGAAAATGATCGTTTTTGACCGTTTTTGATCGTTTTAGTAATATTTTTTCACGATATCGGCGCATTCTCCGCAAAGTTTCGGATGATCCGAATCACTGCCTACAGAAGGCCTTACATGCCAACAACGATCACAGGTTTCACCTTCAGCCGGTAGAACGGCCACAGCGGTATGATCGTATTGCCTGGCTTCAAATGGAGCCTTATCCTTTTCATCTCCAACCTCGGCCTGTGAGACAATAAACAGCTTTTCAAGACCTTGAATATCATTAAGCAATTCCTTAGTCGCATTATCCGGATATAAAGTAATGGAAGCTTCAAGTGATTTCCCAATAACCTTTTCGTTACGAGCTTCTTCAAGTGCCTTCAACACCTCGTCACGAACATCCACAAACCGGTCCCATTTTTCTTTGACAGCATCTTCATCCGTGACTTCAGTCGTTTCCGGCATATCGGTCAAATGAACACTTTCTTCCGTGACACCCGGAATGTAATTCCATACTTCCTCAGCCGTATGCGGAATGATCGGTGCCACAAGTTTGGTCAAGGCCACAACTGTTTTATAAATAACAGTTTGTACTGCCCGACGCCTTTGATCGTTTTCCGGCTTCGTGTACAACGTATCCTTAGCAACATCAAGGTATAGCGAACTCAGCTCAATCGTACAATAATTGTGTACAGCGTTGTATACTGTAGAAAATTGATACTCTCCGTAGCCTTTTTTCACTTTTTCAATCAGGCCGTTTAAATTCACAAGCATATAACGATCAAATTCGGACAAATCCTCGGAAGCAACTGTATCTCTGGTTGGATCGAAATCATGGAGATTCCCAAGCATAAAACGAAGGGTGTTACGGATTTTTCGGTATGTTTCCGCAACCTGCTTCAAAATTTCATTGGAAACGCGCGCATCCCCTTGATAATCGACGGATGACACCCAAAGGCGAATAATGTCGGCGCCAAGTTGTTTCATGACCTTAATCGGATCGATAACATTGCCGACCGACTTGCTCATTTTTCTCCCTTCACCATCAAGCGCAAACCCGTGGCTGACAATTTCCTTGTACGGCGCTTTTCCTGTTACAGCTACGGCAGTCGATAGCGAAGAATTGAACCATCCACGGTACTGATCCGAGCCTTCCAAATAAATATCGGCCGGACGCCGTAAATCGTCGCGTTGCATAAGGACAGACTGGTGGGAAGAACCGGAATCAAACCACACGTCCATAATGTCTTCTTCTTTTCGGAATTCCCCGTTCGGACTGTGCTCTGAAGTAAAACCTTCAGGCAAAAGGTCTTTGGCATCCCATTCAAACCAAATATTTGATCCATGTTCACGGAACAATTCCGATACATGATTGATCGTTTCGTCCGTCATAATCGGCTCGCCATCTTCACCATAAAACGCCGGAATCGGTACTCCCCATACACGTTGCCTGGAAATGCACCAATCTTCTCGGTCCTTAACCATATTGTGAAGGCGGATTTCCCCCCATGAAGGATGCCAGCTCACATCTTTAATCGCTTGTAAAATTTTCTCCCGAATATCCCGGATCGAAGCAAACCACTGCTCGGTCGCACGGAAAATGACCGGCTTTTTCGTTCGCCAATCATGCGGATACGAGTGAGTGATGAACTCCAATTTTTGAAGCGCGCCGGCTTCATCCAATTTTTCCGTAATCGGTTTATTGGCTTTATCGTAAAATAAACCGGAAAAGCCAGGAGCTCCGTCAGTCATGACGCCTTTTTCATCAACCGGACACAAGATATCAAGGCCGTATTTTTTCCCAATGATAAAGTCGTCTGCCCCATGTCCGGGTGCGGTATGCACTGCGCCTGTCCCGGCATCCAATGTAACATGATCGCCTAAAACAACAAGGGAATCACGATCATACAAAGGATGTTGAGCTGTAACATTTTCAAGATCCTGCCCTTTAACCGTTTTGACAACCTGAGCATTCTCCCACTCCAGCTTATCCTGCAGATCCTCAAGCAATTCCGCCGCAACAACGTATTTTTCATCCCCTACAGCAACGACGCTATATTCAAAATCAGGATGAACAGCGATTCCTGTATTGGCTGGAATCGTCCATGGAGTTGTCGTCCAGATGACGATCTTTTCACCGCCGTCCAATGCTCCCCTGCCGTCTTTGACGGCGAAATCAACATAGATGGAAGGTGACCGCAAGTCATTGTATTCGATTTCGGCTTCCGCAAGTGCTGACTCGGAAGACGGCGACCAATAGATCGACTTTTTATCCTTATAAATCAGCCCTTTTTTCGCCATCTCGCCGAATACCTTGATTTGTTCGGCTTCATAATCCCTGGTCAGTGTGATATACGGATTTTCCCAGTCACCACGCACGCCCAGCCTCTTAAACTGCTTACGCTGGCGGTCGATTTGTTCCAAGGCGTAATCCGCACACATTTTACGAAACTCGGCAACGCTCAACTTTTTCCGATCAACACCTTTTTTCGCAAGCTGTTGCTCAATCGGAAGGCCGTGCGTATCCCATCCAGGAACATAAGGGGCATGAAAGCCTGTCATCGATTTAAACCGGACGATCATGTCCTTCAAAATTTTATTTTCCGCGTGGCCAATATGGATGTCTCCATTCGCGTAGGGCGGTCCATCATGTAAAATAAAAGACGGTCGGTCCTCGGTACGTTCAAGTTCCTTTTCATACAACCGTTGGTTTTCCCATTTTTCCTGCATTTCCGGCTCACGGTTCGGCAAATTGCCGCGCATCGGAAAATCAGTTTTCGGCATTCTTAATGTATCCTTGTAACTCATTCTCTTGCCTCCTAATCAGATTGCTGCCCCGTTTGCAGTACCAACAAAAAAACCTCCTCATCCGTAAGGGACGAGAAGGTTACCCGCGGTACCACCCTGATAGGCAAATGAAAAATTGCCCGCTTTCATTCGTAACGTGAATGACTCGCCATCGTTTACTATTCCGTTCCCTTAACGGCCAAAAAGGCCTGAGCGAATTTCAACATGGAACTCAGGGGTGATCTTCCCTTTGCATCATTTCTCGGGCTTCCACCGTTTCCCGATTCGCTGATCAAATGAGCGGCAAGGGACTGTCCCCTTCACAGTCATGCCATTTTATTTTCAATTCAATATAAGTTAAATACATTATAAGGAAGACGTTTCAAAAAATCAATCCCTACAAAAAACTAGTCGATCCTTTGCAAGTTCCCTTGATTGTCTTCCACCAATTCATCATTATCCATTGATTTCTGAAGCCTGTCCCAATCATCATCATCAAGCATTTCGAGTTGTGCCTCAACCAACATACGGAAACGTGTACGATACACTCGCGCCTGCTTCTTCAATTCTTCGATTTCAAGCGCAATCTTCCTCGATTTCGCCAAAGCTTCATTCACGATGCGGTCGGCATTCTTCTCGGCTTCTTTAATGATCAGTTTGCCTTCCTTGTTGGCGTTTTGCTTTACTTCTTCAGCCGTTTCCTGTGCAACTACAATTGACTTGTTTAATGTCTCTTCAATATTCGAATAATGTTTCAGCTTATTCTGAAGCTCGTCAACTTTTGCCTGTGTCTGTTTCTTCTCTTGAATGACAGCTTCAAAATCCTTGATCACCTGATCCAGAAAGTCATTAACCTCATCTTCATCATATCCCCGAAAACCGCGGTTAAACTCTTTATTATGAATATCAAGCGGTGTGAGCGCCAACCTTTCCACCTCCGTGCGTAATCTGTGTTGTTTGTTGTATTCGACAAGCCTGGCTGAAATCCTTCTTTATTCAATGATTTTCATCAGGAATCCCGATAACAATTCGTTGTTTTCCCTTTTTTGTCTGGCCGTCAACATCCAGTAACTTGCTGCGTCCTTTTCCCCGTACCGATAAATAATCACCCGCCTGGAGAGAATAGGATGGCTGTTCAACAGTTTTCCAATTCACCTTCACAAGCTTTTTTTGAATCAATGGTGTCATTTTCGCGCGTGACTGCCGATAAATTTCGGCCAAAACCGCATCAAGACGCAACGAAGAAACAGTGCCATTTCGCTCGTTCCAACTTTCCGGAACAGCCAGAATTTCCGACATCGGAATTTCTTCAAGTTTCACAGGGCTGTTCCCTACTTCCGTCAAATTCAATTGTACAAAAGAAGCAATTTCTTCGGCAACCACCAACTGGACTTGTCCATCTTCAAACAATAAATCACCGTATTTTTCCCGTTTCACCCCGAGGCTCATTAATGCCCCGAGCAAATCGCGATGGGCAATCGAAGCAAATTTCCTTGGATAATCAACGGAAAATAACACTATCCCGCTGTCTTCATCTTCCGCCTGATAATACGGTGGAAGCATTAACAACCGTTTTCGTTCAGTATACTGAGACCCTCCCGAGAAGGATAGTATAATTTCCGGATCATCACCTACCACAGCCCTGGCAATGTCCTGTTGCCTCGGATCCAAAAAATCAGATCGTTTGGGAATATAACGCTCCTTGACGTCCTCTGACCAATTCGCAATTTCATCGATAAAAGGCTTTTCTTCCGGACGAAAATGCTGGTAAAGATCCATATCAGCTTCTCTCCACTACATCATCTGGTAAATAAAGTTAAATATAGCCTGAACCCCGGCCGGAACCAACCACCATAGGACAAACAGCGCCGCAATGGATGAAAAATCAATCATGCCGATCGGTGGGATAAACCGCCTGAAGGGTTCAAGGTACGGTTCCGCCAGCGACCCCAAAAACTGCCCGAATGTGGATTCCCGCGCGTTCGGAAACCACGACATTAATATGTAAATGATTAAAAGCCAGGAATAGATCTGAATGGCAAATAAAATAATCCCCTCAATATAACCTAACATTCTACATCACCTTACCTTTCTTCAACGTCATCAATCACTTCTGAAATCGCCCCGGATATATCAATGTTTTCAGGCGTGCACAGAAAAGTATGCGGCCCTAACTTTTGAATATCTCCTCCAATGGCATAGACCGTGCCGCTTAAAAAATCAATAATTCTCGTTGCCTCATACCTTGACA
>DASVCO010000186.1:0-3371 GCA_036381575.1 Caryophanales bacterium
GTTTACCGAGATAGATCTCGAAAGTTGATTATCAGTGCCTTCGGAATTTGTTGCTCCAGACATATAAAAAAGGAGCGAAGGGAGCGGAGAAAATGGAGAACCACCAATCACAGTCCGGCCAACACTTTAAAAAAGGGCCGATTGCCGCATTGTTGCTTGCGGGGGCGTTTATCGCCATTTTGAATCAGACCCTTATGATCACGGCCATTCCGCCGATTATGGAAGAAATGAATATCTCGGCCAATACCGCGCAATGGTTGACGACTGTTTTCATGCTTGTGAACGGTGTAATGATTCCCGTTACCGCCTTTTTAATTGAGCGATTTACCACAAGACAGTTATTCATTTCTGCCATGAGTATTTTTGCGGTCGGGACGGTTATTGCCGGAATAGCTCCTAATTTCACCATATTATTATTGGGCAGAGTTGTCCAATCAGCCGGAGCCGGCATCATGTTGCCGCTTATGCAGACCGTGTTTTTAATGATCTTTCCTGTCAAAAAACGCGGAGCCGCAATGGGAATGATTGGGCTCGTTATTTCTTTCGCTCCAGCTATCGGTCCCGCGTTATCCGGTTGGGTTACGGCAAATTATTCCTGGCGGATCTTGTTCTTCATCATCTTGCCCATTGCCTTAATAGATATTGTTGTCGCGATTTTCACGATGAAAAATGTAACTGAACTCACCTATCCAAAGGTGGATATTCCATCAATTATTTTGTCCTCCTTTGGTTTCGGCAGCTTGTTATATGGATTCAGTAGCGCAGGGAATAACGGGTGGGGAAGTGCTGCCACTATTGTTTCCCTTGCCTTCGGAGCGATCATCCTTTGCCTGTTTATTTTCCGGCAATTAAAAATGAAGCATCCGATGCTTGAATTCAGAGTTTTTAAGTTCGGGGTATTTACATTGGCAACGGCAGTCGGCATGATTGTTTTTATGGGATTGATTGGGGCAGAGACGCTCATACCCCTTTATATACAAAACATGCGCGGCTTTTCAGCAATGGAAGCCGGGATTCTGCTATTGCCTGGTGCGCTTGTCATGGGTGTGATGTCACCCATCACAGGCAGGATTTTCGATAAAATCGGCGCGCGCTGGTTGGCGGTTACCGGCATGTCCATCATAGCCATTGCGACGTTCCCGTTTACCAATTTGACCCCATCAACATCTTTTACATTTTTAACGATAATGTATGCGGCCAGGATGTTGGGAATCTCAATGGTTATGATGCCGGTCACCACTGCAGGATTAAATCAGCTGCCTCGGCAGTTAATTCCTCACGGCGCGGCGATGAATAACACAATGCGGCAAATCGCGGGGTCAGTTGGAACGGCTCTTCTTGTGACGGTCATGACCAATACGATTATTGAGGCCCAACATCAGGAAACGGTGTCATATGCGCGAATCCACGGGGTCAATGTCGCCTTTATGGTGGCCACTTTGCTGGCACTTCTTGGGGTTGGATTGTCATTCTTTATTAAAAAAACCCATCCCCCGGAGGATGAAGAGACCGAAGAAAATCCGGATGAAGCCCAACAATCTGCTACAGGAAGTTAAAAATCTTATAACGATGATCCCAAATATTTTTGTAGAAGCCCTCACCATTTTCGGTGAGGGTTTTATTTATTAGATTGGAGATGCATCATCACTTTAGGGTGTTTAAGTTAAGGAATATCCTGATTCAAACCGTACATGATAAGGAGATAAAGAGTTGGCTGGTTAAGGAGGAAGCGGGATGGCCCTTGGGAAGTGGCTTAGAAACAGAAGAAAAAAATCAAATGAAACGAAATTTAATGTGCCAAATCAAATTCTGGAAGAACACAAGGATGATAAGGTCAGCGGGAATCTGGATAAAACGCTTTCTTTTATTCAGCAGTTATTGGGAGAAAGTTTCGATTTTGAAATCCGCCGTTTTCACATATTCGGACAAACACCCGCAGCTCTTGTTTACTTTTCAAATATGACAGATCAGGGATCTATCAACCATGATATTTTAAGGCCTCTTATGTCTGCTCCCGTACATATAACCGACAAAAAGGTAAAAACCGCTCATCTGAAAGAAACGATTTTGAATGATTCTTTATATCATACAGAGTGCAGGCTTGAACGAAATCTTGCCCATATTGTTCAAGCGATTCTTCGCGGTGATACTCTGATTGCCGTAAAGGGGCTGAATGAAGGCTTTCTTGTTGGAACCAACAGTGTGGCACACCGGGCCGTTACCCAGCCGGAAACGGAGCAAGTGGTGCGGGGCCCGCACGATGGTTTTATTGAACGATTAGGGACGAATATTTCCTTACTTCGTTACCGATTGCAAACGGTCAACTTTCGGGTGAAAACAACGGGGATCGGACGGGTCACTAAGTCAAGAGTAGCGGTTTGTTTTCTTAAGGGTGTCGCTAATGAGGATTTGGTCCAGGAGGTCGAACGCCGTCTTTCCAAAATTGATATCGATGGCCCTCTTGATTCAGGTTATTTGGAACAATTTATTGAGGATAATCACTTTTCCCCGTTCCCGCAAATGCAGACAACAGAACGTCCTGATAAAGCTGCAGCCACTTTGATGGAAGGCAGAGTGGTTATTTTTCTGGATGGCTCGCCGATTGGGCTGATAGCACCTGCGGTGTTCAGTCAATTTTATCAGACGGTGGATGATTATTCAGAACGATTTTTGATGGGGACCTTGGTCCGTTTTATTCGGTTGGTTGCCCTTGTTTTTTCTCTGGTTTTCCCATCCTTGTATGTTGCCATTATCTCCTTCAACCCTGAATTGATCCCTACGGCTTTTGCTGTAGCGGTTGCAGGAGGAAGATCCGGTGTGCCTTTCCCCGCTGTTATTGAAGTGTTGTTGTTGGAAATCACAATGGAAGTATTGCGAGAGGCAACGATTCGCATGCCTCAACAGATCGGAGGAGCCATTTCAATCGTCGGTGTACTTGTCATCGGACAAGCAGCTGTGCAAGCAGGTTTTGCCAGCCCCATTACGATCGTAATAGTTGCACTTACTACAATTGGTTCCTTTGCGACACCCGCCTATAACGCCGCAATATCTTTGAGAATGTTAAAATTCCCGATCTTTATTCTCGCTGGGATTTTCGGTTTATACGGGGTCATGATAAGTCTGCTGTTTATAGCGAACCACATGCTGTCACTGAAATCATTCGGTGTTCCTTATATGAGTCCAATTGTTCCTGGAAATGCCCAATCTATGAAAGATGCCGTAATACGAGGCCCGCTCTGGTGGATGCGTATGCGGCCGGATTTTCTTGACACTCCCAACCGGCATCGCGTGAACAAAAACTTGGGGAAGGCAGAAAATCAGGGATTCAATGCCATAGAGACGAATCAAACGGATAATTCGGGGAGGTAACG
>DASVCO010000187.1:0-2500 GCA_036381575.1 Caryophanales bacterium
TTTTCAAAACATCGGCGATTTGTCTTTCATATTTGGTTTCCGAATCAACCTGAACAAGCTCAAGAAATTGTTCAACCAGACGCTCTCGATTAACCATGATCTCATCCCTTTCCTGATTCATAACTTTATTTCTCTAAGACATTTTAAAGCGGAATATTTCCGTGTTTTTTATCGGGCCGATCCTCGTGCTTATTTTGCAGCATTTCAAGTCCCTGAATCAACTTGATCCGAGTCTCACGAGGATCAATTACGTCGTCAACCATTCCATTCGCAGCCGCTACGTAAGGATTAGCAAATCTCTCGCGGTATTCCTCGATTTTGGCCGCTCTGGTTTCTTCCGGATTATCACTTGCTTCAATTTCTTTAGAGAAAATAATATTGGCCGCGCCGTCCGGACCCATTACTGCAATTTCCGCATTTGGCCAGGAATAAACCAGGTCCGCCCCGATTGATTTACTATTAAGCGCAACATAAGCGCCTCCATAAGCCTTCCGTAAAATAACAGTCATCTTCGGCACTGTCGCCTCGGAATAGGCATACAAAATTTTCGCGCCGTGGCGAATGATTCCGCCGTGTTCTTGTTTAATTCCCGGGAAAAAGCCGGTAACATCTTCAAAAGTAACAATTGGAATATTAAATGAATCACACAGGCGGATAAAACGTGATGCCTTATCCGAAGAATCAATATCAAGTCCACCGGCCATGGTTTTCGGTTGATTGCACACCAAACCGATCGTCTCACCCTTCAGGCGGGCAAATCCGACAACGATATTTTTCGCGAAGTTCTTATGGACCTCCATAAAAGAACGATTATCCACAACCTGGACGATCACATCCCGAACATCGTATGGCCTGGTCGAGTCAAAAGGAACGAGATCGGCTACATCCGGCAAATAATTGTCTTTTTCTTCCGTTTCAAGCACAGGCGTTTTTTCTTGATAGTTTTGCGGCAAATATTTCAGCAATTCCCGAACCTGGTTTAACGCTTGTTCTTCAGTTTCCGCAGTGAAATGAACGTTCCCGCTTTTTGAACTATGTACAGCTGCGCCGCCCAAATCCTCGCTGGAAATGTCTTCACCAGTTACAGTTTTGATCACTTTCGGTCCCGTAATAAACATCTGGCTTGTTTTTTCAACCATAATGACAAAATCGGTAATAGCCGGAGAATAGACGGCTCCGCCGGCACAAGGACCCATAATCACTGAAATTTGCGGAATCACACCGGAGTATATAGAATTACGATAGAACACATGTCCGTATCCGTCAAGTGAAACGACTCCTTCTTGAATTCTTGCGCCTCCCGAATCATTCAATCCAATAAAAGGAAAACCGTTTTTGGCAGCGAGATCCATGACGTGAGCGATCTTCTGCGCGTGCATTTCTCCAAGAGCGCCTCCGAACACCGTAAAGTCTTGCGCAAAAAGATAGATCGGTCGGCCGTCAACCTTTCCATATCCGGTCACAACGCCTTCTCCATGAGCTTCATTGTCTTCCATCCCAAATCCACCGCCGCGATGCTTGATAAATGGATTCAATTCGACAAACGTACCCTCGTCCACCAAAATGTCAATCCGTTCGCGGGCGGTTAGCTTTCCTTTTTCATGCTGCTTATCAATGCGTTCGTCACCGCCGCCTAATTGTACCTCACGGCGTTTATCATAAAGTTCATTAATCTTATCGTAAATGTCCACCTCTATGCCTCCTCCTTCTGCGTTAGTTCGTACAATACACCATGCGCTGCTTTAGGATGAATAAAAGCCACCTGCGCCCCTTCTGCACCTTCTTTTGGTTCTTCGTTCAACATTTGCACACCGTTTTTCATTAATTCTTGAACCCTTCCTGCGATATCCTTCACACCGAGAGCGATGTGATGAATCCCTTCTCCGCGCTTGTTAATAAACTTTGCAATTGGACTGGTTTCAGACAAAGGTTCAAGTAACTCGAACCTTGTTTCTCCAACGGTCAAAAAGGCGACTTTCACACCTTCGGAGTCCACCTCTTCGATGCCGTCCAATTTAAGCTTTAATTGTTCCACATAAAAGGGAAGTGCCTCATCAAGGGACGAAACTGCAATGCCGATATGATCAATCTTATCGGGGGGATCAGCCACCCCTTCCACCTCAATTTCAATCCCGTCCCGTTCATACACTGCCTGTTCGATGAATTTTGCAGTTTCCGCTGTCGGCGTCCCTGGTGTAAATACTTTCTGAACACCCTTTGACTCCAAAAACGGAATGTCTTCCCACGGAATCACACCGCCGCCAACTACAATGATATCCTCGGCCCCTTTTTCCGCAAGCAACCTCACAATCTCGGGAAATAATTCATTGTGAGCACCCGAAAGACAGGATAAGCCTATAGCATCAACGTCCTCCTGAACAGCAGCCGCGGCAATTTGCGCTGGCGTTTGTCGGAGACCCGTGTAGATCACTTCCATTCCATAGTCCCGTAAAGCTTGCGAAATAATTAACGCCCCGCGATCGTGGCCATCCAATCCCGG
>DASVCO010000188.1:0-4132 GCA_036381575.1 Caryophanales bacterium
GAAAGCACGCCCGAAGGGAACTGATTCTCCTTTAAGCGGCAGGCTCTGAAATTCAGACTTCGGGTACAGGAGGTGTTTTCCAGTGACCGAACCATATTTATGCCCCGGCTGTGGTACAAACCGAACATGGTTTAACAAAATCAAACAGCAAGATACCTCAGTGAAACTTGATCCGGCAACAGGAGAAACCACAGATGAGTTTCCTGATGGGGATGGCCTTCCTCCTTTCGCGTTTTCTTATAACGGCCCGGAATACCAAATCCAATGTGGTATATGCGGTCTGATAGGCGATGAGGAGAGATTTGTAAAGACGGCACAACATAAACCGAGGACAGTCCGTTCTTAAATGCGGACTGTCCTCGATTACGGAGAAAAGCCAACCGGGCAGTCCGGTTGGCTTTGTCGGGTAATGATTTCAATTCAGAATTTGATGTAAGCCTTTCAATCTCCTGGGCTTGATTACTTTGCTTCTCTAATTCTGCACAATTCTTTTTGCGCCAAGATATCGCGAAGTCCAATAGTCTAGACTAAGTTGGCTGATCTCCACTCCATCTGTCGCTACGTGTACAAAGCGTCCGGCGCCAAGATAAAGGCCGACGTGTGAAGGACCGGATTTGTAGGTTTCAAAGAAAACAAGATCACCCGCTTGCGGATTGTCGATTGGAATTCCGTAATTCCAAATACTGCTTGTTGTTCGGGGCAAGTTGACACCGTTTTCCTGAAATACATAATTGATAAACCCACTGCAATCAAAGCCGCTTGGGGATGTTCCTCCCCATTGATAAGGGGTTCCGATCAATTGTTTGGCGTCGGCCAGCAAACTTGAAGCATCAGAAGTTGCAGATTGGGCTTTTACTGTTAGGGTTTCGGCGCTTGAGGCTTCCTCGGGATTTGGCCCGAACAATGCCCGGCGGGTGTGAGGCCCGATGATCCCGTCAATAAGCAAATCATTCGCTGCCTGAAAATGTCTGACCGCATCTCTTGTAATAGGGCCGAAACTGCCATCCACTTTGTAATGGTAGTAACCTAATGATTTTAATTTTTTTTGGGCAGTCCGCACTGCCTGACCTTGATCTCCGTAATACAGAGGCTTTTGCGGCATCACATAATTCCCTTGAACCGAAAAGAGCGATGAAAGAGTTCTTGGGCCGGCGATTCCGTCGACATCAAGTCCACTTGCCCGTTGGTAACTTATAACCGCACTTAACGTGTGGGGACCGAATAAACCGTCAATGGCATCCCAATAATAATTTTTCTTGTGTAATTTAATTTGTAAATATTTCACCGCTTTCCCGCTTGAACCGTAACTCAGGTTTTGCGTTGTATCAATTTTTAATTTTATACTGGTTGACGGCCCTCCGCTTGCTCCGGCTACTAGCGGTGTTGACAGAGCCATACTTGCTGCAGCTGTGGAGAGGATCATTTTTTTGCTCATATTTGCGGCTGTGGTCATCACGAATCCCTCCCGGAATTTTGATTAATACGCTTATAGCTATTACAGTTCAGATAACAAAATGATGTTTGCGACGTTACAGTTCGATTAAATTAAACAAAATTGGAGCGGGACTTGTACAATGTTGTCGAGCTCTGCGTGTCCGAAAAAAGCGAAAAGCTGCCGATTCTTCTCAGGGACGGGTTATGTTAAACTTGGGAAAGAAGGGGAGATGGCTGTGATTGATCTTAGAAGCGATACGGTGACAAAACCGACAGAGGAAATGAGAAAGGCTATTTATAACGCTGAAGTTGGCGATGATGTATACGGTGAAGATCCTACCGTGAATTTGCTTGAAAAGAAAGCCGCAGAATTGCTCGGAAAGGAAGCGGCTCTTTTTGTGACAAGCGGCACACAGGGCAATCAAATTGCGGTACTGACACATTGCCGGCCAGGAAATGAGATTATTCTGGAGGAGGAAGCGCACATTTATTATTATGAAGGAGCTGCCATTTCGGCTTTGGCTGGTGTTCAGCCGCGGCCGGTTCGCGGTGTGCGCGGGGTAATGAATCCTTCTGATGTTGAGGCGGCTGTACGGGGAGAAGACATTCACTATCCGGAAACCGGCTTGATTTGTATTGAAAATACTCATAATCGTGCGGGCGGAGCCGTTGTTCCTCTGGAGAAAATGAGAGAAATTTATGAGGTTGCCGGCCGTTACGCAATTCCGGTTCATCTTGACGGAGCTCGGCTTTTTAATGCTGCCGTTGCGACAAATACGCCGGTCGCAGAATTTGCCGCTTACACGGACACTGTGCAGTTCTGCTTGTCCAAAGGGCTGGGTGCTCCGGTAGGATCAATTATAGCCGGGGACGCAGAGTTTATTGCCCGGGGACGGAAATGGCGGAAACGGTTGGGCGGTGGTTTGCGGCAGGCGGGCATTTTGGCTGCCGCGGGAATTGTCGCCCTGGACAACCATATTGACCGGCTGGAAGAAGATCACCACCAGGCTAAAATGTTGGCGGACGGCCTTTCGAAAATTGAAGGTCTTACGGTGGAAAATAAGGTTGAAACGAATATAGTGGTAGTAAATGTCGGGCAGACAGGCCATACCTCGGCTGAATTTGTCAATCAATTGAAGGATGCAGGGATTTTGGCTGGCCCGTTTGGCCCGGAAACGGTTCGTTTTACAACCCATTACGATGTTTCCACAGTAGAAATTCAAAGTGCTCTTGAAAAAATTACGGAAATGCTGATTGTCAGCAGTTCGAATTAAGGCGGGAATCGAATGCAATTAAAACGTCTCGGGGATCTTGTTATCGATGATCTCGGGAATTATTATCATATTGTGGAGAAGGACGACAACAATTTAACCCTCGCGAATGCTTTCATGGAGTTGTCTTTTCGACGAAAGCTAGACGACTTATATATTGAAGAAAATCAAGGAGAGTACGTCGGGGCCCATGCGATGGCCATTTTGAAAAGTGTCATTGAGCGTGTGGAGGCACGGAAAACGAGTTTGAAAATCATTTCTTTGCGCGATTTACAGAAGGAATACAATGTGAAAATGGAACCGTTGTTTGAGAGGACGTAGGTGATGAGTAAAATATTGAAAAAATGGTGGTTTTGGCTCATCATTGTGCTATTTGTGGTTGTGAATATTTGGATTGGCGGCGATAGGAGTCAACCTTCGGAACCCAATCAAACCCAGCTGAATCATAGTAATATCGGTACCCATTGATAAAGACCAGAGACGGAAAATCATTATACGAGGGATCAACTTACGGGAAAGGAGCGATTAGCCTATGAAGATTATTTCAATTGAACCGACACCCAGCCCGAATACGATGAAATTGAATATGGACGAAAGCCTGCCGGAACGTGAAACGCGTAATTTCAAGGTGAAAAATTCGGAAGAAGCGCCGCAGTATGCCAGAAAGTTGTTAGCGATAGACGGTGTTAAAGGATTATATCACGTCGCCGACTTTATCGCTCTGGAACGAGACGGAAAGGTAGAATGGCAGGCAATTTTGCCCGAAGCGCGGCGGGTTTTCGGTGAAAAAAAGGCCGAAGGGCCAGTTGAGAGTTCTGATTCGGGCGAGCAGCGGACGTCAGTGACGGATTCGTTTGGGGCTGTCACCGTGTTTTATCAGATGTTTCGGGGGATCCCGATGCAGATTAAGTTAACAGATGACGATGAGGAGAAACGGGTCGGTTTGCCGCAGCGGTTTATGGAGGCGGCAATGAAAGCAGGCGAGGCGTCAGCGAACATGATCATGGAGCGGAAGTGGGAAGAGCAGGGCGCGCGTTACGGCAACATGGAGGAAATCGCCGAAAATGTTGCGGAAGAAGTGAGTGCCGCTTATGATGATGAGCGGCTTGAGCAGCTAGTGAAGCAAGCGTTTCAGGAAGAGGCCGATTCCGGTAAGTCGGAGAAAGCAGCAGCTCCTAAGGTAACGAAAGAGATGCTGGATGATCCGGATTGGAAGAAGCGTTACGCGGCTTTGGATCGAATGGAGCCGGATCTGGAAGATCTGCCGGTGCTCGAGAAGGCGTTGGAGGATCCGAAAATGTCGATTCGCCGGCTTGCGGTTGTGTATCTCGGCATGATCGAAAAGCCAGAGGTATTGCCATATCTCTACAGGGCGCTGAAGGATAAATCAGTAACGGTTCGCCGTACAGCAGGGGATTGTCTTTCGG
>DASVCO010000189.1:0-19236 GCA_036381575.1 Caryophanales bacterium
AAAAGGCTTCTAGGTTAAAATTCAATCTTAGTGTCCTGTGGGTACATATCTGGACCCGTGGTGTAGTGGTTAACATGCCTGCCTGTCACGCAGGAGATCGCCGGTTCAAATCCGGTCGGGTCCGCCATATTAAATGAATCATGCACGATGTTGAAAAATGAGATATAATTGAAGTCGCAACCTTAGGATATCGTCCTAAGGATTTTTTAGGTTCAGGGTGAGGCTTATGGAAGATGAGTTTTCTTTCATCAAACACATTACCCCGAAGCAATACGTCCAACCCTCGTTGGTTCAGGGGATCGGGGACGACGCAGCCTTGTTTAACGGGGATCAAGCGTTTGAAGAAATCATCTGTATGGATACAATGGTAGAAGGCATTCATTTTTCCCGAGAGACCTTATCTCCGTATGATATCGGTTATAAGGCATTGGCTGTTAATATTAGTGATGTTGCGGCGATGGGAGGCTATCCTACCTATTGTTTAGTTTCCGTTGCGGTTCCTAAGGATTGGCGTACTGATCTGGAGAAGGTCTATGCTGGTTTGACCGATTTAGCCGAGGAACAGGGCATGGATTTGATCGGCGGGGATACGGTTTCTGCCAAAGAAGGCTTTGTGATCACTGTCACTGTAATGGGCCGGGTGGAAAAAGGCCGGCATTTGCTCAGGAGCAGCGCGCAACCAGGCGATCAAATCTTTGTAACGGGACCGCTTGGGGATAGCGCAGCGGGTCTGGCATTACTGCTCGAACATGGCCGGGCCCATGGCTTTAACACGGAACAACAGAAACTTGTCGAGATTCATCAAAGACCAAAGCCCCAAGTGAAGGCTGGAAGGATTCTTGCGGGCCTGTCTTCGAATATTGCTTTGAATGATATTAGTGACGGGATTGCTAGCGAAGCAAATGAAATTGCAAGAGCCAGCGGTGCCAAGCTTGTTCTTGATTATGAGCGGTTGCCAAAGTCTGAAGCATTGAAGGCCTTCCCTGCAGAAAAACAAAAAGAGTGGTCGTTGTTTGGCGGGGAAGACTTTCAATTGGTCGGGACCATCCCGGGGCATCTTATGGAGCTATTGAAAGAACGGTTCCCCGTAGTATTCGTTGGAACTGTTGAAGAGGGAGAACCCGAGGTGGTTCTAAAACAAGATGGCGAAAAAATTGTACGACTCGACCCGGCAGGTTACAACCATTTTAACTTTATTTAGCGGGGTTCAAACCCCGGCTAAATAAAGTTAAAGCCTCCGGCGGATGTCACAGATTTTTTAATCGTAATGAAGGAAGTTCGACTAAGAACGCAACGTCCTGTTGCAACATCGAACTGACCCACATCGTGTGGTCCCGAGCAAGAACGCTCGATAAAAATCCGGACGCAATTACGCCAAGGCGTAATTGATTAGGTGTGATTGATATGGAAGCAGTTCGTTTTTCTTCAATTTCATACGAAAGAACAATGGCTTTCGCCCGTATCCTGGCGGGGAAACTGCAGGCTGGGGACTTGATTACGCTTGAAGGAGACCTCGGTGCCGGAAAAACCACTTTCACGAAGGGACTTGCTGAAGGTCTGGGTATACAGCGGAATGTGAACAGCCCGACTTTTACCATTATCAAGGAATATCACGGCCGGCTTCCTCTATACCACATGGATGTGTATCGGTTGGAAAGCGCCGAAGAGGATCTGGGCTACGATGAATACTTTGAAGGAGAAGGCGTAACTGTTGTTGAATGGGCAGGGCGGATTGCTGATCGCCTTCCTCCCGAACGTTTGAATATTGAGATTCGGCGGACGGGCGAGAATGACCGTTTGATAACGTTAGTACCGTTCGGCCCCCGATATGTTACATTGTGTAAGGAGATGTCCAATGAAAATATTGGCGATTGATACGTCGAATCAGGTGATGGGAGTGGCTGTTTCAGACGGTCAGGTTATACTGGGTGAAATGATAACAAATATGAAGAAAAATCATTCCGTTCGGGTTATGCCCGCCGTTCAATTGCTATTAAGGGAGGTTCGTCTAAAACCGAAGGACCTTGATCGCATAGCTGTTGCTCACGGCCCTGGTTCTTATACCGGCGTCCGTATTGGTGTAACTATCGCGAAAACTATGGCCTGGTCACTCGGTATTCCGGTGGTTGGAATTTCAAGTTTGGAAGTGTTGGCCCAAAATGGCCGGCGCTTTGATGGACTCGTTTCTCCGATTTTCGATGCACGGAGAGGACAGGTGTACACGGGCTTGTATGGATCGGACAATGATTCCTTTCATAATATGAAGAAAGACAGAATTGTTTTATTGACGGATTGGTTAGAGGAGTTAAAGACAACCGAGGAAGCTATTTTGTTTCTCGGGCAGGATCTTGAGAAACATGAACAGCCCATTATGGAGACACTCGACAGCCAGGCAAGTTTGGCTCAAACGGGGGAACAAAATCCGCGTCCGGGGGCGTTAGCCTTACTGGCGGCTCGGCGGAATCCAGCCCGCTCTGTGCACAGTTTTACACCGGAATACCTACAATTGGCGGAGGCAGAGTCAAAATGGCTGGCATCACAGGAGTAGAACTGAAAATGGAAAAACATGAAAACGTTCGGTTTCGATATATGACGTTGGATGACATTCAGGCCGTACTCGAAGTGGAAGAGGCTTCTTTTTCGATGCCATGGAGTGAATCGGCCTTTTATAATGAATTGACAAGTAATCGTTTTGCAACTTATATTCTCGCTGAGGCTGAGGGGAAAGTAATCGGTTATTGCGGTGTGTGGGTGATTATCGATGAAGCTCATATTACGAATATCGCTCTCCTGCCGTCATTTCGGGGAAAGAAAATCGGTGAAGCGTTGTTAAGGACGGCTATGCAATATTCGCGAATGCGTGGAGGAAGGAAGATGACACTGGAAGTGCGGGTTTCGAATGAACCCGCGCAGCGATTGTACCGAAAACTTGGTTTTCAGCCGGGAGGCATCCGTAAGAATTATTATACAGACAATTATGAAGATGCTTTGGTTATGTGGGTGACGTTATGAATGAAGAAAAGGAAATGCTTGTGCTTGGGATTGAAACGAGTTGTGACGAAACCGCCGCAGCGGTGGTGAAGGATGGCCATGAAATCCTTTCAAACGTTGTTGCGTCTCAGATCGAGAGTCATAAACGGTTTGGCGGTGTTGTCCCGGAGGTTGCTTCAAGGCACCATGTTGAACAAATTACGGTGATCATTGAGTCTGCTCTTGAAGAAGCGGGGACAACCCTGGATCAAATTGATGCCATCGCAGTAACACAAGGTCCCGGTCTTGTCGGGGCATTGCTTGTCGGTGTGAATTCGGCAAAGGCTCTTGCCTTCGCCCACGGGATTCCACTTATTGCGGTTCATCACATTGCCGGCCATATTTATGCCAACCGGCTAGTGGCAGATCTTCGGTTTCCGTTACTGTCACTTGTCGTTTCGGGGGGCCATACAGAATTGATTTACATGGAACAACATGGCGTTTATAGGGTTATAGGAGAAACACGCGACGACGCCGCTGGTGAAGCCTATGATAAGGTGGCCCGCACTTTGAATCTCCCGTATCCCGGAGGACCGCATATCGATCAACTGGCGGCCCAGAGTGAAACGTCCATTGAATTTCCGCGCGCATGGCTCGAAGAGGGCTCCTATGATTTTAGTTTCAGCGGGTTAAAATCTGCTGTTATCAACAGGCTTCATAATGCGGAGCAACGTGGTGAATCTCTTTCACGTGGGCAGGTGGCAGCCGGTTTCCAGGAAAGCGTAATTGATGTGCTTGTTACGAAAACGGTTCGTGCTGCTGAGGAATACAAGGTCAGACAGGTACTCGTTGCAGGAGGAGTAGCAGCCAATTCAGGATTGCGAAGGTGCTTGGAAGAGGCGTTTTCACAGTCTGAAGCTGATCTTGTCATTCCGCCGTTAAAGTTATGCACAGATAACGCGGCCATGATTGCAGCTGCCGGGACGGTTGAATATCAAAAAGGAAAGCGGGCCGACTTGCGGCTGAATGCCAATCCCGGTTTGGATTTGGAAAATTTCTAGGACCTTTCTCCTCGGAGAAAGGTCCTTGCTTTGTGGAAAAAAGATATCCACATCCACGGGATAATGGGGAAAAACCTTGTGAATGAAACTCCGGTGCGTGGTGGGGATGTTAACAAAAAAATGTGGATAAATTGCGGTTTTGTTGTGGAAATTGGGGACAAAACCTGTGAAAAAGCATAAAACAGCGAAACATGTTGTTGATAAGGCTGTGAATAGTGTGCATATGTTCTTAGGCCATATGGTTGAAAGAGTTTTTGCATTCTTTGAATGATAAAGTATAATGAAAATAACATTTTATGACTTAAGGAGGGTGCTATGAGACTGGTTTGGTTATGCTTCGCTTTCATAGGGGCGTTTCTGTCGTTTATTAGCTTCAAGAAATTCTCTGAGTTAAAGGGAATCACTCCAGATGGTGACGGGATCGGTGTGTATTTTCTCGGAATGGAAATAAACGATCACGTACCGAATGAAAATATTATGGAAGTGGCCTATCAATTTCTTGGGGTCAGTGCCTTTTTTACCTTATTAACATTGTTTTGTCTGGCCGGATTAGTTTTTCACAAGAAAATGGTAAAACGATGGAGCGGGAAGAACGAAGCGAGGTAATAAGATGAAGCTTTCATTGCATGCATTACTGGTTGAACTTCAGGAGTTGAATCGAAAACAAAAAACTTTAATGGTCGGTGTTGACGGATTTGGTGGATCAGGTAAGAGCACATTGGCTCGAAAGGCTGAAGCGTTAGGCGGCGAAGTCACCATTGTGGAAATGGATGATTTTTTCCTTCCGTCGGTGGAAAGGGAGAAGAATCGGAAGCAAAATGAAATTGGCGATGTGGATTGGCGAAGGGTGAAGGAACAGGTGTTGATGCCGCTCAGTAAGGATCAAGATGGCAACTACCAACGGTATGATTGGGATTCGGATCAGTTGGCTGAATGGCATGCGGTCCCGACAGGTGGGATTGTTGTAGTTGAAGGGGTTTACTCCACCCGGAACGAGTTGGCGGGCTTTTATGATTATAAAATTTGGGTTGAAAGTCCGCGGGAGCTTCGCCTTCAAAGGGGAATAGAACGGGATGGCGAAGAAGCACGGGAATGGTGGGAGAAAGAGTGGATGCCGGAAGAGGAAAGATATGCCCGAGCGCAGAATCCAAAGGCGTCTGCTGACCTTGTAATAGATGGAACAGGGAAGAGCGCAGCTATTACGGAAGGTGAGGTTATTGTGAAGGAGGAATAAGTTACCGTTTTCAAATCATGAACCATGAGGAGTGTTAGAAGTTATGGAATCGACCGTTTTAGGTCTTGGCTCCGTCATGCTCATTGTTGTAATTTTTTATGTACCGGTGTTTTATAGGATGAGCAGGCGTATTAGTCAGTTGGAAGATGAGCTAAGGGAGGTTAGACAGGAGTTAAGGAAATCGTTGAATTAAAAAAACCTTTCCAAAAAAGGCCGACCCGTTTTGGGATCGGCCTAGGTTTGCAATTCAGTCCATTCTTCCATGAGCATGTCCAGTTTCTCACGATGGGCTTCGAGCTCTTCGTTGAGTTCGCTCGCCTTTGTGTAGTCCCCGTACAATTCGGGATCGAGGAGTTGTTGTTCTTTTTCTTCGATTTCTTGTTCCAGCGTCTCGATTTGCCCCTCGATGTCTTCAGTCTGGCGCTGGCGGCGGCGTTCTTCGTTTTTGGCCCTTTTCTCCGCTTCGAAGGCTTGCTTTCCTTCGGTTGGTTCGGCTTCCGTCGTTTCTGGTAAACAAAGCAATAAGCTATGATAAGAAAGAAGGTATAGCTGCGTGAAACACTCAACTTCACTTAGAGCGTTTGTTATAAGACTTTGGAAAAGATATGAATATTGAACTTGATATGCAAAAGGTTTGCCAAAACTTTTGCATTTTCCAAACAGAGTTTTCAAGTCACGTTAATCAATCTGAAAAAATCATACATACATTATCCTTATACTCTCTATGTTTTCAGTAGCATGTTATCAAAGGGAGGATCATGAAATGATACTTGCTGCCCTAATGCATGTGTTAGCCGGGGCTAATATTTCTTATTTGATATGCAGTGTTAAACGTAAATTTAAAAAGCGTATATTATTATTATGCATGGGTGGGCTTGCCGGCATTTCCCCTGACATAACAAAATACTTTGGGGATCTTTTTGGCCACTCCGTTTGGGCTGTGCCCATATTTGGTTTACTCATTGCATTGATTGCAAAACTTTTTATAAAGGATACTTCATTGAAAAAGCTCTGGTTGGCATTTTCTTTATCTGTTTTGTTCGGGCATATTTTTATCGACTTAATCAGTAATGGTATAGCTTTATTTTATCCATGGTTAAGGGGTGAAATTGGTTTTCACATTATTGGAAAACTTGATGTGATAATATTTTTTATAATGATGGTGACAATTACAATTGTAATTGTTAGTTACTCTAAAGGAAAGGTATCGGCTATAATAGGTATGTTATTAATCGCCACTTATATTGGAGTGCTGACTTACTCTAAAATACAGCTTTATCAAACATTAATAGATCAATATGAAAAGGATAAGATAAAAATCATTGCTACCTATCCATCGAAAGTTTTTATGTGGGATTTTCAAGTTGAGACAAGCCGATATTTTATTAGAGGCAATGCCCCAATTTTTAGCGACTCTATTGATATTACTGACAAATGGAAAAAGAAATAAACGGCCTTGTTTATAAAAGGCCGACCCATGTCGGGATCGGCCTAGGTTTGCAATTCAGTCCATTCTTCCATGAGCTTGTCGAGTTTGTTGCGGGTGGCTTCGAGTTCTTCGTTAAGCTCGCTCGCCTTTGTGTAGTCTCCGTACAATTCCGGGTCGAGGAGTTGTTGTTCTATTTCTTTGATTTCTTGTTCCAGCGTCTCGATTTGCCCCTCGATGTCTTCGATTCGGCGCTGGCGGCGGCGTTCTTCGTTTTTCGCTTTTTTCTCAGCCTCAAAGGCCTGTTTGCCTTCGGATGGTTCGGCTTCCGCCGTCTCGGGAGCATTTTCCTCTGCCTCAAGCCTTTCCAGCTCTTCCGTTTCCGCTTTTTTCTCAACATAGTAGTCGTAGTCGCCGAGGTAAGTTGTCATGCCTTCGTGGGACAGTTCCAGCACCTTGGTCGCGTTGCGGTTGATGAAATAGCGGTCGTGCGAAACGAACAAAATCGTTCCCGGGTAGTCGGCCAGCGCGGCTTCGAGTACTTCTTTGCTGTCCAAGTCAAGATGGTTTGTCGGTTCGTCGAGAATCAATAAGTTCGCTTTCTGCATCATCAGTTTGGCGAGGGCAAGCCGTGCTTTTTCGCCACCGCTTAGTTCCGCCACGGTTTTCAGGATATCGTCACCGCTGAATAAAAAGTTGCCGAGCACGGTGCGGATGTCTTTCTCCGGTGTGAGCCGATAGTCGTCCCAAAGTTCGTCCAGCACCGATTTTGTCCGGGACAGTGTTTGCTGTTCCTGATCATAGTAACCAATTGTTACGTTGGCGCCGAGCTTCACACTGCCGGAAAGCGGTGGAAGTGTACCCGCAATGGTTTTCAGCAGCGTTGTTTTGCCGATGCCATTTGGGCCGATGAGGGCGATCCTCTCTCCGCGTTTGACGTCAAGGTCTAGATGTTCCAGAATGGGCCCGGTTTCCTCATAGCCAAACGCCAGATCCTCGGTACGCAAAGTGTCCTTCCCGCTCTGGCGGGCAATTCCAAAGGAGAAATTTGCGGATTTCTCATCACCTTTCGGCTTGTCCATCAACTCCATCTTCTCCAGGCGTTTGCGCCTGCTCTGTGCCCGCTTCGTTGTCGAAGCGCGAACGATGTTGCGTTGAATGAAGTCTTCCAGTTGAGCGACTTCTTTTTGTTGTTTTTCATAGGTTTTCATGTCTTGCTCGTAGCGTGCCGCTTTCTCAGCCAAATAGTCGCTGTAATTACCATGGAATCGGTTGCTTCGGTTCCGGGAAATTTCATAGATTTGGTTCACGGTGTGATCGAGAAAATAACGGTCGTGCGAGACGATCACCAACGCTCCCGGATAGTTCCCAAGCCAGCCTTCCAGCCATGTCAAAGTTTCAATGTCGAGATGGTTTGTCGGTTCGTCCAAAATCAGCAGATCGGGCTTTTCCAGCAGCTTTTTCCCAAGGGCGAGCCGTGTTTTCTGACCGCCGCTCAAGTTGGAAATCGGCGTGGATTCGTCGAACCCGCCAAAGTTCAGTCCGTTCAGGACAGCGCGAATGTCTGCTTCGTACGTATAACCGCCGTTATTTTTAAAAGCTTCTTGAAGTTGGTCGTACTCAGCCAATAATTTCTCATCGAAGTTACCGGCCATTTTCTCTTCCATTTCCCGAAGTTGTTTCTCCATTCGGACCAATGGTTGAAACACGGTCATCATTTCGTCCCAAATCGTACGTTCGGAATCTAAAGCGGTATTTTGCGCCATGTAGCCAATGGACACGTTCCGCGGGCTAATAATATCGCCTGCATCATAAGAAAGTTCTCCAGCGACAATTTTCAACAGCGTTGATTTGCCTGCACCATTTCGCCCGACGAGGCCGATGCGGTCGCGGGATTGTACTTCCATCGTGATATTCGATAGAATAAGGTCAGCACCAAATGTCTTTTGCAGATTGTTGACTTGTAAAATCATCATTTTTGTTCACCGCTAATAGTGTAGCGTAATATTGGGTGAACGTTCAACGATTTGTGACAGTTTCGGCGAAAAGCCAGGGACAAGATGTAGTATGATAAAAAAGGAAGATGCCGATGGAGAAATGGACGCATGTGAATGAGCAGGGGCGTGCGCGCATGGTTGACGTTTCTGAAAAAGCAGAGACTGTCCGTACGGCTGTGGCTCGTTCGAAGGTGAAGGTAAACCAGGCGATCTACGAAGGCATTGAAAATAAAACGGTGAAAAAAGGTGATGTGCTGGCGGTTGCACAGGTTGCTGGCGTGATGGCTGCGAAAAAGACGCCTGATTGGATTCCGATGTGCCATACGTTGCCGCTCTCCGGTGTAGACATTCGTTTTCATTGGGAGACGGATGATGCCTATGAGCTGGTTGTCGAGGCGAAGGTGAAGACGAAGGCGGCGACCGGCGTGGAGATGGAGGCATTGACGGCTGTTAGCGCGGCGGTGCTGACTGTTTACGATATGTGTAAAGCATTGGATAAAGGCATGGTGATCGGTCCAACCTATCTGGTAGAGAAAACCGGCGGCAAAAGCGGAGATTACCGGAGAATGGATGAGGGTTCCGATGAAACAAAATGAATCGAAGATTCCGCAGGCGACGGCGAAACGGCTGCCACTGTACTTTCGGTTTTTGAAGAACTTGCATGATTCCGGGAAACAAAGAGTATCGTCAAAAGAACTGAGTCGGGCCGTGAAGGTGGATTCGGCTACGATTCGCCGAGACTTTTCCTACTTTGGAGCGCTTGGGAAGAAAGGGTATGGCTACAATGTTGAATCGCTGCTGGACTTCTTCCGGAAGACACTTGACCAGGATGAGTTGACAAATGTCATTCTTGTCGGCGTCGGGAATCTCGGTACCGCGTTGTTGCGATACAATTTCATGAAGAACAGCAGCACGCAAATTGTGATGGCTTTCGATGCTGATCCGGGAAAAGTTAATGGTGAGGTCGGCGGCGTTCCAGTGTACAATATTCGCGATTTTCGCGAGAAGGTCGGAGACAACGCGCCGGTGGCGATCTTGACGGTACCGGCCCCGGCCGCGCAGTCGGTTGCTGACCAGATTGTGGATTCCGGGGTACAAGGGATTTTGAATTTTACCCCCGCACGATTATCAGTGCCGGATCATATCCGTGTACATCATATTGATTTGTCGGTAGAACTCGAAGCTTTGCTTTATTTCTTAAAGCACTATCCTTTACAATAGAAACAGAAAGTCTTTTGTCAGGAATAGATAACTTCTAAATTTGGAGGTGGATAGCCATGTTGGGACCATGGAGCCTTATTTTGATTGCAATTGTAGCGTTGGTGATTTTCGGCCCGAAGAAATTGCCTGAACTCGGGAAATCATTCGGCCATACGTTAAAAGAGTTCAAGCATGCCACAAAGGGCTTGGCTGATGACGATGACGACGATAAACATACAAAGGCGGAGAAGAAGGATTAATCAGGTGAATCGGTATGAATGATAACAAAACGGATTTTATGGAACATGTGGCGGAATTGCGAAAGCGCCTGTTCATCGTTGTGATTTTTTTCATCATCGCGTTTGTGGCAGGCATGTTTCTTTCCAAGCCGCTGATCGTGTTTCTTGAACATGCGCCGGCAGCCGAGGACATTGCGCTGAACGCCTTTCGACTGACCGATCCCGTATATATTTATTTTCAATTTGCGTTTCTCATTGCACTCATTCTTGCCGGGCCTGTTCTTCTTTATCAGTTATGGGCATTTGTCAGTCCGGGACTCTATGAGAATGAGCGGCGGGTTACGCTGATGTATATCCCGATGACAGTCTTCTTGTTTCTGCTCGGGCTCGCTTTTTCATATTTTGTGTTGCTCCCCTTTGTGATGGACTTTTTACTTGGTATGACTCAGGATTTGAATGTCCAGGGAGAATTCGGGATTTATGAGTATTTCACTTTTCTGTTCAAGCTCACGATTCCGTTCGGCTTTGTGTTTCAATTGCCGCTGCTCGCGATGTTTTTGACGCGTCTCGGGTTAATCACTCCACAGTTTTTGCGAAAGATTCGCAAGTACGCGTATTTTGTTTTACTGGTAGTTGCAGGCTTGATTACCCCGCCCGATGTGATTTCGCAGCTGGTCGTAATGGTTCCGCTCGTGATTTTGTATGAGATCAGCATTGTGATTTCGGGATTTGCTTATCGGAAGGTTTTGAATGCCCAGAAGACTGTTCCCCACGAATGATTCATTCGTGGTTTTTTGCCTGTTTAGCCGAAATGAAACTGAAAACAGCCTCCGGCAAGCGTTTGATTTGAACACCAAAGGAGATTAGCCTAAAATAGGAACCTTGGCGAAAAGCCGGGTTTTTCTTTTTTTTAGGGAAAATGATCCTTTGACTCGGCTGGGGATGCGTAACGTGGTATAGTAGGAGAAGGAGAATTATTTCGGATTACGAAATATCAGAGGTGGAAACGGTGAGTAAAATGCTGTCGGAAAAGTGGTTGGTTGTTGTATCTGTCTTGTTAGGAGCATTTACGCTGATTTTGAATAATAGTATGATGAACCCGGCTTTGCCCTATTTCGAGGAGCTGTTTCACGCGGATGCGGTGGCAGTCAGCTGGATTCTGACCATTTTCATGGTAACGATGGGGATGGCGATGCCGCTGACCGGGTATCTTAGCGAAAAAATCGGCAAGAAAAATTTATTTATGATCGGTTTGGCTTTGTTTACAGCGGGTTCGATTGCAGGCTCATTTTCCTGGAGCCTCGGATCGATTATCTTCTTTCGGGCCGTGCAGGGTATTGCGGGGGGCGTGATGATTCCACTTGCGATGGCGCTGATCTTCGAAGTGTTTCCCCATAATGAGCGTGGCAAGGCTATGGGTGTCTACGGTATCGCCGCAATGGTGGCTCCTACAATTGGGCCGACGTTAGGTGGTTTCCTTATCGAGAATTTCAGCTGGCGGTATTTGTTTCTCGCCAACGTTCCAACCGGAATTCTCGGTTTAATCATGTGTACGATTTACTTGAAACGGCCTGCGCGGAATCCGGAAAAGCAATTTGATTACAAAGGCTTTGTGATGGTTACATTAGGAATTGGGACCATGCTGTTTGCCTTTTCCAGGATGCAGACAGTGGAGCAGCTGACAAATCCGTTGAATATTGCCCTTGTTGGATTCGGCGTGGCTTGTCTTGTGATTTTCGGATTGATTGAGAAACGGACATCCGATCCACTGTTGAATTTGGAGCTTTTCGGAACACCGGCTTTTTCATTGGCTGTCTGGATTTCAAGCATTGGTACGATTGGCTTGTTTGCGAGTATTTTTCTATTGCCGTTTTTGATTCAAAGCGTGTACGGATACAGTGCTGTGGCCACGGGACTTGTGTTGCTCCCATCTGCAGTATTTACGGGAATATTTATGAATATCGGCGGGCGAATCCTTGATAAAAGCGGCCCAACCGCAGTGGTTCCGATCGGCTTGGCGATTTCAGCTTTAATGATGTTTTTGTTTTATTTCGTCGGGCTTCAGACGCCTTTGTGGATTATCGTCTTCCTGATGGCACTTCGGGGCATGGGCATGGGATTTACGAACATGCCTGCCAATACGACGGGAATGAATTCGATTCCCGATCCGATGGTAGCCCAGGGGTCAGCCATGAATAACGTGGTTCGCCGGATCGCTTCAGCTTTGGGTGTTGTGTTTATTTCAGTTTTCTTCCAGGTACGCAAAATGCATTTGGTGGCAGCCGGTGATACAGCGCAACAAGCTGCAATGACCGCTATTAATGAGGCCTACCTCATTATCGGGATCTTGACAGTGGTGACCATTCCGGCCGGAATCTTTCTCGGAATCAAGTCCAAAGAGGGACAGCGAAGGAAGAAAGTGGCTTCCGCCTCCTGATTTGCGCCAGGGACTTGATTTATAAGGGGAAATCATGGAGACTGAATGTAGGTGAAGGAAGAAATCAGCGACATTCGGTCCGGGTTTTGGATCGGGTGAGGAATGAAACGGAGCGATGTGAATTTGTTAACGTTGAAATCGAAAAGAGAAATTGAAAAGATGGGCGAAGCCGGGAAATTACTGGCAGCGACCCACCGTGAAATTAAAAAACGGATCAAGCCGGGCGTGACGCCGATGGAAATCGACAGTTTCGTGGAAAAATATTTGCGGGATCACGGAGCAACACCGGAACAGAAAGGTTTCGAGGGGTTTCCGTATGCGACATGCGCCTCGGTGAACGATGAGATTTGCCACGGGTTTCCGACCGACAAGCCTTTGAAAGAAGGAGACATAGTCACGATTGACATGGTCGTGAATCTGAACGGCTGGCTGGCTGATTCGGCCTGGTCGTATGCGGTCGGTGAGATTTCGGAACAAGCGGATGATTTATTGAGGACGACGAAAGAGTCGCTGTATGCAGGTATTGAACAGGCGGTTCCGGGAAATCGGATGGGGGACATCGGACACGCGATTCAATCGCTGGCCGAGCCAAGAGGTTTCTCTGTCGTGCGCCAGTTCATCGGCCACGGAATCGGACCGACGATGCACGAGGATCCGCAGGTGCCGCATTTCGGCATAGCGGGTAAGGGAATGCGCTTGAAAGAAGGCATGGTGATCACGATTGAACCGATGCTTAATACCGGTGTGTTCGAGGCGAAAGTCGACAGCAATAATTGGACAGCTCGCACTGTGGACGGCGGCTTGTCTGCGCAATATGAGCACACTGTGGCGATTACAAAAGACGGTCCGTTGATTCTGACGGATCAGGAAGATGAGTAAGCTTTAAGGTGATGAAAACCTCCTTATTCCCAGGAATAAGGAGGTTTTTGGGTGGTTACGAGAAAATCTGGATGATCAATTGCTGGGTTTCTTTTATATATTTCATGTATTTCTGAATCTCGTCAGCGAAGATCACCTGCATGAGCACGACAAATGTGTTCATTGAGGCGTGAGCGACGATGGGCACGAGAATCCGTTTTGTTTTCGCGTAAAGAAAGGCGAAGACGAAGCCCATTGCTGTATAAGTCAGCAAATGAACAAATTCAACATGGGCAAGCCCAAACAGTAAAGAACTGATGATTGCAGCGATAGCAAAGTCGAATTTCTTATATAGCCTTCCGAAAATGACCTTTCGAAAAACGATTTCTTCCAAAATCGGGCCAATGATTGCGACAACAACGATGAAAATCGGCATTTCCCTTGCAATCCTGGTGATCATTTGTGTGTTTTCGGATCCGGGCTGGACGCCGATGGCCTGTTCGATCAAGCTGGATAATATTTGGGCCCCAAATGCGAGGAAAATCCCAAGAAAAGCCCATAATATCGCGTTGTCCACCGAGGAACGGTCTTTTGCCATGCGGCGACTGGCCATATCCGTTCGAAGCAGAACCAACATGACGATTAATGCCCCGATAAAACTAATCAGGCTCCAGGTGACGCTCGCTTGTGTTCTTTGCATTTCTGACATGCCCGAGGCAACAAAAATAATACCGACTGCCAATCCGGAAAGCTGCATGATTACATAAGTTGCGATAACCCACCAATAACGCTTTGGCACATTGATTACTCCTTTATATTTGTACTCCTTCTGTATCGTTCGAATATACTATTTCATATGTATGTTAGAATCCCATAGACTTGTCTATTGACTCGGTATTTTTGATGCCGATTCTTTTATCTTTCTCCAAAGACAGCCAGGATTATTTTCATGAAAGGCATTTGTGATCCCGATTCCCATTGTTACCGCCCAATGTCTCATTGTATCACATGTTTTCTTATGAATCATTTTCCCGGATATAATCAAAAAATCGTGCCTCGGGGCTTGCAAAAAAAGATGGAATTGATTATGATAATAATTGCGTTAGCACTCAAGCGAAGAGAGTGCTAATAATTCCGAAAAGAACCGTT
The DNA here is from genome assembly GCA_036381575.1 of Caryophanales bacterium. Lineage (GTDB taxonomy): Bacteria > Bacillota > Bacilli > Bacillales > DASSOY01 > DASSOY01. The sequence goes on from DASVCO010000189.1 coordinate 14,572, forward strand.
TAAGGAGGGTGTTTCACTTGTTAAAACCGTTAGGTGATCGTATTATCATCGAACTAGTCGAGAAGGAAGAAAAGACTACGGGCGGAATTGTACTTCCGGACTCCGCAAAGGAAAAACCGCAGGAAGGCCGTGTGGTTGCTGTTGGAAGCGGACGTTTAACGGATAAGGGAGAGCGGGCAGCTTTGGAAGTTGCTGAAGGAAACTCTGTGATTTTCTCGAAGTATGCCGGTACTGAAGTGAAGTACGAAGGCAAGGAATATTTGATTTTGCGTGAAGACGACGTTTTGGCTGTTATCGGTTAAACCAGGTTCTCAGCCTGTTTGAAGCTGGTAATAAGTTTGGAAGTTACGGCTTCCTGTAAACCTCGAAAAATACATGAACTACATAAATAAGGAGGAAGATGTACAATGGCAAAAGACATTAAGTACAGTGAAGAAGCCCGCCGTGCGATGCTTCGCGGTGTGGATTCTCTTGCAAACGCCGTTAAGGTAACATTAGGCCCGAAAGGCCGTAATGTTGTGCTTGAAAAGAAATTCGGTTCCCCGCTTATTACAAATGACGGGGTAACGATTGCGAAGGAAATTGAACTGGAAGACGCTTTCGAAAACATGGGCGCACAGCTTGTTTCCGAAGTAGCCAGCAAGACCAATGACGTGGCCGGTGACGGCACGACTACTGCAACGGTTCTGGCTCAAGCCATGATTACGGAAGGCATGAAGAATGTAACCTCCGGCGCAAGCCCAATGAGCATTCGCCGTGGCATTGAGAAAGCGACGAGAGCGGCTGTTGATGAATTGAAGAAGATTTCCACGCCGATTCAGGGTAAAGAGTCCATCGCGCAAGTAGCTTCAATCTCGGCCGATGACAAAGAAGTTGGTCAGTTGATCGCCGAGGCTATGGATCGCGTTGGAAATGACGGCGTCATTACTGTCGAAGAATCGAAAGGATTCGGTACAGAGCTTGACGTTGTGGAAGGAATGCAATTCGACCGCGGTTATTCTTCCCCGTACATGGTTACGGACAATGATAAGATGGAAGCTGAACTTGAAGATCCGTACATTTTGATTACGGATAAGAAGATTTCCAACATTCAAGAGATCCTTCCGTTGCTTGAGCAAGTGGTTCAGCAAAGCAAGCCGATCCTCATCATCGCTGAAGATGTTGAAGGTGAAGCGCTGCCAACACTTGTACTCAATAAATTGCGTGGCACGTTTAACGCTGTTACGGTTAAAGCACCGGGATTTGGCGATCGCCGTAAGGCCATGCTTGAAGACATCGCTACATTGACCGGAGGCGATGTTATCACTGAAGACCTCGGGCTGGATTTGAAATCCGCAACGATTGATCAGCTTGGTCGTGCCAACAAGGTTGTTGTAACGAAAGAAAATACAACCATCATTGAAGGTGCCGGTAATAGTGAGAAGCTTGCGTCCCGCGTTAATCAAATCCGGGGACAGATGGAAGAAACCACATCCGAATTTGATCGGGAAAAATTGCAAGAACGGCTTGCCAAATTAGCCGGAGGCGTTGCTGTGATCAAAGTCGGTGCAGCGACTGAAACGGAAATGAAAGAGCGTAAACTCCGTATCGAGGACGCCTTGAACTCCACGCGTGCAGCTGTGGAAGAAGGGATCGTATCCGGCGGGGGTACAGCACTTGTGAACGTTATTAATGCGGCTAAAGGCGCCGAAGCGGAAGATGACGAAGCCACAGGCGTGAAAATTGTGGTACGTGCGCTTGAGGAGCCAATTCGCCAGATCGCCAAGAACGCCGGACTTGAAGGCTCAGTTGTTGTTGAGCGCCTGAAAGGCGAGGAAGTTGGCGTTGGATTCGACGCCGCGAAAGGCGAATGGGTCAACATGGTTGAAGCCGGAATCGTTGATCCGACGAAAGTTACTCGTTCCGCACTGCAAAACGCATCTTCAGTATCCGCAATGTTGCTGACGACTGAAGCAGTCGTTGCCGATAAGCCGGAAGACAATGACGGCGGCGGAGCCGGAGGCGGAATGCCAGACATGGGCGGCATGGGTGGAATGGGCGGCATGATGTAAATCATCCCCCAGAATCCTGGATATAAAAGGATTTATGAGCAAGATGAGAGTGAAAAACTAACATTTTTTGAAGGTTAATGCAGGCTTCTCATAAGTTGACCAAACTTGTGGGAAGCTTCTTTTTTCATGTTTTGCGTGACATGGAGGTACACATTTTTTATAATTTGATCATCCGAATGGCCAAGTCTGTCCATAATTTGGTCGAGTGCCACACCTGCCTCAGCGAGAAGTGATGTGTGCGTATGCCGTAACGAATGAGGTGTTAAGTCAGGGCTTAATTTTGCAATGGGAAGTATTCTCGCCATTCTTTGCTGAACGATCTTGATGGCGATAGGATAGCCGTATTACCGCTAGCCGTATTACCGCTCCGTCTTGGCAAAGATAAAGTCATAGAATAATTAAAAAAAAATAATTACAAATACCTGAAGAATTGGAGGGTAGATAAATGAGTAAACCTGTAATTCGAACTTATAGGGATTCAAGTGATTTAAAACTTATGCAGAAACTCACACAAGCTATATGGTCACTGGAATCTAATTACCATATAGGAGATCTAGCTTGGCAACGCCACCAACACGTTGGGCGCGAAGATGATTGGATTACTGCCATTTGGGAAATTGATGGTAAACCAGTGGCGTGGGGATGGATTAGACTGCCTGGCAATTTAACATTACAAGTTGATCCCAATTTTCCTGAAGTAGCCAAGTGCGTCATTGATTGGTTTGATAAAATGGCCGAGACCAATGAACAAAGAGTAACCGTCCTAGAAACTGAGTCCCATCTTATTTCAGCTTTAAGGGATTCTTTATTCAACCCATTAGTAGAAACTCCTGAAATTCTCACAAAAATTTCATTGGATAGTTGTCCATTCCCTGTTACATTGCCAAATAGGTTTAAAGCTCGACATATCAAGGGCTCTGAGGATTTAACAAATCGTGTTGCGATACATAGGGCTGCATTTCATCCGTCAAAAGTCACAGAAGAAAGTTATCTGAACGTTATGAATACCTATCCTTACGATGCATCTCTTGACTGGGTAATAGAATCCGCAAGTGGCGAGTTTGTAGCATCTTGTTTAATTTGGTTAGATGAGGTTAACAAGGTGGGATTACTGGAACCTGTAGGAACGGACCCGGGATTTAGGAGAATGGGGTTAGCCAGCTCCGTCTGTAAGCTTGCTCTCAATGCGTTGAGTGATAAGGGAGCAAAAACGGCAATTGTTGTTTGTACCTCTCCAGATGCATGTGAGCTTTACAAGTCTATTGGGTTTGAACAATTTGCTCAAACAAAATCATTTCATCGTCTAAATAAATAATTAGTGTAGCGATTCAATTGTTTGTTCCCAAAACAGGCGCGATGTTTTGTGCAAGCGTTACAATAGCATTATTGGGCTTATCGGCATCCATGCAGCATGGAACAACTTATTTACATTAGTGCTAATGACTGCGGGTATGATCGTAAAAAAGTTAATCTGACAACGAACGGAAGATATTTAAAATTATCGTTAACACTTCGTATATGAGTCGGAAACCAACGTTGGAATCTATTTTTCTTTAGTCGGGGAAGTCGTAAAAATGTTCGATCTGCGCTGGTTGTCTCGTGAAAAAAGATTATATCCGTTTGCCGGTTGTTGATCAGATACGGTTTTTGGCTAGGAGAAAAAAAGATAGAAACTTATGTTTAGTTTGAAAGGAAATCCGAAAAGTCTCCTCGATAGTGTAAAAACTTGAAACTTTTTCCGATATAGTAATGTAAGATAATGAAAAGCTATTTTTAAAGGGGGAATTATATGAGTACATCAAGAACTATGAAATGGATTTCAGGGGGATTAGAGGCGTTGTTGGGTATTCCGTTTGTTGGCGGCGTAATTGTTCTCAGTTTAGCATGGATGCCTCTGGTGATTGCGCTTGGTTTGCATATCGCAACCTTAATTTTGTGCCGCAAAGAGGGAGAAAATGTCCACGGCTCTATTTTGGGTATTATAACCTCCTGTATAGCGTGGATACCATTTGTCGGCATGATAATGCACATCGTCACGGCGATACTATTGATGGTGGATGCATCGAAAGCTGAAAAGGAAAAAATTGAAGTCGAAGTTTAACCCGGTCGAAATAGTTGGGTTTACTTTTGTGAGAAAGCAGATTTAAGATGTGACCTTTCAAAATGTCACAAAAAAGTAACGGAATGAACGCAGATTGCCGGTGAAACGCGACAAAATATTATCGGAACTTTGATTATATTAGAATTAAAAGCGGAAAGAACACTTGCGAATAACTGCGAAACCGTTTGACGCATGTGGGCATGATGTAAATCATCCCCCAGAAACCTTTTTATAAAAGATTTGTTAATAAGAGGAGAATGAAATGCTGACATTTTGCTAACAGGAGAGGCTTCTCAAGAGTTGTTAAAACTTTTGGGAAGCCTTTTTTTATTGCTGTATAAATTTAAAGTGTCTTATTGAGAATCTTTAACGGTTTTGACCATCTGGCGTATGGCTCCGAGATGGTAGGCAGAATGGGCAAGAGATCCCAGAGCCTCATTCATTGTTTGGGTGTTCCAATCAACGGAATCCATGTTTTTCATAAGCGAGAAGTATTCATTTCTTAATCCATCT
>DASVCO010000190.1:0-17062 GCA_036381575.1 Caryophanales bacterium
CGGCAGCCCGCCTTGCAGATGTTCCGATAAATAACTCCCGTCTTCCGGATATTGTTCTATCAAACTCTCCCTGAAAGAATCATTGACAGGTCGTTTCTGCATGAATCCCTTCATCAATTCCCCGACAATATGCTCGCAGTCCGAAGCACTCCCGCCGTTTCCGCATAGCATGACTTTTCCGCCTTCGTCATAACAGGCTTTCAGTCTTTCAAAAGCTTCATTGATAGCCGGAAGGCATTCCGAAAGCTCGGGGTATTTCTGAATCATTTGTTCCAACGCCGAATGCATCCAATCACTCCTCTTCTTTCACTGCGTTCATCAGAATCGTTAAGTCCTCCCGCGCCCAAAGTAAGTTCGAGAGGTAGTGTTCCCGACTTGGTCGCATCGCAGCTTACTCCCTGATGTGATGCTTGGGCACTCCTGCCCAGTTACAGTTAAACCGATAAGGATTTCAAATGAGAAAAGGCCTTTTCCAGAAAATCGCTTTGCCCAAAGCTTCCGGATTTCAAGACGAGCGCCACGGGCTGGCCCGAAAGAGAAATACAGGACGGGAGACCCGGCGCGATTTCCTCGCAAACCCTCATTCCTTTTATACCAAGGCGTTTGCACACTGCCCCCGAGGTATCGCCACCTGCGACAAGAAGACGGTTCTGGCCGGAATGTTGCATGATTTCTGCCGCAATTTCAGCCATCGTGCCGGATACAAGGCGTGATATTTCTTCATTGGAGAGCCCTTTTGCGAAACCTGCTTCCTTTGTCGCTTTCACCTTATCCGGAGAATTGGCCGTATGGAAAATCACATCAGTTCCGTCATTCAAAATAGGGAGGATTTCACTAACCGTGTCCCTTATTTTCACTTCCGGATTTTCCATGCCCGCCAAGTCAACCGTGTCAAATTCCAGAACCGCTGCCTGGCCGCCGCGCATATAATCAATCTGTTCAGCCGTTTGCGGCATCAGACTTCCGGCAACACACAACAACCCTTTGCCGTTATAAGGCTGTAAAACACGTTGTTGTGAGACATTCTTCCTCTTCCCCCATACCTTCGGCAATTCTTCCGCCAATGCCGAACTCCCGCAAAGGATTTTCTCATCTTGAACAGCCTCGGCAATCACTGCCAGATCCTCTTGTCTCGTAACATCAATAATAGCGTACTGCAGGGATCTCTTAAGCTCAGCCAACCGCACCCTGATTGATTCAGCACCACTTTTGACAACCGACTGATCAACCAGACCGACCTTCCTTTTCGTTTGCGATTGCAGAATCCCGACCAAATCGGACCGTTCCATCGGATGAACCGGATCATTCCTGAACTCGGAATCTTCGAGTCTTCTGCCATGCACATAATGAATGCCGTCAACTGTAGTCCTGCCGTTTTTCGGAAAACCGAGAATAACGACAGCAAACTCCTCTTTCAGAGCATCCAGCATCGCATCGAATTCCGCCCCGATATTCCCGCGAAAGACCGAACAGGTTTTATTAAAAAACCGGCTTGCCCCGGCTTCCTGAAAGTTCTTTGTAGCCTGAAAGACCTTGTCATAAGCCACATCCGCCTGATCGAGCCTTGAATCCGTGTCCAAGACCACCACATCAGGCTTTTTTTCATGATCCGGACGCCAGCCGCTTTCAAGATCATAGCCAAATACATGAGTTAAATAGCTGGACTTCGCAAACATAATGCCAATATCATTGGCACCTGTAACGTCATCCGCAATCACACCAATCACCTTAGTTCCACTTCCTTCTCGGCTTGTAACCCGCATTTTCGAGAAAATCTCCAACCGTATCCGCAGATAACTTTTTCAACTCGACGCCCGTCCCCTGAGCAGTGACAATCATTCTGCAAGCCATTTCCAGGGTCTGCAGCCCCATCCTGGCCTCCTTAAGACTTTTGTCGTAAACAAGAACGCCGTGATTCTCAAGCAACAAAACATTCGCTTTCCCTGCTTTTTCCCGCACACCTTCGGCCAATTCCCGCGAGCCCGGATGAAAATACGGTACACGTTCCACACGCTCCAGGTAGTACATCGTTTCCACAAATAGATCCGATAAAATATTCATGTCAGAACAGGCCGCAAAAGTGCTGAAAAAAGGAGAAGCATGTAAAATCGCATGAACATCCGGCCTTTCTTCATAAACCGCCTGATGCATCGGCCATTCTTTTGACGGTTTGTTCCCGCCTCCATGATTCTCCCCGCCAAAGGAACACGCAGCGAAATCGCCATCTCCTAATTCTCCGAGATAGGTTCCGCTTGCCGTGATCATATACTGCTCCTCATTGAGCCTGGCGCTGATATTTCCGGCATTTCCCCAGGCGAGATCATATTCCATCATGTAGCGGCCGGTCTTCTGCAATTGTTGCCTTACTCTTTCGACAGTCATGCTTCACACACCTTCAAGTTCAGATCTTTTTCATAAAGGGCCGCCTCCTGGCAGGCATAAAGCACCAAACCTACACACCATGAATGCGATAATGTCAGCATCATGCCTTTCGGCTGAAAACAATTCGTGTTATAGAAGCGTTCCGTCACCATTCCCTTGTATGCATTGAAATCACCGTCTTCACGCGCCACACATTGCAGAAAACAGGCAAGGTTGTCACGGGTCCTGTCCAAATAATACTGATCTCCCGTATAGCGCCATAGACGCATCATCTCAGGAAAACAAAATAATCCGTAGTTATGCAGATGCTGATTGGACGGCGAGGCCTGGTCTGCCCCTCTGGAACGGTAGTCCAGTTGGCTTAGCATGGTGTACTTCGGAAACGCCAAATTGTAAGTCCAACGGAATGTCATCATCCAATCCGCTGTACGCCGGGCCAAATCAAGCCATTGCTCATCCTGATCCTCTTCGTATAGTAAAAGATACGCGACCAGGGCGTTGTAAGCATCCTCGGAAGTTGGAGTTAAGTGGACATCTTCCGGCGCCCCGTAAATCAATTCATTTTTGATAAAAGATTGATAGTAATGCCCGGCCTTCAAAGCGGACTGTTGAAATTCCTTATTTCCGAAATAATGAGCGCCTTCCAGCAAAGCGGCAATCCATAGAATGCCCCCGGCGCCATCCCATTCCTCGACATTTCCATTCTCACAATGGTAATATGAGCCGAAATTTCCGTCTTCACGCTGGCATCGAGCCGCGAATTCAAGATTCGACAGGACCGCTTCTTCCCACTTTTCGTGGCGGACGCCCCGCTCTTTTTCAAACTTCAACGCGCGAACCATGAACAACGTGGCTTCCGAAATTGTCCTCGCCTGTAACCAGCTCCGATCGGGGTTCCACCCTGACCCCCAGCCTCTTTCTTCCGTCCATTCCGCCCAGAAAATGCCGCTTGGCGCCACACCGGAAGAAATTTTATCAAGAACATTATTTGCCGCTTCAATATAAGAATCGATCCCGTTTTTACGACCGTAAGTCAACAATGCATAGGCATACGGGGCTCCACTGACCCAGCCGACATGCATATGCGGGCGGTCTCCCTGTCCTTTAACATTTCCGTTGAATTCGCGATCAAAAGCAGCTGTTTCATTTAAAATGTGATTTTTTTCGCTGTAATGCCATGTATATAAGCCATGCGCCGTTAATTCAGCCGCCTTCTCGGGCTTAATCCATGGATTCAAGTCATGTTCTCCTTGATGCTGCCGGTACATTTCCCGGACAAACGGATCGTAGGCGTGAAGATCTGACGAACCAAGATAAATCTTGAATGAAAGTTGATGTTCCTCACCCGGTTTCCAATGATGGACCTGGCGATCCGCCGGCTGTGGATCTACGGGGCTGTGAAAGGTAATCGGCTCCTCACGATAAGGGAAATGAAGCCAAATTGAGGTGCCGTCCTGATTGCCGGAAAAACCGAGCCCACTCAACCCGAGGGAAGACATTTCATCTGTATATAATCCCCCGCACAACTCGTCATTCCAGGAGAACACGGCCGGCAAGGCGGCACGGTCCGCCCGAAACGACCAGTGATCCGAAACCATCTGTTCAGGATCACCGCCCTCATAGTCGTACCTCGGATACATGCGATTATTGTGGGCAAACCGGTTTTCCTTATAAAAAGCACCGGGAATCATCCACGTCGGCCGGCCTCTTCCGATCAGATCGAATTTCACTTGAACCCCGCGATCAACCGGCTCCTCTCCGTCATAACGCACACTCATTCTCACATCATAATACCCGCAGCCATCATCGTTTTTTTCAACCTGTGCGGATACATTGAAATGGTGCGCAGCGCCGGAAAGTTGAAGCCCCTTGTTGTTTTCCGTCACTTCGGCAATCCTGACCGCCTCTTCTTCCTTTTCGGGGCCAAGAAGACGAATCATGGACTGCATGCTCATAAAGGCTTCAGTTGAGGAATCAGAACCTACCCGCAGTTCATATTGGTCGTCTTTCGATTTCACATATAAATTTTTCAGCTGATTCAACGATTTGCTCATTTCAATCAAACCTCCGCGTTTTCCCATTCCAGTAAATCAGTTTCCTGTACAGAAGCTTTAGAATCCTTAGGTACTCGGAAAGTCTTCAATTCCGAAGGCCCGAAGTCAGCCTCAATTGACCTGCCCCATTTCGGTAACTCAATCCTTGCTCTGGTTTCTATGTTCGCCGTTTCGTAAGCCCGAACAATCAGATCTTCGTTATCCTCTGCTTTCTTGATCACACTGACAATGACGTTATCCTTGTCAACGGCAAGGAATGAATCCTTTTGCGGCAATGGACCGTCGTGGTAAGTTTCGATCAAAGTAACCGGCCTTTGATTGAGCTCAGCGGCCCGTTGCACTGTGCCTGCTGTCTCCCAATTCCCCTCGTGCGGCAACAAAGTATAAGTGAACCGTTGAATTCCCTGATCAATAAAAGAATAATGGCCGTTTTCCTCGGGAACCAGCGGATCGTGGTGAGCGTAGATCGGGCTTCGCAATACGGTGATGGCCATTTCCTGGTCATGCATGTCAAAGCTGTATTTGCCATCATTTAAAAGGCTCAGGCCATACATTTCTCCCGTCGATCGGTGAGTGCCTGACTGGTCAATCCACCGTTGGCCCGGTTCTTCTTCCCCGTTACACTCTCTTACAATGTGCCCGTACGGAATCTCATAAGTTCCTTTCCGGAACATTAAATTTACCGGGAATTTCAACTTCAATGTTTTGAACTTCTCCTGCCAATTCACCGTGACATGAACGTCAATTTGATTCAGCTCGCGGTACATCGTGAAATCCTGGATAAGCTCGGACTTTCCATACTCGCTTACCACACGAATAACGGACTTAACCGGCCCGTGTTCCACACGCTCGACACTTTTGGCGGTGAACTGCCCGCACTCATCATCAAAGCGAAGCACGCCGTGTGACCAAGTGTCGCTCTTATCTTCCATCACAACCGGTCTCGCAGCCGGGCCGTCAAGGATATCCAAATTCTTCACCTTGTCATGAAGGCTCGTGACGAAACCTGTCTTAGGATCAATTTCAACCCTGTAACGATCATTTTCCATCGCGGAATCATTTGCTTTTACCGCCGGGAATGACTCTTTCGAAGACCTGGCAACAATTTTGTACACACGGTACCCAACAGGCGGCAGATCAGCGATAAAACTTACCCGTTTTCTCCCGTTCGCCGTAGCCTGGGATTGAACAGTTTGCACGGCAACTTCGTTTCCTTCTTCATCAACAAGGATATGTTCGTTTTCTTTAAAACCGCCGACTTCCTGCTCAACGTTGACCTTGCTGTTCCAAGAATGCGGGTTATACACCACGATCGGCTTCATCCCGGGTTCCTCTTCAATATTGATACGCCAGGACAAGGATTGTACCGCGTCGTTTAACCCGCGTTTCCCGATCCACATTGCCTCCCCGTGCATATCCCGGGCATCCTCATAAGCGGCTTCGAGACTCGTTCCCGCCAAAATATCGTGAAACTGATTAAACAGGACGTTTTTCCACGCACGGTGGTAATCGGCAGGATATTTCTGACCCGTTATCCAATCCGCAATCGAGGAGAAGGTCTCCGCCGTCATTAGCATATTTTCCGCTTGTCGATTCCACTGCTTAATCCCCGAGTGTGCCGCATAGCAACCACTCGCATGGTGCTGAAGATCGTCGTGAAGAACTGGATACGTCAAATCCTGCCCGGCCAATTCTTCAAAGAAACGGTTGGGAGTGCTTAATTTCAGCTCCGGGAATTCGGGATCTTCATTTAGACGGCGAATGCTTTCAAGATTCTCTTTCGTCGGGCCGCCTCCGTGATTACCTACGCCGTAAAAGCACATCAAGTCATTGAAGGGCTTCTTCAGCTCACCTGCAACCCTCTGAACATGTTGATCCAGCTCCTTGCCCCAGGAATTATACTGAAACGGGATTCGGAAGGTCAGCACACGGGAACCGTCATCTGATTCCCACCAGAACAATCGGCCCGGAAGTCCTTTTTCCTCGGGTGAGGGCCTCATGAAAATGTATTGGTCCATCCCGCTTTTTTTCAAAATTTGCGGCAGCATTCCATGATGGCCGAAGCTGTCTACATTGTAGCCGACCCTGGCCGTAACCCCGAACTTTTCCTGAAAATAACGCTGGCCGTATAATCCCTGGCGAACAAACGATTCACCGCCCGGAATATTGCAATCCGGCTGGATCCACCAACCGCCGGCAATCTCCCATCGTCCTTCAGCGATCCTCTCCTTGATTTCCTCAAACATCTCAGGCTCATTGTTTTCAATCCATTCATAATTCGCAGCGGAACTTGAGGTAAACAGGAAATCATCATACTCCTTCATTCGATCCAGCGCTGAACGAAAAGTTGCTTTCGTTTCCTGAAACCCCTCCTGCCACTGCCATAACCAAACCGGATCAAGATGAGCGTTGCCGATCATATGCAACGTCTTTTTCGACTGCTGTTGACTTTCTCCATATTCCTTCATCATGGACAACCTCCCCACCGGATACTGTAACCAACGCTTCAGCCTGCTGGCCGAATTTTTTATCTCCAATTGTAATATTCGCTGCGATTCGTGCCCGTCTCTCATTCACATTGGGAGCTGTAATGGTAAACGTTTCGACACCTTCACCACCGCCCGGGACTGACACTTGCTTCACATTATTCCATGTCTTCCATCCTGACGGAACATCAAGTGAAATCGTTACGATTTCTTCGCTTTCATAAGGATTTTTCACCGTTGCTTTCAATGTAAATGTATCTTCCGGGTCCACGTAAGTCTGATATGGTGTCAGAGCAGCTGCAGCACCATCTCCCCGAAACTCAACAATTTCCTCCGGCAACAACTCCCGATGAATCTGCTCCAGTTCCTCCCCTTTTTCAAGCAGTTCCTGCAAGATCTCTTCAGTCATCCAAACCGGGTTCGAATGGCCTGAGATAAGCAAATCCGGCTTTAACTGCTTGTATAATTCGGCGCTGTCCCGATAATCCCAAACACGAAAACCATTCTTGTAAACATAATTGTCATCGGTATCCTGATGCTGGTCTCCGATAGCCAGAACACGCTTCCCGTCTACTTCAAAGGCAATTGCAACCGCATATAAGGTGTGTCCCGATTGTTCATATAAAGTAAATTCATATTCTTCCCAACGCAAAGTTTTCTGTAAGGGAAGTTTTCTATCAACCTTAATGGGATCATACCAAATACACGGAAGATCATAATGATCAGGATTCTCCAGGATGTCAGAGAAGTTCTCCGCTGCCCAAACTTCCGTCCCTTCCACATCACGCAGCACATTCAAGCCGGCAACGTGATCGTCATGAAAATGGGTTAAAAGGGCGACATCTACTTTTTCAACTCCGTAGTCTTTCTTTAACTTTTCAATTGTGTACAGCCATGGCCTTCGTGAAGCGCGGTCAGCTCCTGACGCCAAACCGACCATGAAATCATAGCCATAATCAATTATGAGCGCTTTTCCGCTCTCCGAAATCACCACATAAGAATGCGCCCAACTCGTTCTATTCCTCAATAGATGAGGCGTTATTTCCTCATAAGGCTTCTTTCGAACCTCCAAAAGGTTGGATGCTTGGTTTCGATGGGCAAGCAGCCGTTTCAACCGTTCTACAAGTAAATCGATCGCGTGATCGGGGTTCTCCATAACCTCTCCATGAGAAGGACAAAGACAGGATAAATTCTTTTCTTTTAAACTTAAAAGGGAGAGCACGCTGTATGGGACACCTTCCGCCCCGTTATAAGTCCACTGGGTTGTAGATAATGACCACATTTTCCCCGGTGCTGAAATTAAATCTCCGCTGAAAGCCGCCCGGTTGCCGTCAATGTCCGTCAACAGGCTGATCGAACCGATTGTATGGCCCGGAGTAGGAACGACGGTAAACTCATGACCTTCGAAGCTGTATGTTGAATAATCCTTTAAAGTTCCGGATATGGGAACAGAATAGAGAATCGAAAATCGATCCTGCCGCATATTGTAATTATTATAAATTTCCCTTGATTGCCAGTGGGCACTAACATCACTAAATAAGTCCTGTTCCGTGTGCGGGACCCAAATGTTTGCCCCGGCTTGAACTGCCCGGGCCAATCCTTGTGCTTGATCTCTGTGATGATGGGTTAGAAGAACCTCTGTTGCCCGGCTCACTCCGATTTCATCGAGATGATCCAAAACATCCCCGCTTCCGAAATCTATCAGAACAGCACGCTCATTATGTTTAACTACATATACGTTACATGTATCCTCGTATATATAGAGGTTTTCAGATATTTTACGCATGGGAACTCTCCTTTATCTCATTCAACATCTGTCTGACAAGTCTCCATGTCATGATTCTTTGCCAGGTGGATTGAAATTTAACGATCCGTCCCTGAATGGGAACAATGTAAAAAAAGAGCGAAAGGCGAATCCCCACAACATGGAGATTTGCCTTTTTCAATAACCCTAACCCTCGCTCTTCTTCTGATTCAGATGTTTTTTCAAGCCCTATCCTTCTCTTGAAAATACACGGCTGAATCTACTCTTATTCCACCTCAATTTCAGGATATGCTTCTTGGACTTTGGATTTCAATTGTTTATAAGCCCATTCATTCGATTGACCTTTATTCAACATTTCCGTAACAATCGATCCAAACATGCCATTAATATCTTCTCTGTAAAGCCCGGCCTGTTTAGCAGGAATGCTCATCGAAATATCGTAGTACATCTTCATAACTTTTTGATCACCAAACAACGGCGGTGTATAGCTGTTCATATTCTCTTCATATACTGACTTCAGTGACGGCATATTTCCTGTATGTTTCAGGTTATAGTTTTGCCATTTCTTGCTGGCGTCGAATTTAACAAAAGCATAGGCAGCTTCCTTATGTGGTGTGTTTGTGTAGATTGCCCGGTAGGTACCGCCTACATAAGATCCGACAGGAGGCTTCGCTACTCCAAACTTGCCGGCTGCTTTGTCATTCTCATTATCGATCACGAAAGTCGCCCACGAAGGCAAGCCGTACATAATAGCTGGTGCATTGGGATCATAGTTATTGATAGCCGAGCCCCATCCGGAAGAGAATCCAGGTAATTTAGCACCCAATTCTTTTTCACGAATCGTTCTCATAACATTAAGGACTTTGTCCCACTTGGGATCAATTTGAAACTTCTTATCTTTCACCCAGAAGTCCATCTGGTATTTTTCCAAAGAGAACACACTGGAGGCCGAATCTATTAGATGAACTTTTCCATTACTCTTATTGGCAACCTTTTCTGCCAATTGAATGAACTTGTCCCAACTGGAAATCATATCAGATATTTTGTCCGGATCTTCAGTTCCCAGCCATTTTTTCGCACCCGACCGGTGATACCAGAATCCTGTCGGTGAGGAAGAATCGGCAACGGCGCGAACATTTCCTTCATCATCCTTGCCAAGTGCTGCAACATACGGCACCATGCCTTCTACTAATTTATCCGCTCCCATTTCAGATAAATTGGCTACGTATGGCGTATTAATGAAATAGCTGATATAAGCCCTTTCCAGATCAAATACATCCGGAATGTTCGTTTTCGTTTGAAGCGCTGTTTGCAGTTTCGTCTTATATTTGTCCCCTGGAAATACTTTTACGTGAACATCCACATTTGGGTAGGCCTTCTCAAATTGTTTGGCCAACTCTTTAACCTGTCCGAAGAAGGTCCAGACAACCAAATCCTGCTTTTCCAATTTACCTGTATCTTCTGAGCCCTCATTCGATGAGTCACTGCTGCCCTCTGTGGAATCAGATTTTCCACTTGTGGCACCTTCGCTTCCCGAACCTCCGGAAGAACCGCTGCAACCTGCCAGGGCCGCTGTGACCATCAATATTAGTACAAGAAGCAACACCATTTTCTGTTTCATTCTTTAACCCTCCGTTTGATGTTTTTAGGAACGTTCCCAAAAAATGTTCAAAAACATTTGCAACAAACCGGCCGGAGCCATCACCTCCTCCAAGGATATTCGGCTATTCTTTAAGCGCTCCTGCCGAAACCCCTTTCATAATCTTCTTTGCCAGCATGGTGAACACAATCATGATAGGTATGATTGACAGCAATATGCCAACATACTGAGCACCATAGTCGGTACTGAACTTCCCTCTGGTCATGGCAACCATAACCGGAAGAGGCTGAAGATGATTATCAAACAGAATAATAACAGGCATCAGAAAGCTGTTCCACTGCCCGATGAACGCAAAGATTCCAAAAGTCGCAAGAGCGGGGGCCAATAGCGGAATCACCAAACGATGAAACATTTTCAACTCTCCACAGCCATCAATCCTCGCCGACTCAAGAATCTCCTCCGATACGGCCGCATCACAGTTTTGCTTCAGAAAGAAAGTTCCAAAAGCATTTGCAATCCCCGGCAAAATCAATGGCCAGTAGGTGTTTAATAGATTAAATTCACCCATCAATTTAAAGAAACCAATGATACTGACTTCTCCGGGTATCATTAACATAGCGAGAACTGCAGCAAACAGGAAATTCGAAAATTTAAAGGAATACTTGGAAAACCCGTATGCGGTCAACGCCGAAAAGTACAACGTTAACGCAGTTCCGCTTATTGTAATAATGACGCTGTTGAAAAACCCTCTCCAAATGGGCACCTTCTCGACCAATCTCGAATAATTCTCAAGAAATTGATCTCCCGGCAACAGCAACAACTTATTTGCAATATCAAAATTGGAGTGCGTAGAAGAAATAATCATACTGTAAAAAGGGAGAAGGCAAATCAATGCCAGTATGATCAAAACTACGTAAATAATGGCTCTGCCGACATTTCGTTTTAACCGGTTATTTGATCTTATGGTCATTTCTTTGTTGGCGCTTAATTGGGTAGCTGATTTCACCTTTTATCCCTCCTACAACCCGGTTGGGGCTTTTTGTCTCTTTTTCGAGAATTTAAACGAAATAAAGGACAAGGCCAGAATGATGATAAATATTCCGTAAGAAACGCTGGAAGCGTAACCGTACTGAAAGCGCTTAAAGGCAGCTTCATATAAGTAAACCATCATGGTTTGGGTGGAATCTCCGGACCCTGTTCCCGTTACTAGAGGAACCTCGAAAATCTGCATGCCTCCAATAATTGATGTGATGACTGTAAACATAACCACCGGCTTTAAGAGTGGGATCACAATCTTTGTAGCAACCTGGAACTTGTTGGCTCCGTCAATTTCCGCCGCATCGTAAAGAGTTCGTGGAATCGACTGGAGCCCGGCCATATAGATCAGCATATTGAAACCAAACCATTGCCAACACATGACCGTAGCAACTATCACCTGTGCTATAAACGGATGTGCGAACCAATTGACGGGATCGTCTATGATGCCCAGACCCATGAGAAACTTGTTCACACTTCCTGTTTGCCAATCGAATAACAGGCTTGCCAGAACACCGATGGTGATTGGCGTAACGATATTAGGGAAATAAAAAACAGCCTGGAATAAATGTCTTCCCTTTATGAATTTCTCATTAAGAATCATAGCCAGAACAAGAGCTATAATTAATTCCGGAACAATAGAGATGATCCAAATGATAAATGTGTTCAATATAGATTGATAAAAATAGGGATTGGACAGCAGTCTCGCATAGTTATCGAACCCTACATAAACACTCTCACCCAAACCGTCCCAATGAGAAAGACTCAGGACAAAGGAATTCAAAATAGGGTACAGGCTGAATATCAGAAATATGATAAAATACGGCGCTACGAAAAAGTACCCGTAGTACGATTTCTTCTTCAATATGCTCGCTCCCTTCCTACAAGAACATTCCGAAAATTTTGCGATAAAAATAAGTAACCGTTGTCATTGTGGAAAAAATGGCCTGGCTTGAAAAATCCGGTTGTTAAGTTTGCTAGATTGTTTACGCTTTCTTTTAAATCTAAAAAGGCCTTTTTTTGAAAGTTTTGTTTTGGGAACGTTCCAAAAAAATAATTGTAAAGCTATTATACATCAGACAGAAAAAATGTCAACGCACTTTTTTCTCTCTATTCCTGTTAAACTTTCAAACAAGAATTTCGAATCATTAGTTTGGGGCTTAGAAGAGTGCGGAAAGCACCGAAGTTCCCATCCCCGTTAATTTGTTTAAACAATTCCTCGGCGGCTTTTTTTCCCATTTCGGTGAACGGTTGTCTAACGGTAGTTAAAGAAGGATAAATCCAACTGGAAATTTGGATATCATCAAACCCTACAATCGAGAAATCTTTTGGAATACTGTAGCCTTCTTCGTGAGCAGCCCCCATTGCCCCTAATGCCGATTCATCATTAGAAGCGGCCACAGCACTGAATCCGCCGACTTCCAGCAATTTTTTCATGGCCGTATATCCACCTTGATTGGACCAATCAGATGTGACGATCAGATCCGGATTCATCTCAATTCCCAACTCTTCAAATGCTTTTTTGAAACCGTTGGTTCTTTCAGCCGTAGCACCTGCAGCCTCAGGCCCCGCGATATAAGCGATATTCCTATGGCCAATCCGATACAAATAGCGTACGGTTTCCACGACACCGCTTTGGTTGTCTACATCAATAGAGCGGACATCTTCGACTCCTGCATTATCCCCCAGCATTACAACAGCAAAGGGGGCATCGCGAATTAATTCTACTTCGGTCTGATAACGCTTGGCAAAACTCAAAAATATCAGCCCGTCCACTTGATCTTCATAGATTAAATTAATAAAGTCCGACTCCTTCTTACGGGTCTTGTTCCACGTATAAAAGACGCAGTCGTATCCGTAATTGTCCGAAACATCCTTGATCCCTTTAAGAATTCCGGAATAGAAGTTGTTGGAAATATCGTCTACAACAATGCCAATCACCTGAGTCCGATTCAGGACCAACCTTCTGGCATTCATATTCGGATGATAGTTCAGTTCTTCAATGGCTTTTTTCAAAGCTTCTTCTGTTTTCTTTTTAACTGACTTCCCGTTTAAATACCTTGAAACCGTGCTTTTCGACGTATTTGCCAGCTTGGCTACATCTATAATCGAAGGCTTCATTTTGGTTCCCCCCTTCTCTGCCCCATTTAAAAATAAAGAAAATACACATTTTAGGAACGTTTTCACCAAACATATTGTAACATATAATCTGAGAAGATCACGGATTTTCAATCTCTCAATTTCGAACAACTCTCTCAATAGTTCCTGACCTCTTAATGCTTGCCACATGTTAAACCAAGTAGGCTTCCTTCCCGGCTTTACGCCCTACTGCTTTCTTCCCCGAAAATCCTGGTTTTTCGCCAACGGCCAAACAAATAATAAGCAACAGCGACCGCTGAACTGATAATGAAACTGACTCCAATGCCGTAAGCGATGCCAATCTCACCGAACCATTGGGAAAAAGCATAGGAAAGAGGAAATCGTAATACCCAAAACGAAATTAAATTCAAAACAAGCACGCTGAACATGGCGCCGGCACCGCGTACAATGCCGTTCAGGACAAAATTCACAGCCAGAAAGGGATAGAAAAACACAACCGCACGCAAATATTTCGCCCCAAACGAAATGGTTCCCGGGTCATTAATAAACAGACGAACCAGAAAGTCGGCGGTAAAGAAAACAAACGCACTTAGCGCAAATGAGGCTGTTAAAATAACCCCCAGCCCGTTTTTGGCAATAACTGCTACCCGGTCCCATCTGCCTGCCCCAATATTTTGCCCGGCCATACTGGTTACCGCTGTACCAAGCGACATCAAAGCGACCATAATCAAGCGTCCGATTCTCTGCGAAACACCAAACCCGGCCAATACTGTGTCTCCAAACATGGCCACCACACCAATGATTGCTGCCGATCCTGCTGAAATCGACATCGTTTGTAAGCCCCCCGGGATCCCGAGCTTGAAAATCGCCTTTAAATATCGTTTGCCGGGAAGGTGTGGCGTCTCAAACGGTACTCTTCGGCCTGATAATGAAACAAACAACCCGTACAAAAAAGCTGCGCCCTGCGCAATCACTGTTGCCAAAGCCGCTCCTGCAATACCGAGGCCGAACACTGAAATAAACAAAGGGTCGAGAACAGCATTCAAAATCACTGCAAGTACCACGAACCGGACGGGCGTTTTACTATCGCCAAGCGCCCGCAACACCGTACTGATGAAATTGTATCCGAACAAAAGCGGAATTCCGAGGAAATTTACCTGCAGGTATGTTCTGGCCAATGGAACGACGTCCTCAGGTGTTCCCAGAAGCCAGAGCAACCCGTCAACTGCAAGGTATCCAACAATGCCAAGTATAATTGACAAGCCTCCGAGAACGACGACAAATGCATTCAAAGATTCCTTCAATCCATCACGATCATCTGAGCCTTTCTGCTGGGACAGAATCGTTAAGGAGGCTCGATTAATCCCGATAATAAACGAAAGCACTGTGAAAGTAAGAGTCGTAGATAGGGCTACGGCCGCCAATGCTTGAGCGCCAAGCAAATTCCCGACCCAAAGACTATCGATAAATTGATAAGATACCTGTAATAGATTCGCAAGAAATATCGGGCCGGAAAACAACAGCATTTTTCGAATAATGCTGCCTTCCCTGAAATCATAACGTTCCGCCATTATATCGCCATCCTGAAAAAGTCGAGCACAAGCGGGGGTTCTCCCTCCTATCCCGCGCTCCTTAAATAATTATACCTTTCGAATTCATTATGATATCACTTCGTGTGTTTCCTTTACCTCAATACTGTCAATAACGGACTGCACCATTGAGCAATTCTTTCTTGCGACAGCAAGCGACTTTTGAACCTTCGTGTCATTCAGGTCCTTTCCCTTGATGACAAAATGCAAATGCACCGCCTCGACCCGATCCGCCTTGTCGGGATTCCTTTGAACATCCAGCACCTTAATCGAAATATCATCATAAGCAATTCTTTTTTTCGCGAGTACCTTTTGCAGCACCGTACCGCTGCAGACCGCCAAAGAAGAAATGAGCAATTGAAACGGCCGAAATCCGTATTGATCATCGGAAGAAGCCTGAAGGGTTCCATATTCTAAATCAGCTTGAAAGCTGTTTCCATTCATTTTGAATTCCATCAATCCCACCCCTTTCGTCCAACTAGTGCCATCATACCGAATCCCTGTTTCCCTGTCACGAATAAAACACCAATTCTGTGAAGGACGTGTCAAACCGGCTCCCACGGGATAGAATAATAAGGAGCACACATTTTGACTTGCTCCGAGGACTATCTTACAATGAGAAATGTTGGCCAGATTAGAATGATTTTAACTTGATTCAGCAGGAGTTCTCCGCTCCTGCTGAATAAGTTCGAGCTTTCTGCGGATATCATGGATTTTCCAAAGGAAGTTATCTTAAATCCATAAGAATCATGGCGCTGACACGCCGGAGCGAATTTTTGATTGAAGTCCCGCCGACAAGAGAAAAAACGGCGTAATGTAATCATAATGAAGGAGTGGATGACATATGAAACTTCGTGCTGAAATGCCTGAATTACAAGGAGAAGCCGCATGGCTGAACGGGGAGACTACCAAAGAGGAATTGATCGGGGAAAAGCCGACCCTTATTCACTTTTGGTCGATAAGCTGCCATCTTTGCAAAGAAGCGATGCCAAAAGTGAATGAATTCCGCGATGAATATAAAGACGACTTGAATGTTGTAGCCGTTCATATGCCGCGCGGTCCGAAAGAACTCGACATTGATGAGATAAAGAAGGTTGCGGATGAACACGGGATCACTCAGCCAATCTTCGTCGACAACGCCCATCAATTAACGGATGCCTTTGAAAACGAATATGTTCCCGCCTACTATGTATTCGATGCCGAAGGAAAGCTGCGCCACTTTCAGGCCGGAGGCGGCGGAATGAAGATGCTCACGAAGCGCGTTAACCGGGTGTTGGATAAACAAAAGGAAAAAGAACAATAAGCCACCATTGCGAAACGGAAGAGGCCCCTCGCCTCTTCCGTTTTTCATCTCCATAATGCAGTTACTCTTTTCAATATATCCCGGACCACAAGAGTAAGAAACCACCCCAGCAATGCTCCGATCACATTCAGAAATATATCATCGATATCAAAAATCCGCTTCGCGTACTTATATTGCGTGATTTCGATCAGAAAACTCGAACCCGCGGCCACCCCAAACATGATAAAAAAATTACGGCATTTCCTGAATAAGAAAGGCAGTAAAAAACCGAAAGGCAAGAATAATAACACATTGCCAATTACATTT
This sequence comes from Caryophanales bacterium, assembly GCA_036381575.1. Lineage (GTDB taxonomy): Bacteria > Bacillota > Bacilli > Bacillales > DASSOY01 > DASSOY01. Next base: position 16,621 of record DASVCO010000190.1, read on the forward strand.
TTCAGAACGAGCCAGCCGTTTCCGCTGTCCATCATCAATTCGATGCTGTTAAACAGCTGCAAGTTCACTGAACGGCCATATGTATAATAATTGTGTGTGAACAATGTCAAGTAGACCAGAACCATTGCATAAACCAATAAACAATAGAATCCGAACCGTTTCCACCTCATGCGGATGTATGACCTAGTCTCAACGTGCATGATAATTCTCCAATCTTGTATTCTTCCTTTATGATAACATGAATAACCCCGAAACTTGAGGGGAACACAAAGTCGGTTCCAGAGCGTAAACCACCTTGCTTCAGACCAGGACTCAGGCGAAAAACCGGGTGCCCCCTGGACACCCGGCAAATCTTATTAAATGTACCCTGGCATAGTTAAAACCAGATTTTTTTACTTTATCCCAAGAAACAAAGAGCGTTCTTCAGTGGCCCGGACAAACC
>DASVCO010000191.1:0-4495 GCA_036381575.1 Caryophanales bacterium
AGATGTGGCTGAGGACTACGGTAATTATCTTTTCGGAGAAGAATATGGAAAACTAGGATCTGATAATGGTGAAAAAATGGTGAATCCAATTTAAAAACGCGCGAAAACATACGAACATGATTTCGATCAATCAAATTTAAGCCCCCGTTAAGTTTGGTGATAAAGAAGGTACCGAAATTCGACGGATATCCCGTATCGGTTTCCGGTACCAGGTGCCGGGGGTTCGAATCCTCCCGAGCGCGCCATACATAAAACGAGTAAAGACAAGGGTTTCGGCATTTCGCCTCCTTGTCTTTTTTTATCGCTTTTTTTGGACTCCATTAAATGAGTAAGCGCTAAGATTAACATGGAGTGGGATTTATAAACCTCTGAAATCAAACTTTATTTATTCGTTTGCAGCCGTAAATCCAGAAGACATACACAAGAACCCGCCTTAGATGTTGGATATGTATGATCATAACGACAAAGTGCGTTTGCTCAATCCTTCTTCTTCAAATAAAGAGCTATGGCTTCTACCTTTCCAAATGATTCTTGAGGCTCGTGTACTTCCTCTGTCCCCTTGCCTATTTGGCACCTTGATTGATTTAAGTATTGGGGGACAATGGCCGATTATCCACATATGGGTTTTCAAACAAAAACTCACGATTTTTCGAAAAAACAACAATTTTCGACAAAAATCTATTGAAATTGGAAGTTCCGGCGTTTAAAATACATGTAATCACCTTTCGATAATAGCAAACCTGTACGAAAGTCAGGGACGCAAAGCCACGGGCCGAAGAATTTCCGGCAGCCGGGTTGCCGAAAAAGGATGGAGTCATTTCATCATAATACCTCTTTGGCCTGCCAAGCGAAAGACAAACATCCACCTGTATTTCTGGTGGATTTTTTTAATTGGCTGAGTGCGGTTTGTTATAAAGTGGTGAGATTATCTTTAAATGAAATGCCACACTTTCAACCTTAGGGGAGGGCGACAAGTGCCATGAGTTGGATTGATTTTATTAAAAAAAAGCTGTTTTTCAGAACAAGGTTTGCTGTCCATGATGTGTCTCAAAAGAATTCAATCGAATTATCAGAGGCTTTTGAATCCCTGATTGAAAATCACCCGGATGCCGTTTGTTTCTATAATCAAAGAGGGAAACCTGTCATCTACAATTCAAGCCTTTTGGAATTGACGGGTTTCTCGAGGAAGAACATTCCGCGGGATCTTTTCGAAAAGATCCTGAGGCGCTATCGTTTTGAGCAGGGAGCCGGGGCCAGAGTCCAATCATACGATGAAACAATAGCTCGCAAGGGTGGGAATTCACTCCATGTTCAGATTTCACATATTCCCATTCTTGAAGGAGGCGGGATAACAGGAATTCTTAGCATTCTCAAAGATACTTCGGAATCGGTGAAAACGGAAAGAACCTTTACAGAAACGATCAAGAAAATGCGAAACATCATCAATCATTTGGATATTGCGATATGGGCAATAGATGTGCAACGAGATAAAGTTGATTTCTGCTCTAATGCCGTCAGGGATCTGTATGGTATAGGACCGGAGGATATTCAAACTGATACCTGGAAAACCCTGATTCACCCGGAGGATCTTGACGAAGCTTTGGTGAGGCAAAAAAAGTTACTGAATGGAGAAACCATTCGACACAGTTACCGGATCATTACGCCAATCGGGAAAGTCAAATGGGTAAAGGATCATACGATTCCCATCAGGGACTCCAGGGGAAATCTGGTGAGTCTTGTTGGTTTTGTGGCAGACATTTCGGAAACCAAGACCTTGCAGGACAAATTGCAACAGATGGCCTATTATGATGAATTGACGCAGCTGCCCAATCGTTATTACGGAAGAGAGACCATTAAGGAATGGATTGCCAAACATCAGGATGAGAATAATATTTTTGCCCTGTTTTACCTCAACCTGGATGGGCTAAATCGCGTCAACGATGCATTTGGCCATGAAATCGGGGATCAGGCTCTCAGAAGAACCTCAGAAAAGCTCATCAATGTTGTCGAAAAAAACGACGTGGTTTGCCGAATCGGCGGGGATGAGTTCATTGCTCTTATTAGACGAGAGGAAAAGCTGGACGATTATTATCAAATGGCTCAAAAGTTAATAGATGTTACCCAACAGCCTGTGAACATCGAGGGATATGATATTTATGTAACCACGAGCTTGGGAATCAGTATATTCCCATTAGACAGCAAGAATTATCCCGATTTGATGAAAAATGCGAGAAACGCCTTAAGCCGAGCCAAAGGTTATGGGAAGGCGAACTACCAGGTTTATTCGCCTCAAATGAATATTGAATCATTTAAGCTGTTCCAGTTGGAAACCGACTTAAGGAAAGCCGTTGATAATCAAGAACTTTACCTTGAATACCAACCGCGCATTCATGTGAGAAAGCAACGGGCGTTGGGGGCGGAAGCGCTCATCCGCTGGAATCATCCCACATGGGGAGTGGTATCACCGGCCGAATTTATTCCGCTTGCAGAGGAAAACAGTGGGATAAACCAAAAGATAAGTGAATTTGTGGTCCAGACAGCTTGCGAACAGATCAAAAAGTGGAAAAAAGAAAGGACTCCCTTTTCTTTCCTGTCCCTTAACCTCTCAGCAAAAAGTTTCCTGAAGGATAATCTCGTTGATCAAATGGAAGCTTACATGAATTTATATGGCGTCTCACCCGAATTTATTGAGCTTGAAATTACCGAAACTTCCTTATTACAGCCGGCCGAAGTTGTGGACAACCAACTTGGAAGACTTAAGGAAATGGGTGTGCGAATCGCTCTCGATGACTATGGTACGGGATATTCCTCGATTCATTATTTGAGAAAATATCCGGTGGATACAATCAAAATTGACCGTTCCTTTGTTCAGAAAATAACAGGTCATGAAGAAGATGCTGTGATTGTCAAGTCCATTATTGATCTGGCAAAAGGATTAAGAAAGAAAGTGGTGGCTGAGGGGGTTGAGACGAGGGAACAATTCGATTTATTAAAGAAGTACCGTTGTGATGAAATTCAGGGTTACCTGTTCAGTAAATCCATTTCAGGAGAAGAAATGGGTCAATTGTTTTTTAAAGATATCGTTCAACCTGCGCAATAAAGCATCCCTGTTACGGAAAGACGGTAGTATTATCGGATCGATTTACCCTTGTCTTTAAGCGGGCAAATGACCATCTTGTCGATTATCGGGGGCGGCTGCTTTTGCCATTTAAGATGGAGAACATTAAGGCATTATTTACGGCTTTGAAACATACATTTTAGGGGACGGGAAATGAGCATGGAAGCTTTCGAATAAGGGCTCCAATTCATGATTGAAGAAAATGATCGGGATAAACTGGCTGCATTGCAAGCTGCGCAGCAATCCGTTATTTAACGACAGCCGCTTTATCAATGGTCTTATTAAGAATATACGTAAGGGCAGCTGTTTGGCTGCTCCTCTTTCCCTGCCAGCAAGTTTTCAACCTCCCCTTCCTCAAGGAAATCCAGAAAACTTACCCTAAACAGGCTAAATCCTTCGTTGCTGCATTCGTGGAAACAACCGAAACACGTTTAAAAACACGGTGTAAGGGAATCATGAAATAGGAATCCGCGTTAGCACCATAATATTTGACCTATACTGACCTTTTGTGTAAGATGAAAATGTACCTTAAGATAAAATAAGAGAAATTAAAACGAAAGGCACTGTCGAACGACACCTACATATTTTCTCGAGAATGTATGCGCGGGTTCGGCACGGTGCGCAAAACCCTGAAGGAGGATTTCACGATGCCATTAATTCCAACGGTTATTGAGCAAACCAATCGCGGAGAACGGGCTTACGATATTTATTCCCGCCTCTTGAAAGACCGAATCATTATGCTTGGAACGCCGATTGACGACAACGTCGCCAACGCGATTGTCGCACAGTTGCTTTTCCTCGGTGCCGAAGACCCGGAAAAGGACATTTCCCTGTACATCAACAGCCCGGGCGGATCAATTTCAGCAGGTATGGCCATTCATGATACAATGCAGCACATCAAGCCGAATGTATCGACAATCTGCATCGGCATGGCGGCCTCGATGGGAGCCTTTCTCCTCGCAGCCGGTGAAAAAGGCAAACGTTTCGCTTTGCCAAACAGTGAAGTGATGATTCACCAACCGCTCGGTGGAACCCAGGGCCAGGCTTCGGATATTGAGATCCACGCCAAGCGAATCATCAAAATGCGCGAGACATTGAACCAAATTCTTTCGGACCGGACCGGCCAACCGCTTGAAGTCATCGAACGCGACACGGATCGTGATAATTTCATGTCCGCCGAAGACGCGAAGAAATACGGCTTAATCGACGAAGTGATCGTCCAACAAGACGACGCCAAGAAGAAATAAAGCCATTTGATAGACAGCAAAGGCTGCTGACATTGAGTCAGCAGCCTTTTTTTCTTTGGTATCCTACAGAGAAAGCTTTCAAGACAAATAAAGGATGACGAAATAGAGCGGTATAAGGCCGGTGGGATTC
>DASVCO010000192.1:0-3136 GCA_036381575.1 Caryophanales bacterium
AGGACCCGAATGTCAACATCACTTACTTGAGCCAGACCTTAAAACGATTTGATCTCGAAAAGGGATTCAGCCTCGCTGTAGCGGATTGCGAGTACAGGGCACCGCTGCCTCCCCGCCTAGCACGGCACTCGTAAGTATAAATCGTTTGCGTAGAAAAATCAACCTCAATCGATTGACAATTTATTGAAAATCGTAGAAGCCCTCCGACACTCCGAAGATATTTCCCTTTTAAAATGATGGAGCCTGAATTCCCGGAAAACTTGTTTGATGTAATCCTCTAATGGGTAGAGACACTGTAACGTTCGATTATGAGTATACGTTAAGGAGGAGAATCCGAATGAGGGACAAGCGTAAAGTAGACGAAAACAGTAAGAACAAACAACTTGAGCAGTTCCGGGTCAATGATGAAGATGAGAAATTGACAACGAACCAGGGTTTAAAGGTTTCAGAAGATGAATTCTCCTTAAAAGCCGGGGAACGAGGGCCGACCTTAATGGAAGACTTTCAGTTCCGTGAAAAAATGACACACTTCGACCATGAGCGTATCCCCGAGAGAATTGTGCATGCCCGTGGTTATGCTGCGCATGGCGAATTTGAGCTATATGAATCGATGAAGGAATATACAAAAGCGAAATTTCTGCAGGATCCATCCGTAAAAACACCGGTTTTTGTCCGGTTTTCCACCGTTGCCGGTTCGCGCGGCTCGGCTGAGACGGTTCGGGATGCGCGGGGCTTTGCGACGAAATTTTATACTGAAGAAGGAAACTATGATTTAGTCGGGAACAACATTCCGGTCTTTTTCATTCAAGATGCGATGAAATTTCCGGATTTTGTGCACGCGGTCAAGCCTGAACCTCATAATGAGATGCCCCAGGCAGCTTCCGCCCATGATACTTTCTGGGACTTTGTCGCGAATAATCAAGAGTCGGCACATATGGTCATGTGGGCAATGTCGGATCGTGCCATCCCACGAAGCCTGCGCATGATGGAAGGGTTCGGTGTTCACACTTTCCGCTTTGTCAATGAAGAAGGAAAAGCCCGTTTTGTAAAATTTCATTGGAAACCTGTTCTTGGCACCCACTCTCTTGTATGGGATGAAGCGCAAAAAATTTCCGGAAAAAATCCCGACTTTCATCGCCAGGATTTATGGGAATCCATCGAAAAAGGCGATTACCCTGAATTCGAATTAGGTGTCCAGATGATCGATGAAGAGGATGAATTCAAATTTGACTTTGATATTTTGGACCCGACAAAATTATGGCCGGAAGAAGATGTACCGGTTAAAATCATTGGAAAAATGACGTTGAATCGTAACGTGGACAACGTCTTTGCCGAAACGGAGCAAGTCGCCTTTCACCCGGGCCACGTCGTTCCGGGGATTGATTTTACGAATGATCCGTTGTTACAAGGGCGTCTGTTTTCCTATACGGATACCCAGTTAATCCGTCTTGGAGGCCCTAATTTCCATGAGCTTCCGATTAACAGACCGGTTTGTCCATTCCATAATAACCAACGTGACGGTTATGGCCGCCAAACGATTAATCAAGGCCCTACAAGTTATCATAAAAATTCGCTTGCCAATAATACACCGTCGCCTGCAAGCGTTCAAGAAGGCGGCTATGAACACTATCCCGAGAAAGTAGAGGGCCGTAAAATACGAAGCCGCAGTGAGAGCTTTAAAGACCATTTTTCCCAGGCTACCCTGTTTTGGAACAGTATGACTGAACCGGAAAAACAACATATCATTGACGCATTCAGCTTTGAGCTTGGAAAGGTGAAATCTGAATCTGTCCAGCAACAGATCGTCGATATGTTTGCCAACGTGAGTCTGGAGCTGGCCAAGGGATTTGCGGACGCTATTGGAGCCAATCCCCCCAAAGAAGGTGGATCAGAGGTCACGAAGTCGTCCCCGGCACTCAGCCAGGAAAACACAAAGAAAAAGCCTGACACGCGTAAGCTCGGCGTAATTGTCGGAGATGGCTTTGACGGCGCAGATGTAGTATCGGTGCTGGATGCGCTGAAAGCCGAAGGCATTGAGCCTGAAGTCATTAGTGATAAGCTCGGAAAGGTCAAAGGGTCCGGCAACAAAGAGCTTGAAGTCGATCACACCTTCCAGACGGCTGACCCTGTATTATTCGATGCCATCTATGCCGTCGGGGGAGATGAACCGAGTGAGAAGTTCCAGAAACAAGCCGTTTATTATATGAACGAGGCATTTTCTCACTTTAAGCCGATTGGCGGTACCCATGAAGGCAAGAAATTACTTGAAACCCATGAGATGCAAAGCAGTCCGGGGGTCGTGGCAGAGGATGATATGAAGGCATTTTCGAAAAAAATGATTAAAGCAATTTCTGCCCACCGCCACTGGGATCGCCAAGTTATTTAAGGAAGACCAAAATCCCGTGTCACCTGAGGGTGGTACGGGATTTCTATTTGAAATTACAGTTTGATTGCCGTTACGCACACAGCCCATTCAGGACTCACCCGTTTAAATCTTACTTTAATGCGTTTATAGCCGGACTCGGCAAGGTCTTTCCGAATTTCCTCAGCGAAAATACGTGTGTTATTCGATTTCGCGTCTTCCTGCCTCGGCTGCATAGTAATAGCAATTCTCCCGCCCGGAACCAGAGCCTTGTACAGCTTCTGTAATCCGGTTATTTTTTCTTCCCAAAGGGTGAAATTATTGACCGTGAATATCCTATGATAATGATCAGGCTGAAACACCGCTTGCTCGACAGCATCGGCCGACAGGTGAACTTTGCCTGTCTTGATTTCTGAACCAAGGCGATGGGCGGCCTGATCCTTCATTGTTTCTGATACATCAATACCATCGATACGGACGTTCGAATAATGTTCGAGAATAAAATCAATGCTGTAACCGGGACCATAACCAACTTCAAGAATACGGTGGCCGGAACGAATTTTGAGTTGCCTGACGGTCCATTCATTCAAGGCTTTGTTTTCTGCTGCCATCACACGGCCCACTATTCTGCCGATGAGCCCCCTTGGTTTTTTGAAATTCTCTTTAATGATTTTCAGCATGACCTTACACCCCGGTTCTTTTCAGACCAGCTTATTCCCTTTTCATTACCCTGAAATGATCATCTCTTAACATTTCTAAATTTATCCGAAACAT
>DASVCO010000193.1:0-11671 GCA_036381575.1 Caryophanales bacterium
ATTTCTCCGATTATGAAGGAAAGACTGTTGAAGTCAAAATCGTAGAGCTTGATCGTGAGAAGAACAAATTGATTTTGTCTCACCGTGCAGTTCTTGATGAGCGGGCAGAAACTGCCAAACAAAAAACCCTTGAATCGTTGCAACCCGGGGAAATAGTGGAGGGAACTGTCCAGCGCCTCACTGATTTTGGCGTGTTCGTCGATATCGGCGGTGTTGACGGTCTTGTTCATATCTCTCAGCTTGCCCATTACCGTGTGGAAACCCCTTCCGAGGTTGTCAATGAAGGGGAAACTGTCAAGGTGAAGGTTCTTTCTGTTGATCGTGACAATGAAAGGATTTCGCTTTCCATTAAAGAGACTCAACCGGGACCCTGGGAAGGCATCGAGCAGAAAATCAGCGCCGGTGAAGTCATTGAAGGGACTGTTAAGCGGCTGGTTTCTTTCGGAGCTTTTGTTGAAGTGCTTCCAGGTGTGGAAGGACTCGTGCATATCTCGGAAATTTCCAATCATCATATTGGAACCCCGAATGAAGTGTTGAGCGAAGGGGAATCCGTAAAGGCAAGAGTGCTTGACGTAAACGCCGGTGAAAAGCGTGTATCTCTAAGCATCCGTGATTTGGAGCGGGAGTCCGAAGTTCCTGAGCAACAAGGATCGCAGGAGGATGAGGAAGATTCAGGAGGCTTCTCGCTCGGTGACATGATCGGTGATCAACTGAAAAAATATAAATAAAGAACATGAAAAGATTTCGTCCCCGTGACGAAATCTTTTTTTTCGATGATTAACGTTGTGGAAAAGGAGCCATAATGGCTAATAAACAGGACAAATCAGTTAGATGACGGGAACCGGAGCTTGATTGAAAGTGTCAATCACGAAAATGATCCTTCACTTGATTTTCGGCTTCTGCATTTTGACATTTGGTAACGGAGGGATCCTGATGCCGGGGCTCTTTTTTTATTGGACAGCATGGGTCGGCTGGGTGGTTTTCACCTTTTTTATGGAAAAAGGCAAAATCCGCACAGAAATGACCATCGTTGTACTTGGAATCATCGCATGTTCCAGTACGACCGTTATGATACGAGATATTTCAATAAACTTGTCAATGGTGATCCTGCTTTTCTATGGTTACAGGAAATTAGCCGAGCTTAACCGCTCCAGGCTTCTTTTCACAGCAGGCGTCTGCCAGGTGGTGGCTCTCGCCTATGTGGGTTTTTTCATGTACTGTTTATATGACCCGGCTATTCTCTGGTTGGATCGAAAATGGATGACCGCTATTCTGATTTTTCTTCTTGTTCAGTTTCTGGTGAAACCTTTTTCGTTAAGGTGTCTCACAGCAGTAATCGGAGTTATCCACGGAAACCTTCTTTTGGCCTGGATTATGCATGGCTATTTCCTGCCGATGAAAGCGGGTTCTCTCGTATGTTTCGACCTGTTGGCGGCGTGTCTTGCAATGATTGCAGTTTGGAGGGCTTATGAAGAATTTGCTTCCCTGTTAAACATTTTTTTCAAAAGAACCTTTTCGCAGAAAGGTCATTACAGCAAATAATATTGGCAGGTCCCGGGTTTTCTGATAAGATGTAAAAGTTAACGGGGCTTGTTTACGGCTCAGTTTGGATCATGAGAGATGATGAAGGAAGTGTTTTTGATGGCGAAACCGGTTGTAGCAATTGTCGGGAGGCCGAATGTCGGCAAATCGACGATTTTTAACCGTGTTGCAGGAGAAAGACTTGCAATTGTAGAAGATGTACCCGGAGTCACAAGAGATCGGGTTTACCATCCTGCCGAGTGGCTGGATCGGGAATTTAATTTAATTGATACAGGCGGCATTGTTCTATCCGATGAACCGATTTCAATGCAAATTCGCCAGCAGGCGGAAATAGCAATTGAAGAAGCGGATATTATTATTTTTATGGTAGATGGCAAGGAAGGGTTGACCGGAGCTGACGAAGAAGTGGCGGGTATCCTGTACCGTTCAAATAAACCGGTGGTTCTCGCCGTTAACAAAATCGATAACCCCAAGCGTCGTGAACAGTTATATGAGTTTTATTCGCTCGGAATCGGGGAACCTTTCCCGATATCAGGGACCCACGGCCTCGGTGTCGGGGATTTGCTTGATGAGGTGATCCAGCATTTTCCGAATGAAGATGTTGATGAATATGATGAATCAACCATTCGTTTTTCATTAATAGGGCGCCCCAATGTAGGGAAATCGTCGCTTGTGAACTCGATACTGGGTAAAGAGCGGGTAATTGTCAGTGATGTTCCGGGGACCACCCGGGATGCGATCGACACGCCGTTTACGAAAAACGGACAAGATTATGTAATAATTGATACTGCAGGAATGCGAAGAAGGGGAAAGGTATACGAAACGACTGAGAAGTACAGCGTTTTAAGGGCGAAAAGGGCTATTGAACGTTCAGACGTCGCATTGGTCGTGATAAACGGGGAAGAAGGGATTATCGACCAGGATAAAAAAATTGCCGGTTATGCGTATGAGGCGGGACGGGCAATGGTGGTGATCGTTAATAAATGGGATGCGGTCGAAAAGGATCATCGAACGATGAAGGAATTCGAGAAAGATATTCGCAAACAGTTCCCGTTTCTGGATTTTGCGCCGATTTTATTCGTCTCGGCCCTGACCAAACAACGATTGAACAAACTATTGCCTTTGATCGAACAGGTTGCGGAAAATCACAGCCTTCGGATTAAAACGAGTGTATTAAATGATGTTATTCTTGATGCGGTGTCCATGAACCCAACACCCACCCGAAAGGGCCGGCGTTTGAAGATTTCCTATGCAACACAGGTAGCGGTTAAACCGCCGACGTTCGTCGTTTTTGTGAATGACCCTGAACTTTTGCACTTTTCGTATCAGCGTTTTTTGGAAAACCAAATTCGGGAAACGTTTGGGTTTCAAGGTACGCCGATTCGGATTTTCGCCCGCAAGAAGGGATGATCGGGTAATTGAAAAGATAAATATCGATAGAGGAGGCAGCTTATGGGTGCAGTTCTTTCCGCGGTAATCGCTTATTTGCTTGGTTCGGTCAGTTTCAGCTTTCTGATTACAAAGTTGATGTTAAAAGATGATATTCGGAAACATGGAAGTGGAAACGCTGGGGCGACTAATACTTTAAGGGTCCTGGGAACCGGGCCTGCAGTAACCGTTTTACTGCTTGATGTGTTGAAAGGTGTTGCTGCGGTCTGGGTTGCTGTATGGCTGGGAGATGGAGTGTGGGCTTTACCGATAGCGGGATTAATGGCAATCGTCGGCCACAATTGGCCGGTTTTTTTCGGTTTTCGTGGTGGCAAAGGGGTGGCGACGACAATTGGTGTATTTGCGACTTTGTTCTTTCTGCCCTCTATATACGCCGGTATTGTGGCCATTCTTTTGATCATTTTTACCCGTTATGTCTCATTGGGTTCTCTATTGTTTGTCATTGCAGCACCGTTTTTTACACTTTTCGTCGGAGTTTATCCGTTTTCTTATTTTATTATCGGTCTTATAATTGCCGCGCTGTCTTATTGGCGGCACCGTTCTAACATTACTCGCCTTATTAAGGGCACGGAAAATAAACTTGGGAAGAGGTGACGTTGAATGGCAAAGACTGCGGTTTTCGGAACGGGAAGCTGGGGGACAGCTCTTGCAGTTGTGCTTTCTGATAACGGCCATGATGTAATAATGTGGGGAAGGCGAAAAAATCAGGTCGAAGAAATCAATACGGAGCATTCAAATGAACGTTATCTGCCGGGAATTTCTCTTCCTGATTCTATAGTGGCGACCACCTCTATGGAAGCAGCGATGAAGGATGCCGACACAATTGTCCTTGTTGTACCGACAAAGGCAATGCGGCCAGTTCTGCATCAATTGAACAGTCAATTGTCGCAGCCTGTTACCCTCGTGCATGCTTCAAAAGGAATTGAAACAGATACGTTGAAAAGAATTTCCGAAATCATCACTGAGGAAATTGATGAGGACAAGCGCAGCAACATTGCCGTACTTTCGGGGCCGAGTCATGCAGAGGAGGTTGTCTTGCGTCAACCGACAACGGTTACAGTGTCCTCGACTGATGCTGATTCGGCAAAATACATACAAGATTTGTTTATTAACCAAAGTTTCCGGGTCTATACCAATCCTGACATGATTGGGGTCGAACTTGGCGGCGCCTTAAAGAACATTATCGCTTTGGGAGCAGGCCTTTCCGACGGCATCGGTTTCGGTGATAACGCGAAGGCGGCCTTAATGACACGGGGCTTGGCAGAGATCGCCAGGCTCGGAACGAAAATGGGCGCGAATCCGATGACTTTTGCTGGCCTGGCGGGGATGGGTGATTTGATTGCAACCTGTACGAGCACCCACAGCCGGAATTGGCGGGCCGGCAATTTATTGGGAAAAGGCAAAGAGCTTCAAGAAGTGCTTGATAATATGGGAATGGTCGTGGAAGGCGTGAAGACGACTGAAGCCGCCTATCGGTTGTCTGAAAGTGCGGGGGTAGAAATGCCGATTACGAATGGGCTTTATGATGTGCTGTTCTCGAATCAGAACCCGAAACAGGCGGTTGAAGGGCTGATGAGCCGGATGAGAACAGACGAAGTGGATGATCTGTCGTCATTGTTTGCCGAACAGATTCAAAAATAGTTTCACAAACCTTCTTCTGCTGCATACCATGTGGTGAAAGTGAACTTGCTTCGAGATATCTGATTTGTTTCGGAGGTAGGCAAGTGACGAAGGAGGATGCCGCAAAGTGGACCGTAACAGTGAATTTTTCGATGATATCGAAAAGAAAACCAATGTGAAAAAAGATGATGTCTTTCAACTCGCCAATTCTGTACAAAATGCAGACCTTACAGATGATAGAACGGTTCGTAGACTGATTACCCAGGTGTCACAGTTAGCGGGCGTACCGGTTTCCAAAGAGAAAGAAGATCGACTTGTTAAGACTATTGTCAACAATGAGATCCCGCTCGACTTTTCCACCCTTGCCAAAATGTTCAATCAGTCAAAATAGGCGTTCTGATGATGCGGCGCGCATGTTTTCCGCATAGGATAATCTTGAACCACAACACTTGAGTTAAGAGCTGAGATGAATGGAATATATTTAGTCTAAGCTGGAGAAAGGTGCCCCTTTACTTCAGCGCTTTTTTTCGCGCCTCGCGCGGGGATGGAACGAAGGGCGGTCAATCGGACGCATTGGCAAATTCATTTGCTGAATCGTCCGGTTGACCGCCCTTCCTAATGGGTCATAAATGACCCATTCCGGAACGTTTTGTGTTCCGGGTTCCATCCCCGCATGAGGCTCCCCTTGTCCCCGCCCGGACTCGGGCACACCATTGCTTATTTTGTATGGCGGCGGCCTATGCGAGCCTTTCAGGCCGGGGCTGAACGAAGTTCCGGGTTCCATTCTCGCATGAGGCCTTTCTGTTCTTCCTCAACATATTTCATTCCCAGGGGCCCTTTTTCTGTTACCCTCCCCGGCATCAGTTCATATGAAAGCATGTTTCAGCACGTCATTATTTGTTCACCATTGTCGTTAGGCGCCTTTTTTTTATTGTGCTATAATGGACAAGGCAAAAATTGCGAGATCCTTGAAGGAGGAGAAAGCCATGTCACCGGGACTTATCAAAATGTGGATTTCATTTGTGGCGATTATATTATTCGCGATCGCAGCGGCCTTGATTATGTTAAGCCGTAATAAATTGAAAGGGTTTTGGAAAGGCCTGGCGGCAGTCATGGCTTATTTGTGCATGGGCGTGGCCGGGATCATCGTAATCCTTATTGTATTAAGCGGGGCACCGACCCATTAAGATGGTCAAGCGAGTACTTTGATTGGAGTTTGATAAGAATGCCGAAATTAGTGAAAGGGTTTCCTGCGGTTTTATTGTCTTTGTTCTTCTTATCGGCATGCGGGTACGCTGGAGACCGCCAGGTTCAACATACGGTTTATGAAACGCAAATCAACAGTGTTCAGAAAGCGGTAGATCAATTTCAAAAGCATACTGGGGTGCTTCCGATCAAGAACAGGGATATGGATACCCCGATTTATGAAAAATACCCTATTGAATTCAGACGGTTGGTTCCGAAATATATACCGGATGCTCCGGATAATGCTTACATTAACGGGGGCGTTTTCGAATACATGTTAGTCAAGGTGGAAAAAGATCCGACTGTAAAGGTAATTGACTTAACCACAGCCAAAGTTGCACAGAAATTACAAAGAAGAGTGGATATTTTCCGTCACAAGCATCATTTCGGCCCGCTGGATGAAGTCATTGTCCCGTATCGTTATACCATTGATTACGATTCACTCGGTTACGATCAACCTCCTACAGTCAAAAGTCCTTTTACCGGGCAAGAACTCGGCTTTGTAATGGGACCGGACGTGAAAGTCCACATTGACTATCGAAAAGATTTATATGCTTTCCTCCGTAAGTATGAGGGAGATTATGAAAAAGGTGAAGATATCAGAGAGATTCTAGTTGAACATTCGCCGTTTGTACCGGTCTATTCTTTCCCCTACACTGTAAATAAGCAAGGCGAACCGATATTTTTGATAAAGAAAAAGAAATAGGCATTTTCCCTTCCCTTTCGAAATAGCGTATAAAAGGGGAGGGATTTTTTGTGCCGGAAAGACGACGTCATGTCATAAATATTGGACAACGTCATAATCATATACTATCCAATGGAATGTTTGGTTGAACACAACCGATCGGGAGGGGATCGAATGGAGAAGGTTGATATTTTCAAAGATATTGCCGAACGTACAGGAGGTGATATCTACTTAGGAGTCGTAGGTTCGGTTCGAACGGGAAAGTCTACATTTATCAAAAAATTCATGGAACTTGTGGTGCTACCCAACATTAATAACGATCCCGACAGGATCAGAACCCAAGACGAATTACCACAAAGTGCAGCCGGTAAACAAATTATGACGACGGAACCGAAATTTGTCCCGAACAATGCGGTTATGATTAATGTCGGGGAAGGCCTTGATGTAAATATCAGGCTGGTGGATTGCGTCGGTTACACGGTTCCGGGGGCAAAAGGGTATGAGGATGAAGACGGGCCGCGAATGGTCAATACACCATGGTATGGAGAGCCGATTCCTTTTCAAGAGGCTGCTGAAATCGGGACACGCAAGGTTATTCAGGAGCATTCAACTCTTGGTGTCGTTGTGACTACGGACGGCTCCATCGGAGAAATTCCGCGTAATGATTATATTGAATCTGAAGAAAGGGTTGTGGAGGAGCTTCAAGAGGTGGGCAAACCATTCATAATGGTTGTGAACTCGGCTCATCCGCATCATTCGGAAACAGAAGCCCTGCGCCAACAGCTTGTGGACAAATATGACATTCCGGTACTGGCCCAGAGTGTTGAAAACATGACAGAGCATGATATCAATAATGTCTTGCGTGAAGCGCTTTACGAATTTCCGGTACTCGAGGTCAATGTCAACTTGCCGAGCTGGGTCATGGTGCTGAATGAAGATCACTGGCTGCGTGAAAGCTATGAAGAGGCGGTGAAAGAAACCGTCCAGGATATCAGGAGATTAAGAGATGTTGATCGGGTTGTGGGCCAATTCGGTGAGTTCGAGTTTATTGACCACGCTCAGTTGGCAGGGATAGAAATGGGGCAAGGTGTGGCCGAAATCGATCTGTATGCCCCGGATGATTTATATGACCAAATCTTAAAAGAAGTGGTCGGCGTTGAAATTCGCGGCAAAGATCATCTTTTGCAGCTTATGCAGGACTTTGCCCATGCAAAAGGTGAGTATGACCAGGTCAGCGATGCGCTGAAAATGGTGAAACAGACCGGTTACGGTATTGCGGCCCCGGCTTTGGAGGATATGAGCCTGGATGAACCGGAAATCATTCGGCAAGGTTCACGCTTTGGTGTACGACTTAAGGCTGTGGCACCTTCGATTCATATGATCAAGGTCGATGTCGAATCTGAATTCGCCCCGATTATCGGAACCGAGAAACAAAGCGAGGAACTTGTGCGCTATCTGATGCAAGATTTTGAACAGGATCCGTTATCGATCTGGAATTCAGATATTTTCGGACGTTCCCTGAATTCGATCGTCCGTGAAGGCATCCAGGCCAAATTATCGTTGATGCCAGAAAATGCCCGCTATAAATTGAAGGAAACCCTGGAAAGAATCATTAACGAGGGTTCGGGCGGATTAATTGCGATTATCTTATAAAAGGACTCCTTCCAAACGGAGTCTTTTTTCTTTTCTAATAAGGGTTTCCGGGCTCATACCGCTGTACTCTGAAATGAGCGGGCGCAGGTTCCAGCACTCTGTTGGCCGCCCGCTTTTTTATATTTTTTTGCTTTCTTTTGTAGAAAAGTGTTGAATTTCAGCGGTGTTTCCTTTATTATAAGCGTTGTTAAGGGCTTTTTGCCGTTTCCGGCAGCGGTGAAAGCGTCTTAACAACGCATCGTCAGGCTTGCGATGCATGATCTCAGGTAGGGACGGATTTGTCTCAGTTCCGCGCAAAAGCAAGCTTTTCGCGACATCATGGTATAAAATGTTTAAGTATTGTCAAAAAGGTAGTAAGAGCCAATTTTCTCGGAGGAGGTGAAAGCTATGAACAAGACGGATTTGATTCAATCTGTTGCTGAATCGACTCAGCTTTCCAAGAAAGATGTAACGAAAGCCGTTGATTCTGTATTCGATTCCATTTCGGATTCCTTGAAACAAGGGGAAAAGGTTCAGCTGATCGGTTTTGGAAACTTCGAGGTTCGTGAGCGTTCCGCACGTAAAGGACGCAATCCGCAAACCGGTGAAGAAATCGAGATCGCAGCAAGCAAAGTTCCGGCCTTTAAACCCGGCAAGGCCCTAAAAGAAGCTGTTAAGTAATTCTCATACATAGGGCAAATACCGAAAGAAGAGTCTCCAGCAGGCTCTTCTTTTTATTGTTTTCTCACGAAAGGAAAAGAATTGAAGAAAATTCAGGCCGCGGCTTTGCACTTCCGGAAACCATCTGCTAAAATTTTGTTGACTGAGCCGCAAGACAGCGGCGGAATGGAGGACAAGCCTGTGGCAGTAAACCATGAAAAGATCGAGACAGCTGTTCGCATGATTATAGAAGCAATTGGAGAGGATCCAGACCGTGAAGGAATCGTCGATACTCCAAAGAGAGTAGCGCGAATGTATGAGGAGGTATTTCAGGGGCTGAACCAGGACCCGAAAGAATACTTCGCGACCATTTTCGGAGAGGATCATGAGGAACTTGTATTGGTGAAGGATATTCCGTTTTATTCCATGTGCGAACATCATTTCATCCCTTTTTACGGAGTGGCACACGTAGGTTATATACCGAAAGGCGGCAAGGTGACTGGTTTAAGCAAGTTGGCGCGAGCCGTAGAGGCAGTTACGAGGCGCCCCCAGCTTCAGGAAAGAATCACCTCAACAGTTGCCGACGCAATGGTCGAAACGCTGACGCCCCATGGAGTGATTGTAGTTGTCGAAGCAGAGCATATGTGCATGACGATGCGGGGAGTAAAGAAACCAGGAGCACAAACAGTGACTTCTGCTGTCAGAGGGGTATTTGAAAAAGATGCAGCGTCGAGGGCCGAGGTGTTCAGTCTTATAAAAGGAAATGGCCGGTAAGCTGTCCCGCATTGACTTTATCGGAATTTTAAGGGATAGTAGGGTTTAGATTATACATGAGGTGATCCAAGGTGGAGTCAAATTTTCATAACGATTTCTTTGTAATCAAAGCAGAAGAAGATGGTGTAAACGTTATTGGTTTAACAAGGGGTTCGAATACGAGATTTCATCATTCCGAGAAGCTCGACAAAGGTGAAGTCATGATTGCCCAATTTACCGAGCATACGTCAGCTGTTAAAGTGAGAGGCAAAGCTGTCATCCAGACAAGGCACGGAGAAATGGCTAGTGACGGCGAATCTTAATGTTTTAATACCAGTTCGTCGATGTGATATAATATGAAAGACGCGAAACGGTCAGCTCGAAGTTGGGGGACAAGAGTCATGAACGATTACGACATCCAGGAAGAAGTCGGTCAACTTAAAGAAAAGATAGACAAGCGGATGAGTCATCCTTTTTTGAAGAAGCACGGCGATTTGCCTGAACCGGATGAGGAAAGGGTGTCAATGCTGTGTCAGATGTTTCGGGAAACATCCCTCTCGACTCCTAATGTCGATACATATATTGTAACGGTTATGCTTGTGCAAGCAGCTCTTGATGCTCATGAAAGCATCGACATTCGAAAGCTTTCGGATGAACGTGCCCAAACAAGCAGGCAATTAACTATTCTCGGTGGAGATTATTTCAGCGGCCTTTATTATTATTTATTGTCTGAAGTTGAAGATATTTTGCTTGTAAGAAAGCTTGCGGCTTCCATTCAGGAAATCAACGAACATAAAATGTTTTTATATAAAAATGACCGGCAGACTCTTGAAGAGACGATTGACAGCTTGAGAATCGTTGAATCCTCGTTATTGCGCAACTTAGCGGATTACTTCGAACAACCTGTGTGGGCCGCGTTTTTTGAGGAATACTTTTTGTTGCGCCGATTGCTTGCGGAGAAACATCTTTACCTGGAATCGAAATCGTCGTCACTTCTCTATGCGCTTGATCGCGGCGGAAAGAAACGGGGATTGTTATTGGGGTCCCGACAGGAGAAGAAGCAGCAGCTCAATTTGTTGCTTGATTCTTATATAGAGCGTGCCAGGCAAAGTGTTGAGAAGTTGTTCTCGAATCATTCCCGCTTCGAAAATTTGCTGGGCGGGCGAATTTGGGAAATGGCTCTTAAGCCCGGCGCTTTCAAGCAGAAGCTAGCGGAAGAAGGGTAACAAAATGGGGCAACCGAAGCAAGAACATGTTCATGAAGTATTTGAATCGATTTCAGGCAGATATGATTTTATGAACTCGTTAATCAGCTTTCAACGGCATAAGGCCTGGCGCAAAGACGCTATGAAACGGTTGCAGGTTCAGCCTGGATCCTCAGCTCTGGATGTTTGTTGCGGAACGGCTGATTGGGCTATTTCGCTCGGAGAAGCTGTTCGTTCGGACGGAGAAGTGGTAGGCCTGGATTTCAGCAAGAACATGTTGGAGATCGGAAAGAAGAAGGTTCGGGAGAATGGTATTTCCAATGTCCGGTTGATTCACGGAAACGCCATGGAGCTCCCTTTTGAAGATGATCGTTTTGATACGATTACGATCGGATTCGGGCTGCGCAATGTTCCCGATCGGATGAAGGTTCTTCAGGAAATGCGCCGGGTAGCCAAGCCGGGCGGCAAAGTAGTATGCCTTGAAACCTCGCAGCCAACTTTAATCGGGTACAGAGAATTGTATTATTTCTATTTTCATTATGTAATGCCGTTATTCGGAAAACTGTTTGCGAAAAGCTATCGGGAATACACATGGCTTCATGAGTCAGCTAAAGAATTTCCGGGAAGGGCGGAACTGGCTGGATGGTTTCGTGACGCGGGACTTATTGATATTGAAGTGAAATCCTATTCCGGCGGTGTCGCCGCCCTTCATATCGGAACCAAACCGATTGGAGAGAACCGTAACAAGGGGTAACCATGAAACTGACAGAACTTTACCGTGATTTACGCTCGGAACTTTCATCAATTGAAAAGGAATTGGAACATACCGTTCAAGCGGGCCATCCTGACCTGCAGGAAGCGTCTCTTCATCTTCTGAAAG
>DASVCO010000194.1:0-17720 GCA_036381575.1 Caryophanales bacterium
TGCTTTCATTCGATTTTGTTCCCGAAGGGGGGCATCATGGAGCGAAATAAAATCTTCACAGCCAATGGCTTCGCAAAATTCCCGCCAGAATTTCTCCTCCAATGCACCAACTGCGAGATAACGCCCGTCCTTTGTCTCGTAAACTTCATAACAAGCCTTTCCGCCTGATAAAGCCAGTTCTCCGCGTTTCAACGGGACTTCGGTCGCCAAATAGTCCGGCAGTATTGTTTGCAACCAGGAAATCACACCATCCAGCATGGCAATGTCAACGAACTGTCCTTGCCCGGACTTTTCCCTGTCGAAAAGAGCGAGCATAATTCCCACAGCCGCAGGCAACGCTCCTCCTCCAAGATCGGCAATTTGTGCGGCCGGCACCACAGGCCGACCACCTTGTTCCCCCTGCAAATCCAACAAACCGGAATAGCTGAGATAATTGATATCATGGCCGGGCGATTTGGCGTACGGTCCATTTTGCCCATAACCCGTCAGTGAGCAAAACACAATTTCAGGGTTTATTTCTTTTAAAGTCGGATAACCGATACCGATCCGCTCCATCACACCGGGGCGAAAGGACTCAATGACAACATCAGCGGTTTGGGCCAGTTGCAAAAAAACAGCCTTGCCTTCTTCGGATTTTAAATTCAACACCATGCTTTTCTTATTCCGGTTGAGCGAATGGAACTGAGCGCTGTTCCCATCATTAAGCTGCGGTTCAATCCATCTCGCGTAATCCCCGGTCTTCGGGGTTTCAACTTTGATGACCTCCGCTCCGAAATCCGCCAAAAGCATGGTGCAATACGGTCCCGGTAACAACCGGGTCAGATCCAAAATACGAATTGACTCCAAAGGCAGCGCCATAGTGTCTTCCTCCAAATCCAGATGTTGAAATATATTGTTCGTTGTCGAGAAATCGATGTATCAAAAAAGTTGAAAATAAAATCGGAAGGTCATCAGTATGTCCGCCTATCATCAATAATCCCGCTACAGATCAAGATTCTTGGCAATGATGTTCTTCATGATTTCATTCGTCCCGGCATAAACTGAGGTCACAACAATGTCACGATACCGTCTGGCAATCTCGTACTCTTCCATGTACCCGTAGCCTCCATGAAGCTGCATACATTCAGCGGCCACCTTCTTCGCAAGATCGGTCGTCCACCACTTGGCCATCGATACTTCGGTTACGATATCATCACCATTTATATGTCTGGCAATCAGCCGATCAACAAATGTCCTGCCGATTTCAATCTCCGTCGCCATTTCCGCCATTTTAAACTGGGTATTTTGAAATTTGCTGATGGGGCGCCCAAAAGCAGTCCTCTGTTTAACATAATCTATCGTGATTTCAAGTATTCTTTCGGCTGCAGCCACAGCCCCGATTGCCACAACAAGGCGTTCCTGCTGAAGCTGATTCATTAAATAATAGAATCCTTTGTTTTCTTCACCCAGTAAATTTCCGATGGGTACCCGAGCGTCCTCGAATATCAATTCCGACGTGTCCTGCGAATGTTGGCCTACCTTTTTCAACTGTTTTCCCTTGGAAAACCCGGGTGTTCCAGCCTCCACAGCAATTAAGCTAATTCCTTTATGAGCCGGTTGAGCCTGCGGATCCGTTTTACAGACGACCACTGCCAGATCAGAATGAATGCCATTAGTAATAAAAGTTTTCTCGCCATTGATCATGTAGTGATCGCCGTCTTTCACAGCCGTGGTCTTTACCCCGGCAAGATCCGATCCTGCGCCCGGTTCGGTCATGGCAACTGCGGAAATGATTTCTCCACTGACTGCCTTCGGCAGCCAACGTTTCTTTTGTTCCTCCGTGCCATATGCCTCAACATAAGGCATGACAATGTCATTATGAAGGCCGATGCCTACCAGACCTGTCCCCACTTTCTCCAACTCTTCGTTGATAACCACCGAATAGGCGAAATCCGCGTTTAACCCGCCGTAGGCTTCATCCACCCATGGACAAAGAAAGCCCTGCTCGCCCATTTTACGCCAGAATTCCCGCGGCACCTGCTTGTTCTGTTCCCATTCCTCAAAATGCGGGCCAGCCTCTTTTTGCAGGAACTTCCGTAACGACTGCCGAAAAATCTGATGTTCTTCTTTTAAATAAGGATGGTTCACTTTGCCACCTCCGTTGACCTATAATCAAATCTATGTACGGATTATGCCGCGGTAAAAACCCTTCAAAACAACTTTGCCATGCTGATTAAGACATTCAGCTTCCAGCTCTGCCTTGATATACCTTTCAGTCGAATCCACCTTGATCACTTTCATTTCACATGTGATCGTATCACCGGAAAAAACCGGCCGGAGAAACTCCAAATTCATATCTCTGGCAATATAGTTCACATCCCCACCCAATTTAGTCGGAAGCGTCGCAGTCAACAATCCGTGTACCATAAGGCGGTCTTCCGCATCACGTTCCATATGGTGATCTCCCTGATCCCCCGAAACTTCCGCGAATTTCACGATATCCTCTTCATCAAATGTGCGCTTCCAGGAGAAAGTGTCTCCAACATTTAAACTCACAGATCGCCCTCCTCTATTATTGCGGCCCCATTCTAATCGCACCGTCGAGACGGATCACTTCGCCGTTCAACATCGGGTTGCCGACAATACTTTCTACCAATCTTGCATACTCTTTGGCGTGCCCCAACCTGGATGGAAACGGTGTCATTTTACCAAGTGCTTCACGAGCCTTTTCCGGTAATTTCGCAAAAAGAGGTGTCTCAAATACACCCGGCGCAATAGTCATGACACGAATACCATGTTTTGATAAATCCCTTGCGATCGGTAACGTCATCCCGACTATTCCACCTTTCGAGGCACTATACGCAGCCTGCCCGATCTGCCCCTCAAAAGCCGCAACAGAAGCTGTATTGACAATAACGCCTCTTTCCCCGTCTTCGTTCGGTTCGTTTTCAGCCATTTTTTCCGCAGCCAACCGAATCACATTGAAGCTTCCCACAAGATTAACCTGAATGACCTTTGTAAAAGAACCGAGATCATGCGGGCCGTTTTTGCTGATCGTTTTCTCGCCAATCGCAATCCCTGCACAATTGACAACCATCCCGATGCTCCCGAAATGATTCACCGCTTCTTCAACACTTGCACGGACACTGTCCTCATCTGTTACATCCGTTTTCTCATAACGAACCTTCCCTCCGAGTTCATCAGCTAGTGCCTTTCCTTTCTCTTCCTGCACATCAAATATGACCGCGTTTCCGCCCCGAGCCACTACATTTCGGACTGTGGCCTCCCCAAGACCGGAGGCACCGCCGGTTATCACTGCCGTTACACCTTGAATATCCATTCCATACTCCTCCTCTAATCCAAACGCTCAATAATTGTCGCGTTCGCCATTCCATGCCCTTCGCACATCGTTTGCAAGCCAAATCTCGCCCCTGTTCGTTCCATCTCAGACAACATCGTGCACATCAACCGCCCGCCGCTTGCACCTAACGGATGCCCCAGCGCGATGGCTCCGCCATTGGGATTCAATTTCTTCGGATCAGCACCTGTTTCACGAAGCCACGCCAACGGCACGGACGCAAAGGCTTCATTCACTTCAAATATATCGATATCCTCAAGCTTCATGCCGGCTTTCTTCAGAACCTTCGCTGTCGCCGGAATCGGCCCCGTCAACATTAACGTGGGGTCATCGCCGACAACAACCCTTGCCACAACGCGAAAGCGTGCTTTCAACCCGAGTGCTTCCGCCTTTTCCCGTGACATCAGCAAAATCGCCACGGCACCGTCGCTGATCTGGCTCGAATTCCCGGCTGTAATTTTACCGTCTTCGCTAAACGCCGGCTTTAACCCCGCCAACTTCTCCAGGCTTGTATCCGCCCGCGGCCCTTCATCGGAATCCACAACTGTTGTCGTTCCATCCGGCAACGTCATCTCCAGCGGCATAATCTCCCGCTGAAATCTTCCGTCTTTCTGCGCCGCGACTGCTTTTTCATGGCTTTCCAGCGAGAACTCATCCAGCTGTTCGCGGCTGAATCCCCACTTATCCGCGATTCGATCGGCCGACAGGCCCTGATTGATCATTTCATACCGTGAAGTCAACTCGTCACTCAACTTAACTCCCTGCATGCTCGACAACATCGGAACTCGCGACATATTCTCTATTCCGCCAGCCACAGCCACATCCATATCTCCGCTCAAAATCGCCTGGGCCGCGAAATGAACAGCCTGTTGGCTCGACCCGCACTGGCGGTCAATTGTTGTCGCCGGAACAGCCGCTGGATAATCCGCAATTAGCGTTGCGATCCTCGCAACATCAAAGGCCTGTTCTCCTACCTGGGAAACACATCCGAAAATGACATCCTCGACAATTTCCGGGGAAATATTTGTTCGTTTGACAAGCTCCCTTAACGGTTCAGCAGCCAAGTCATCAGCCCTCATATGGCTCAACGCCCCATTTCGTTTCCCAACAGGGGTCCGAACGGCCTCCACAATTACAGCTTCCCTCATGGCTTTCTTCCTTTCTGCAATCTATTTTTCTTCCAATTTAACCAATCAAAAAACCGCATGATCAATTCAAAATCACTCACGCATTTCTATATGCTATGCATCCTTTCCAAACAACATACTGAACGGTCAGTCAGCTAAGGCTAAATTTTCAAAATACTAACCAAAGCATAGTACAAACACCTGTTGATGTCCAGTTCCTGCCAAGAAAAAAATCAGCCCATGCGGACTGATTTTACTCCCGATCGTTATTCAGATAAGTCCAGCCGTCTTTCTGGTAAATCTTCTTCTCCTTCATCAATCTTCCCAACGCCCGTTTGAAAGCACCTTTGCTCATATCAAACTTTGCTTGAATATCATCGGGATGAGTGTGGTCGCCATACGGCATCGGGCCCTTTCGTCCCTGCAAATATGTAAAAAGCTTCTCAGCATCGTCACCCATACGCTCATGCTTTCGGGGAAGCAAAGACACATTTACCAACCCGTCATCCTTCACCCCGATCACTCTCCCGGACACTTTCTGTCCGAGCCGCGAGTGCTCTTTCTGCTCACTCTCATGGATGAATCCTTTCAAACCGCCGCTTGAAATCATGAAGCTTCCTGTCTGCACCAAACGATAAACCGTTCCCGAAATTTCCTTGTTAAACCAATCTCGCGATGCCGGCCGACACATTTCTTCAATCTGGTCTTCTGTCGCTGGCCTCGCCAACAACCCTGCTTTCTTATCCACTTTCAACGTACAGCACAATTCGTCCCCGATCTGCGGCCAATTTTCGAACTCGTCGGGTAAATCATCCATCGACACAAGCATATCTTTCTTTATGCCGATATCAACGAAAACACCGAGATGTTTCTTTACCTCTACAACATCAACCCAATCATAGGTACCAATCACGACCTTCGGTATCGTCATCGTCGCGGCCAGCCGTCCTTTTTTATCCTGATAGATGAAAACTTCGACTTTTTCTCCTACCTCAACCCCTCTTGCCATCTCCGTTTCATGAAGCAACACATCCTGCTCCCCGTCCGTCAGGAAATAACCGAAAGGTGCTTCCCTGATCACCTCAAGCTCATTGATAATACCCGCTTGCAAATTCGCCATAACAATGCCCTCCTTATCAGCCAGTTTTCCCGGCTTGAACCGCCTTTAATCTTATCATACCCCAAGTGCCCATCCTTCCAAAGCGACCCTTTCTTTTTCCAGATGATCCAAATCCGGTTCCAGCCAGTTTTGTAAACACCCCAGTTTGTCCTGTTCGGCCAGCCAGACAGCACACTCTTCGGCATCCTTTTGATCTGTCCGCTGTCCCTGATTAAACAAAGTCGGATACATCTCTACAAGAACATGTCCTTTCGATGGAATTTCCATGCCGTCAAAGGGCCAACAATGCAACTGAATCCCCGCCTCATCGCAAAATAACAATAGTTGATGTAAATAAAACATGCCGAATAAGGATTGCAGACCTACTGAACCGGCTCCACCGAGTTGAAAAACAGTCTTCATCCGCGGGCAGCGTTCCTCAACAAGACGCCTCTCCCTTAATATTTCTTCGTAAGGGAAATCCGGTTTTTTCCTTGGTTCAAAATGCGGCCCCCAAAAGGGCCCGTCTGTTTCCAGCTCAAACCTTCGAGCAACTTTAAGGTTGGCCATTCTCGCCCATCCACGCGGATCTTCAGCCACCTTCCCTTCCGCCAGCAACCGGAGTACTTGCCGCCAATTCGTCCACGGATGCCCGGTTACCGCCTCATAAAAACCAATCGGAAAACTATAATTGTGATCAAATCCAAAAACCACCCGTTCGCCGCATTCTGTTGCCTGTTGCAGCATCTGCCGGAATGTCAACAAAAGTGTCTTCCTGGTGAATCCCACCCGCGTCTCCGGACTTTCCCCCGCACGATCAACCTTTCTAATAACCGACAAAGCAATCCGCTTCCGTTGCTCCACCTCACGCAAACTCCCGCTGTAATCCGCAAAGGCGTAAAGATCAAACATTCATTCTTCTCCCTTCCCGCAGCAAAATGAAAGCTCTCCACCCATGATAGGATCGAGAGCTGCTTTCCTAGGAATGTTGCTCCAACTTCTCCGGACGATTGCCTGACCTCATAATTTGCTCAAGCAGGATACAAATCAGCACGCCCACAACCAGTCCGTTGCTCATAATCGAGGCCAAGACCTTTGGAAGGCCGTCCCAGGCCTGTTCGGGAATAAACATGGTTCCCAGACCCGCCATTAAGGAAAAACTAATAATAAACCGCGGTCTCTCCTCACCGACCACTGTTCGATACTGAGACAAAGCGATGCCTGCCAAACTGGCAATCGAGAGAAAAATCGTCGCATAACCAACAGGCATGGGAATCGAAGCAAAGAACGAAGTGACTGCCGGAAACAGGCTGACCAACAAAACAGCCGCACTCCCAACCAGAAAGGGCAAACGCTCTTTGATTTTCGTTGTCGTGATAAAGCCGGCTGCTGCCGAAAGTGGTACACCGCCCACAGTCGAAAACAGCCCGGCCAACATCTGGTTAATTCCCATAATGAACCCGGATCGATTATAATTGGGCCTTTCTTTTTCAACGGCATCCGCGCCCACATTGACGCTTGTGATCAAATTAACCATTAACAAGAAAGCTGTAAAAAGTGAGGTCAGCACGACACCCAAATTGAACGTCGGCATGCCCCAGGCGAAAACGTCGGGCAAAGCAAACAGAGCATCCACTTTTACATCTACAGGCTTCGCAATACCCACAACGGCAAACAGCAACCAACCAAACGTCAAGCTGATCAGCACAGAATAACTTCGTAAAAATAAATGATGACTGCGGGACAAAATCACCGCGAAAAGCAATGTAGCTACAGCACACACGGCTACAACAGGATCAACATTCGACGACCTGTAACCGATACCCAGAATGCCTTTTAGAAAAGACCCGCCAAGCTTCGCGACCAATAGAAGCAAGATCGTCCCCGTTACCAGAGGGGTAAACAACTTTTTCACAACATCCATCCATTTAAAAACGCTGAAAACAAGAAAAAGCACCCCGCTGAGCAACAGACCCAGCTCAAGACTACGAAGAATAACCTCGGGATTGCCTGAAGAAGCTACGAATCCTGCATACGTTAAAAAAACACCCCACCACAATCCGGCAGGGCCTTCCAAAACCGGAAGCTTATGGCCGAACAGGCCCTGAAGCAACGAAGTAACCCCAAATACAAAGAAAGCTCTCTGCAAAAGCCCGGCAATTTCCGGCTGGGACATGTCGAAGGCGTGCCCGATCGACAACGGCGCGACAATCGACGTCGCCAATATATAAATCACCCATTGCAGGGAAGAAAAGGAAAGTCTCATAGATTAACGGCCTTTCTCTCTTTAATTGACCTATGAAACTTAACACTATTTGGGAGAGAAGCTCAAGAAATCTGCTTAAGAAAAACGTTGTATAAATGTTCAAAAAAACTCAGGTGGCCAAAACCACACAATAAGTTAAGTTCATGGTTTTGTGTCCATTTTTCATGGGATTTTTCCGGGAATTTTGATGATTTGTCAAGTTTTTTGGGCAAAATTCCGGTGAATCAAGGGATGTGAGGGAGGTTAAGGGGTCTCGGGAAGCGCGATTCAACGAAAAAGGTGAGGAATCTTAGCTGAAAGTATGAGGAATTGAGCGGAAATGGAAAGGGATTCAGCCAAAGATGGAGGAATTCAATCGAAAGTCCCAATTATTCAGCCATTCCAATGTTATGTCAACTAGCGGATACCTATCCAAAAAGAATTGCGTAGAAAATCAAAGGAGAAGCGAAAAATCGAACTGTAGTGATTGTGTTGATTTTACCGTCCAAGAAAAAAAGAGAATGGCTTATTCTCAAGCCACTCTTATCCTAATTCCTTAGCCGAAGCCCTCCCCGCTGTCAGCCCTGTAAAAAGACAACCTCCAAGAAATGTCCCTTCCAATGAACGATAGCCGTGGACGCCTCCGCCGCCGAATCCCGAAACCTCTCCAGCCGCATAAAGCCCTGGGATCGGTTCCGCCATGCTATCCAAAACACGCCCGGACAAATCTGTTTGCAGCCCTCCCAAAGTTTTGCGGCTTAAAATATTTAAACGAACAGCGATCAAAGGTCCATTCTTTGGATCAAGGATCTTGTGCGGCTTTGCCACTCGAATCAGCTTATCTCCAATATAGTGACGCGCTCCTCGCAAGGCGGCAATCTGCAGGTCCTTGGTGAATTTATTATTGATTTCCCGGTCCCGGGCTCGTATTTGCCGCTCAATCTCCTCAAGATTGAGCAAATTTTCCTCAGTGAGAGCATTCATCCCCGAAACCAGCTTATCCAGGGTATCCGCAACAACAAAATCTTCTCCATTATCCTTGAAAGCTTGTACTGGCCCCGGAGCCCCAGACGAAGCCCTCCCCAGCACTTTTCTAATGCTTTTTTCCGTTAAATCCGGATTTTGTTCGGAACCGGAGAGGGCGAATTCTTTTTCTATGATTTTCTGCGTCAAAATAAACCACGAATAATCGTATCCGGTCTTTTGGATAGCTTCAAGCGTTCCCAGAGTGTCAAAGCCCGGGAAATTCGGGGCCGGAAACCTGCGCCCACGCGCATCCAGCCAAATCGATGAGGGACCCGGAAGAATTCGTATACCGTGCTTTGGCCAAATCGGGTCCCAGTTCTTGATCCCTTCTGTGTAGTGCCACATACGATCCCGATTTACAATGCGGCCGCCTGCCTCTTCAGTGATGGCCAACATTCTCCCGTCCACATGGGCAGGAACGCCGGAAATCATATGCTTTGGCGGATTCCCAAGCCTAGCCGGCCAATTGTTACGAATCAGATCGAAATTAGCCCCGATCCCGCCGCTTGTAACGATTACTGCTTGCGCCCGCTCCTCGAAAGCCCCAATCACTTCCCGGGAACTTTCTTCGCCGCGTGCTGCCGAACTCGGAACCAGAATAGAACCGCTCACACCCACAACAGCACCATCACTCCTAATTAAATGATCAACGCGATGACGCGGCCGATACACCACCATTCCATCTTTCATGTGCTCCCGAAGCCGTCTTTCAAACGGCGCAACAATGCCAGGTCCCGTTCCCCAAACAATATGGAATCGTGGAACTGAGTTTCCATGTCCTTCGGCTAAATAACCGCCCCGTTCCGCCCATCCTACCACGGGAAAGAAGCGCACACCCATTTCACGCAGCCATGCCCGCTTCTCCCCTGCGGCGAAATCAACATAAGCTTCAGCCCATTTTCGCGCCCAATAATCTTCATCATTTTCCCTGTCAAACCCGGCTGTGCCCAGCCAGTCTTGCCATGCCAATTCTTTCGAATCCTTGATTCTCATCCGCCGCTGTTCCGGTGAATCGACAAGAAACAATCCGCCGAACGACCACCACGCCTGCCCACCAAGCGATGCCTCCGGCTCCTGATCCAGCAGCAACACCTTCCGTCCACCATCGGCGATCTCGGCTGCCGCGACCAATCCGGCCAGCCCGTGCCCCACTACAATCACGTCATAATCCACAACATGGCCTCCTTCAGGATCCCATAAGGACGGACCTATTCAATTTATTGATCGACTTTTCTCCGGCAAGAGCCATCATGATGTCCGTATCCGCAATCAAATTTTGCAAGACCGTTTTAACACCTTTCTCTCCGGCCACGGCCAGCCCATACATACAGGGCCTCCCGACAAGCACAGCTTTAGCGCCAAGCGCAAGAGCCTTTATGATATCGGACCCGCGCCGAACCCCGCTGTCCATGAGTACCGGAATCCGATCCCGAACAACATCACATACTCCCGGAAGCGCCTCAAGAGCTCCCAATGCACCGTCTACCTGGCGGCCACCGTGATTGGAAACGATAATCCCGTCAACCCCGTGTTCCAACGCAAGCTTCGCATCATCCGGGTGGAGAACGCCTTTTAACAAGATCGGCAATTTCGTATGTTCTCTCAGAAAGGCGACATCATCCCAGGTTAACGCCGCATTTCCGAAAACTTGCGTCCAGCGCATAATTGCTGACTCTGGATCTTCCCGGGGAGACTTCGACAACTTGGAGCAGAAGGCGGGATCTGTAAAATAATTACCAACACCTTCCCCAAGCAAGAAAGGCAAATAAACATTTTTCAAGTCATTCTCGCGCCAGGCCATCATGGGTGTGTCAAGAGTG
This sequence comes from Caryophanales bacterium, assembly GCA_036381575.1. Classification (GTDB taxonomy): domain Bacteria; phylum Bacillota; class Bacilli; order Bacillales; family DASSOY01; genus DASSOY01. The sequence continues at coordinate 10,655 of DASVCO010000194.1, forward strand.
ACAACGATGGCTGAATAACCTGAAGCCTCTGCTCTATGTAAAAAACTGGCTGTAACCTCGGGATCTTTACTCCAATACAACTGGAACCAACGCGGCGAATCTCCCATTTCCTCAGCAATTTTCTCCATGGGCACAGTAGATGCCGAACTGGCTGTAAAAGGAATGCCTAAATCAGCACAAGCCCTTGCTGAACCCAAATCACCATCTTCATGAATAATAGATTGAACACCAATTGGTGCATGCAGAACAGGAAATGGATAAGAATGCCCGAATAATTCAACACTCAAATCTCGATCCTCCACATCACGAAGCATCCTCGGCACAATCCTCCAACGGTCAAATGCGCGAAGATTCGCCTCCATCGTCTTTTCTCCTCCTGCACCTCCGGCAACATAATAAAAAGGGCTGTCTTCCAGCACTTCCCTCGCACGTTTTTCCCATTCCTCGTAAACTACCGGCAGTCTGTCCGGATCAGGGTTCCGCATTGTTTGATAGATACCAAATTGCACCTGGTTCCCGAAATTCCCCATACCAATTCTCCTCCTATTTTTATGTAAGCGCTTACGAAAGTAACTTTTGTTTAAGGGTCTTCTTTCAAATCAACTTACCTCCAATTATAACCAATAAGTGAAAGAAAGTTAAGTCTTTTTGGACACTTCAAGGAAATGCCTGCGCCTGAGTAATCATAAAAAGATAAACCCCTGCAGGGTATAATTGCACAAGTTTCGAGATTATTTGCACGAAATTGGACTGGAATTGAGCGGAAAATCGAGATAATTGCACGAAATCATATGTTAATTGCACAAACGAAATGTTATGTAAACTAAAGTTATAAAATTATAAAAGATACCCCCTAAAGAAAAGGGGACGTCCCAAATTCTTAAGGACATCCCCATAACAAATCACAAAGTCTTTAGCGCTTCTTCAATCGGCGTTTCTCCGCCTACCATGTCAAACGCTTTACCAACCGTATGGTCGTTCTCCAATGAAGCTACAATGGTGGAGGCGACATCCTCTCGGGGAATTTGCCCACGTTCGAGGTCAACCGCCACCTTAACTTTCCCTGTTCCCTGGTCGTTGGTCAAGCCTCCAGGACGAATGATCGTATAGTCAAGACCGCTCTTCTCCAACCAAACATCCGCATAGTGCTTCGCCGCACTATAATACGGCGCTCCGCTCATCCATTTGTCGCGATCATGAACACCGATTGCACTTACAATGACAAACCGCTTAATATCCGCTTGCTTGGCTGCCTCCATCGTCTTGACGGCGCCGTCGAAATCAATCATCATCGTTTTATCGGCACCGGTATGGCCGCCCGAACCGGCTGTAAACACAACCGCATCCGCCCCTTTTGCAGCATCCGCGATTTCTTCTATGCTTCCCTCCAGATCAACCAGAGCTGTCTTAGCCCCTTGCTCCTCGAATTGCCCCAGTTGCTCTTTCTTACGGACCATCGCAATGGCGGTATGCTCATTTGACTCTTGTATTTTTGCCACAACTTGTTTGCCGATTTTGCCGTTTGCTCCCACCACGAGTACATTCATGATTTTCATCCTTTCTGTACAATGCTCCTCTTACTGGTATACCCTTTTCAGCCTTACAAAAAACAAGAAACGTCCGACGTTGAACCGGACGCTTCAAATCAACTTAAGGCAGATCGTTTCCTGCTGCACGATAGAGTTCATACCATTCTTTTCTTGTGAGTTCAACATTGGAAGCCTCAGCAATATCCTTCAAGCGTTTCGGATTCATCGTCCCGACAATCGGCTGAATTTTCGCTGGATGACGCAAAATCCATGCAATTGCAATGGCTGAATCAGTGACACCTTTCTCCTCGGCGAGTTCCTGCAGCTTCGCATTTACCTCCGGGAACTCAACATTCCCGATAAAAGGCCCTTCGATCATACCGTGTTGGAATGGAGACCATGCCTGGATGGTGATATCATGCAAACGGCAGTATTCCAGAACATTGCTGTCCCGAACGACGGCCGGATCATGCTGCATATTCACATTAAGCCCGGCATCAATCATCGGCGTATGTACAATGCTCAATTGCAACTGATTCACGATCAAGTCTTCTTTCAGTTCTTTTTTCAACAATGCCATTTGCAGCGGATTTTGATTGCTCACGCCAAAATGGCGGACTTTCCCGCTTCCTTTTAATTCCGTGAACGCTTCAGCCACTTCCGCCGGCTCCATCAATGCATCCGGACGATGAAGGAGCAAGCTGTCAACATAATCGGTTTTCAACCGCCGGAGACTGCCTTCGACAGACTCTACAATGTGTTCCTTGGAGAAATCAAACATACCTTCCCGAATCCCGCATTTTGTTTGCAGTTTCATTTTCTCCCGAACGTCATCATTCATGTTAATGGCTTCTGAGAAAACCTCTTCTGATTTCCCGCCGCCGTAGATATCGGCATGATCAAAGAAATCGACTCCAACGTCCATAGCATTTTCGATCACATATGCGGCATCTTTCTTGTCCAGTTCGTGTATTCGCATACAACCCAGTGAAATTTCGCTAACCGCTAATCCACTGTTCCCCAAGTCGATCTTTCTCATGAAAGCACCTCTTTTTTATCTGATAATTCTATAATAACATCCTTTCTATCAATAATTTAAGCAAACAGTCTTGGATACATCAACTGAAACCACCGAATGAGAAATTCACCGGTAAAAAACTTTTCAATGTTCCTTCCCCGAATGATTCCAGTTCTGAATCTGATCATCCTCGTCAAACTCAATAATCACATCCGTTACCCCTTTTTCCTGCAAAATCTTTTTTTCGATGTCATCACGAACATCATCGGCTTCCGCCACCGTCATGTCCGAATCAAATTCCAGTTTCAATTCAACATGCAGCTCATCGCCTGCTTTAATTACGCTCAGTTCTTGTATATCTTTTACATGTGTCTCGTCAAAAACAATCGCACCAATTTTTTTCTCCATCTCCTCATCAGCAACACCTAGTACTCCCGCAGCGTTATCAAGGAAAACCCGCCCCACCACATAAAACAACATCAGACCAATGATAATGGAAGCATATCCTTCCGCCGTATGGAACGGTGTATATGTACCAATTACAATAGCTAAAATAGCGATGAGCGCCCCCGTTGTCGCCACCATATCTTCTAAGAAAACGAGCTTGGTTGCCGGTTTGGCCTTCCCTATATTCTTGAAGCTCTCCATCACAACCTTTAAGCCTTTTATCTCATCACCTGTCAGATCCTCTGTAATCTCCCTCATGGCTTTGAACAGAACGACAGATTCCAATAGGGCCGCAACTCCAAGAACACCTATGTTCAACCAAAACCATGAACCGGTTTCAGTGGGTTCAATAATATGATGAATGCCTTCCATGATGGTTTTATACGCCAAAATGCCGACGATTAAGACAGCCCCCAGCAATACCAAATTGACCAACCGGGCAAAACCTCCCGGAAAACGATCAGTTGGTGCCTTCTTACTTAAAGCCGATCCGATGAAAACAAACAACTGGTTAGCCGTATCTCCAATACTGTGCATCATCTCGGCAAACATAGCCACATTACCGGTAATCAAAAAAGTGCCGGCTTTGATTATAGAGATAATGGCATTCATAATACTCGCCCATAAAGCAGAGCGGCTGCCGTTCTTTAATAATCCCAGAAACTCTTTCATGGTTGACTCCTTTCATCCGACTGCAGAGGTAAATAAATCATTTCGTCCGCCCTATTAGGTTTCCCAAAATGAAACGGCATACCCATGATCCCTGACCCGCAACAGCAAAACGCCCGGCAGTAACTATGCCGGACGTTTGAAACAACTGCCTTTCACTATTTAACGGGAATCCAGATCTCAGAATAATAATCGGCCCTGGAAGGATCATCATCCGTATAGACTTCTAACTCTGGCGTCCCAGCAAGTTTATAGCCGCTTGACGGAAACCATTCTGAGAAGATTTGCTTCCACACCTTCGGCATGGCATCAGGCATCGGGCCATGAACCTCGAATGTGGCCCATTTCGATGCCGGGATTTCAAGTTTCGAAAGGTCGCCGGGCACGTTCTGATCCTCATGGGCTGTAGCAATCCAATAATCGATATGATTGGATTTGGTATCGCTTTTATCGACACAGACCCCCAATAAACCTTTAAGCGCTCCATCGTTTAACCTCGTTAATGCATCTGCTGTTCCGTCTTGATGAACGTCTCCCCACATTTTTGGAATACCCTTGATATTCCCCTCATTAAGCAATGAAAATTCCCGCTTGACTCCGACCACCTGAAAACTCTCTCGTTCCACCACTTTGTACTGCATCGGTTCTGCTCCCTTCAGATTCACCTGTATGACGAGGCGGTTATAAGATTTCAGCTTTCCCTTGTTCTTCCGCGTTTCACTTGGTGATACACCGTGTTGCCTGCGAAAAGCTTTTGAGAAAGCCTCGGGAGTTTCATAGCCATATTTGTAGGCGAGATCAATGATCCTGGCATCAGTTCTGGTTAGTTCGTGGGCAGCTAATGTCAGCCGGCGGCGTCTGAGATATTCCCCAACCGATATTTCGGTTAATACCGAAAAGGTTCGTTGGAAATGAAATACCGAGAAATTCGCTTGTTTAGCGATACTCGCTATTGACACATCTTCGAGTAAATGTTCTTCCATATAGTCTATAGCTGCCTGTAATGATTCAACCCATGTCATATCGCTCACTCCCTTGCTTTAAATCCTAACAGGGCATCCTCTTTTAATCCTGTCAATCTGTGCTTTGTGTTGACAGCTGTCCGTCTATATTCTTAGTGAAATAAAATCGCAGCAGCGGTATAAACCAGCAACAAAGCCATAATAACATTGAAAATCATACGGTATTTAGCAATAATTCCTGAATAAGGACCCAAACAAACTCCAGCTAAAGGTTCCTGAAAATCCAATCGCAGCCAACAAGACCACAAATAAAAACTGGATCAAAAAATGATGATAAAAAGGGGTCACAAATGTGGCGGTAACCGTAATGGCATAAATAACGGCTTTGGGATTGATATATTGCAACAGAACCCCTGATTTTAAATTATTATATCGGTTGTTGAACCGCTGTTCCTCTCCTGGCCGGCTCGTTATCATTTTATAAGCCAAAAAAAGCAAATAAACACAACCAAACATCTTCATAAAGAACTCGACTTTTGGAAAAACAGTGTTTAAAAAGACACTGAAAGAATTAGCCAACAATAATAAGGTGAGAAACCCCAAACCAACCCCCAGGCAAAAACGGAAAGTCGGCTTCCAACCGAATTGGTTGGCGTAATACAACGACATAATATTATTTGGCCCCGGCGTGAAGCTGGCAACAAAAGCATATATTAATAATGACAATACGGACATCGCGGCCCCCTTGTATGTTATAGTATAATTTAAGTATGCTATATTGTATCATAAAATCATCGAAGCTGTTATCTTTGAATCCCTATTCTCCAAAACCTAAAATGAACAATAAGAAATAAAAGAAGGGATGGTTTGAAATGGGACAAAAGATTAAGGGCAAAATCGCCTACATCACAGGGGCAGGAAGCGGGATCGGACGCGCTACCGCTTTAGAGTTAGCTCAAGAGGGCGTCCACGTTGGATTAATAGCCCGTACAGAAAGCAAGCTGGAAGCAGTCGCAGAAGAAGCTGAATCACGAGGGGTAAAAGCAAGTTTCGCCGTTGCGGATATTGCAAATATGGAAGAAGTAGATCAAGCAATCGCTAAGTTGCAAAATGACCTTGGCGCGGCCGACATTCTCATCAATAACGCCGGAATCATGTTACACGGCAACTTTTTGGAAATGGACCCCGAAAAGTGGAAACAAACAGTGGAAGTCAATGTTTTCGGTACATACCACGTCACAAGATCGGTCTTACCGCAAATGATTGAAAAAAACCGGGGTGACATCATCAACATCTCTTCCAGCAGCGGACTGAAAGGAACAGCAGGCTCTACTGCCTACAGCGCTTCAAAATTCGCTGTCCAGGGAATGACCGAGGCGCTCATGCAAGAGGTACGCAGAAACAACATCCGTGTCTTCACCCTAAACCCGAGTCTTGTAGCTTCAGAACGAGCGCTTGGCCACAAGCCAGACGAACAAGAACAAGAGAAATTCATGCAGCCGGAAGATCTGGCTGAATATATGGTGTCTCAGCTGAAACTGCATCCTCGCATTTTCATTAAGCAATCTTTGCAGTGGGCCACAAACCCTTTTTAGAAAGACTCGTTGGGCCCAGGAAATTTTTTCATTATAAATTGAGGTTTTCACCTATTTCAAAAAAAGACCGAGCATCCATCTGCCCGGTCTCTTCATATTTTGTTATGACGGCATCCCCATGATGGCTTTGGGCTCAAGGTATTCTTCAATACCAAAGTCCCCCCATTCGCGGCCGATGCCTGATTGTTTGAATCCGCCAAACGGTGCAGAGAAATCAGTTGGCGCCGTATTGACCCTGATTTGGCCTGCGCGAATACCTGAGGCTGCTTTTTGCAATGTGTCAGGATCCTCACCGACTACATAACCCGCAAGGCCGTAGACAGTATCGTTTGCGATCTCGATCGCTTCATCCAGCGTATTGTACGGGATGATTGTCGTTACCGGCCCGAAGATTTCTTCCTGGGCAATCGTCATATCATTGCTAACATCCGTGAATACGGTTGGTTTTGCAAAATATCCTTGAGCCAGCCCTTCTGGCTTGTCTGTACCGCCGATAAGGACTTTTGCACCTTCATCCATGCCTTTTTGGATATAACCCTGGACACGATCCCATTGTTTTTTCGAGACAAGCGGGCCAACCTTGTTGTCTTGCTTAGGATCGCCAACAGTCAATTTTTCCACAGCTGTTTTGACTTCCTCTTCGAACTGAGGTTTCATCTCCTTCGGCACGAGCACGCGGGTAGCTGCCGTACAAACCTGGCCTGTATTATTGGAGATATTCGCGACAGCAATTTTCGCCGCTTTATGAACATCGGCATCTTCCAGCACAATCAACGGGGATTTGCCGCCCAATTCAAGTGCGACTTTCTTAATATCTTTCGACGCATTCTCCATCACTTTACGTCC
>DASVCO010000195.1:0-7662 GCA_036381575.1 Caryophanales bacterium
TATTATTTTTCACAGCTACGCCAACCCGATCTGCATCGGGATCCGTTGCCAACAAAACGTCAGCATCGGCTTGCTTGCCGTACTGGATAGCCTTTTCAAAAGCTGCGTGCTCCTCAGGATTAGGTGAGGTAACCGTTGAAAATTCCGGATCCGGTTTCTCCTGTTCCGCAACGACGGTTACGTTTCCAAATCCAAGTGCCGTCAGCCCCCGCCGAACAGGCTTATTCCCTGTTCCGTGTAACGGAGTATATACGATGTTCAAACTCCGGCCCATTTTCCGGATCACATTCGCATTCACAGAGATGGTCTGTAATTTCTCGATATAAGCCTGATCAACCTTTTCGCCAATTATAGACAGGAGCCCTGACTGCTTCAGCTCAGATTCGCTTGCTACCTTCACGGCCAATTCATTCTCGACTTCGTTTACTTTCTTGATGACCCGGTCAGCTGTTCCAGGAGGAAGCTGCCCCCCGTCCTGCCCATATACCTTATAGCCGTTGTACTGTGGCGGGTTATGGCTTGCGGTAATGACAATGCCGGCAAAGGCTCCTAAATGGCGGACAGCAAAGGATAATTCCGGGGTCGGGCGCAATTGATCAAACAAGTAAGTGCGAATATCATGACAGCCGAGGGTCAAAGCCGCCTCTTTTGCGAACTCCGGCGAACAATGCCGGGAATCATAGGCGATCACAACACCCCGAAGTTTCGCCTCTTCTCCCTGTTCCTCAATATAACGCGCCAATCCTTCAGATGCCTTTCTAACTGTATAGCGGTTCATACGGTTTGTACCCGGGCCAATCTCCCCACGCATTCCCCCGGTACCGAAAGTTAAATTCCGATAGAAACAATCTTCGGCTGTCTGTTCGTCCCCGCGAATGGCCTCAAGCTCCTTTCTTGTATCTTTATCAAGACGCGGATCCGCCGTCCAGCGTTCAAATTCCTTCTTCCAATCCATGTCTTCCCCCTCCAATACACTTTTCCGGTTTGATTATACCATGAACCGCAACGATTTTCAGAATTTGTCTTTAAAATAAACATGCCGGAGGGACAAGCCATCATCCAAAGTTAACAAACCATATGAAAATTCCGCCTGGCGTCGCTTGTCGGTCGGTGATCCCGGGTTAAACAGCCTGATACCGTCTATCTCCTTGTCATATGGAATATGGGAGTGGCCAAAAACAATCAAATCAACATTCTCTCCTTCAAAAGTTCTCAAAGCCCGCTCTGGAGTTGTTCTCCCGTTCCCCAAATGTCCATGGACCAACCCTATGCGATATCCTTCCAATTCCAACAACTTCTTCTGCTTGAAACGCGAAATCACATCATTACCGTCAACATTACCAGCAACACCCTCCACAGGGGCAATTTCTCGAAATTGTTCATATACATCCAGTGTTTGCCAATCGCCGGCGTGAATAATCAGGTCCACATCTTCAAATCCCTTTCTGAGGGCCTGCGGCAACGCTTTTGCGTGTCCCGGCATATGGGTGTCAGATACCAATCCAATTTTCATCTGTGATCACCACCTCGAAAAAATAAGGTTTCCCACCTTTTGCTTATCACTCAAGCGGTGTTGTCGCTTCTTCGATCCGTTGTTCCAATTCTGCAATGTACCCTTGTTTCTCGTCATTGGCCCAATGTAAACGCTGTGCCATATATTCAATAACGGGTTCTTTCCATTTGTGAACCCAATCAATGTGGAAGAAAAGCGCCCCAGTCCGACGGATAAAGAAGTCCGATGGTTTTGCCGCCATTTCTTCCTCTATCGCGTACACAATCATCGAAAACACGGATTTCGAAAGCCCGTAATGCGGGGCTTCTTCTCCCATGATTCTCAAAATATCATACAATCGGTCCACATTCGAGCCGTAACGGATGGCCAATTTCTCAGCTTGATCGGAGGTCAAGCCAATCGTTGTCCCTTCCCGGATTTTCCCCCCTACGAAATTGGAGAATTCCCGAGAACCGCCAACTTTTCCACCAGAAAGGCGAATTCGGTCCGTCCTTGATTTCGAATACAAACCAGCACCTTCTTCTTCCAATTCCTCAGCGGCTATATCGACTACGCGCTTTGCCATCTTTCGATAGCCCGTCAATTTCCCTCCCGCAATCGTGATCAATCCGGAATCAGAACGGAAAATTTCATCTTTACGTGAAATCTCTGAAGGAGCCCGCCCTTCTTCATGAATAAGCGGACGTACGCCAGCCCAACTCGATTCCACGTCTTCAGGCTGGACATCAACCTCCGGAAACATGGAATGGATAGCCTCAAGCAAATAGTCCCGATCTTCCACCGTCATCCGGGGATGTACCGGATCACCTTTGAAATGAGTATCCGTTGTGCCGACATAGGTTTTGCCTTCCCGAGGAATGGCAAATACCATCCGGCCGTCAGGAGCATCGAAATATACCGCTTGTTGAAGCGGAAACCGACTACTGTCTATTGTAATGTGGACGCCTTTCGTTAAACGGAGTTGTTTCCCTTGCCTCGACTGATCCTTCTCACGTAATTCATCCACCCATGGTCCGGCCGCATTAATAATCTTCTTTGCTCGAATGTCACGGCTTTCACCCGTTAATTGATCCACCGCGCGCACTCCAACTGCCTTTCCATCTTCGTATAAGAACTCTTCCGCTTTTACATAATTAACAGCTTTCGCACCTTGCTCGACAGCTTTCTTCATAACCTCAAGCGTTAATCGCGCATCGTCAGTTCGGTATTCTACATAATAACCCGCGCCTTTTAAGCCGTCCCTACGCAACAATGGTTCTTTCTCAATTGCCTGTTGCCTCTTCAACATATGCCGCCGTTCGTTACGATTAACATTGGCTAACCTATCATACACAGCTAATCCGACGGACGTGGTGAATTTCCCGAAGGTCCCGCCACGGATCAAAGGCAATAACATCCATAATGGCGTTGTCACATGCGGGGCATTCTCATAAACAACCGCACGCTCTTTCCCGACCTCCGATACAAGCTTTACCTCGAACTGCTTCAAATACCGCAGACCGCCATGAACCAATTTCGTTGAGCGGCTTGAAGTACCCGCCGCAAAATCCTGCATTTCAATCAAACCCGTTCTCATTCCCCGGGTTTGTGCATCCAACGCAGTTCCGGCTCCGGTAATGCCTCCGCCGATCACAAGCAAATCCAAATCTTCAGTTGATAACTCATCAAACAAAACTGACCGCTGAATACTGGAAAATGAATTTTTCATGAATGATCCTCCCCCAAAATTTAAAAAAAACCGCACGCATCCCCTGTTAAGAAGGATGTTGCGGCCTCTCCATATTCTCCGACCCAATATGAACTTATTTTAATTATATCATATTTTAAATACACGAGCGGCTTCAACTGCCTTTTGCCACCCACCGTACAAGCGATTGCGTTCCCCGGCAGCCATTTCAGCTTCAAATTGCTGATTCAGCATCCAATTCGCCGCAATCTCCTTACGGCTTTCCCAAAATCCAACTGCCAGGCCTGCCAAATACGCCGCGCCGAGTGCCGTGGTTTCATTTACCTCAGGCCGCTCTACTGAAACCCCAAGCAGATCACTCTGAAATTGCATCAAAAGGTTGTTCTTCACAGCGCCGCCGTCAACACGAAGAGTTTTCACCGGAATCCCGGACTCTTCCGACATTGCGTCTAATACATCTTTTGTTTGATAAGCCAACGATTCCAGCACGGCCCTGACAAAATGTTCTTTCTCCGTACCGCGAGTCAACCCAAATACTGCTCCCCGAGCATCATTGTCCCAATAGGGTGCCCCCAATCCGACAAAAGCGGGTACTACATAGACACCGTCTGTTGAACTGACCCGTTCAGCATATTTTTCACTTTCCGACGCGGATTTTAACATCCGCAATCCATCCCGAAGCCATTGAATGGCAGAGCCCGCCACGAAAATGCTTCCTTCCAACGCGTACTCAACCCTGCCATCCAGGCCCCATGCTATGGTCGTGAGTAAGCCTTTCTTCGAGGAAACCGGCTGCGAACCCGTTTTCATAAGAACGAAACAACCCGTTCCATACGTATTCTTCACCATGCCTTCCTCAAAACAAGCCTGCCCGAATAAAGCTGCCTGTTGATCACCCGCTGCTCCGGCAATCGGTACATTTTCGCCGAAAAAATGATGAGTGGCGGTCTCAGCATACACTTCAGAAGAAGAACGCACCTCAGGGAGCATTGCTTTCGGCACATCCAGCATCTCAAGCAACTCGTCATCCCACTTCAGGTCATAAATATTAAACAACAATGAACGTGAAGCATTGGAATAATCAGTTACGTGCACCTTGCCTCCGGAAAGCTTCCAAATCAACCATGTATCAACGGTACCAAATAATAAATCACCGTTTTCGGCTTTCTCACGGGCTCCGTCTACATGATCGAGAATCCACTTGATCTTGGTTCCTGCGAAATACGCATCAATTAACAGCCCTGTCTTCGCCCTGACTGTCTCTCCATAGCCTGCGGCTTTCAATTCTTCACAGATCCCAGCCGTCTGACGAGACTGCCACACAACAGCCCTATACACGGGCCGCCCGGTGTGCTTATCCCAAACAATCGTCGTTTCTCTTTGGTTAGTAATTCCAATCGCCGCAATCTCTTTCGGTGAGATATTCGTTTGCGACAATACTTCTGCAACTACTGCCATTACCGAACTCCAGATTTCCTGCGCATCGTGCTCCACCCATCCGGCTTGCGGGAAGTACTGCCGAAATTCCTTCTGCGCCACACCGGCAACCCTTCCGTCATGCCCAAACAACATCGCCCGCGAGCTTGTCGTCCCCTGGTCGATCGACAGGATGTATTTTCTATTCATCCCAATCCCCCGCTTTCATAGAGTCCTCTGAGAACTTTGCTTCTTTGCAGACAAATGATCCTAAACCGTAATTTTATTCTCCTTTAGTAATTCTTCAACGTACACAATTTTTCCTGTCTTTATGGATTCCTCTGCGGCCGCCCCGACGACTATGGACCAGAAACCTTCTTCAACTGTTGCGGTCGTCGTATTATTCCCCTTGATGTTATCAATAAAATATTTATGTTCATAGTACGTTGCACCATGGTGTCCGCTTTTCTGTATCACCTCTGGATAGCAAGGGGTGGAAATACGTGAGGGGCGTAATTCACCACTCAAAATTTCAAGGTGTGTGTTCGGACGTGCTTCAGGCAGAAAATCTTCATTTTCATAGGCCTTCAAGCGGCCGCCATCTCCGCACATAACAATTTCTTCATAAAACATCGGCGAAAACATGCACAAATTAAAATTGGCCCGAACCCCGTTTTCATAGACGACAATCACATTGGCATTGTCGATGATATCTGACTTCTCCTGATCGTATTCAAAATCAATAAAATTTACGGCTCTGTCACCTGTAGCATAGACATGTAAGGGCTTTGATTGAGCAAACAAATTGAACAAGTCAAAATAATGACAGCATTTCTCAACCAGGGTTCCACCTGAATACTTGGAAAACTTGTTCCACTGATTTACCTTGTCCAAGAATGGCACTCGATGTTCCATGATATTTATGGTTTTAATCTCACCGACTGCTTTCCTTTCAATCGCTTCATGAATCGCTTCGGCATAGATTGCCTTGAAACGGTATTGCAGGCCAATTTGAAATACCGCATCATATGTTTTCACCATTTCTGTAATCTCATAGGCATCCTGAATCGTGGTCGCCATTGGCTTTTCCAATAAAATATGCTTTCCCGATTTCACGGCTTCCCTGACAATATCAATATGGGTGAAATTCGGAGTGCAAATAATTAAACCATCTACCTCGGGATCATTACACGCCTCTTCCAGCGTCTCATATTCAACTAAACTTTTTCCGGAAAATCGTTCTTTAAACTTCTGTTGAGTCTTTTCAATACTCAATGCATTGGTGTCATAAATGCCATGGATCGTCCCGCGCCCTTCCATCATGGTAACCCTGATATGTTCATCGCCAATCATGCCGGCGCCAATCACATTGAATTTGTACTCAGGTTCAGCTTTCGAAAATATATACTTATCATCTTCAGACAAATAATCTACAACGTGGCGTCCCGCAAAAAAATCGCTTTTTAACTCTTTCCCTTTTTTCATCATAAGGACCTCCAAAAATCATTATACTTATCCGGCACCCTAAAGTGAACAGTTGTAAAAATCATTTCCCTCAATCAATTTCAATCTTGATATTTTCCCCGACAATTCCGGGATAAGCTCCTTTTTCAATAAGAGACTTCCGCTCAGGATGGGCCAGCAGCCATTTATTTTTCATAAACAGTAATTCATCTTCATCTCTGACAGGAGGCATTGATTCTTCCAAAGGCTGGTTTGTCCCATGTGGAAGGACTACAATACATTTGAATCCTTCCTTCCAAACTTTGCAAGGAGCAAAATGAAGAGTGGTTTGAAACATTTCGAGTGAAGTTCCGCGCGGAACATAAAATGCTTCAATCTTTTCAACGTCATATCGATTATCATGAATGTCGTTTACTTTCCCCAACAAAAGGATCATATCGGTTACTGCAATATTGATTTCACTGCCTTTATGATATTCAAGACCGTTTAGACTACTGTTTCTGCCGTTACAATAACCGATCTGAATCTTCATTCCCCCATAAAACGTCTTTTCAAGTTTCTCCCTTACAATTGTTTCTTCCATTTCATCCACTGATGGAACATAAGTATTCTCAAATTCAGGTATATCAGTACGATCCATGCAGGAAATCAAATCTGAAAAATCGTATCCTTTCACTGTTCTCCCATATTGGCGAAATTTATGGTCCTCAATATGGAATACCGGAACATGTGGATTGTTTGCTTTTATTTCTTCAATCAAACGGATCATCCTTCCGCATAATCAGGTAAATAACCTAATAGAAAACTTTTAATGCTACGGGTATAACTAGTTGTTAAATACAATGATTCGCTCTTCCGTCATTTCCTCAACGGCATAAGCCGGTCCTTCTTTTCCATTGCCGCTGTCTTTCACACCGCCATATGGCATTTGGTCTACACGATAGGCTGAGGTATCATTCACAATGACCCCGCCGACTTTAATTGTCTTAGCCGCTTTCAAGGCAAGTCTTAGATCATTTGTAAATACACCCGCCTGTAGCCCATAATCAGAATCGTTGACTAGGCTGAGGGCTTCATCGAAATTCGAATAGCTGTTGATTGAAACCACCGGTCCGAAAATTTCCTGGCAATTTACTTTCATTTCCGGCTTGGCCTTAGCCAATACCGTCGGCTGAAAAAGAGCACCTTCTCTATTCCCGCCGGCCACAATTTCGGCTCCGTTCTCAACAGCTTCCTGGACCCATTGTTCAACTCTTTCCGCTTCTTTCACATCAATCATAGGCCCAACGTCAGTACTTTCATCGAATGGGTCTCCTAATTTCAGGGCCTCTACCTTACGTTTTAATACCGTGAGAAATTCATCAAAGATTTCTTCATGTACATACACCCGCTGAACGGATATACAAACCTGACCGGCATTGTTAAAGCCACGAGCTGTGATTTGTGATGCGGCTTTTTCCAAATCGGCATCGCAATGAACGATGGTCGCCGAATTGTTGCCCAATTCGAGCGCAACTTCACGAACTCCCGCTTTGGACCGAATATACTCCCCAACCTCTTTACTGCCGGTGAATGTAAACAT
>DASVCO010000196.1:0-6117 GCA_036381575.1 Caryophanales bacterium
TAAACGTATCCTGGCTCGCCAAAACATGTCGGATTCTTTCAATCCGATACGGTTCCGCCCACACGTTGGAAATATGATAAGGGTAATTATCCGGTGTTACTTTATTGTTGGCCGTCGCTATAAAACCTTCTTTCGGATTGACAACGGTCGGCAATTCACCCCACGGTATGAATCCTGTCCACTCATATTTATCGGTCCAACCCGGTACCGGTAAAAGGCTGTTCCCTTTTTTCCGAATCGGAATTAATCCATTGGCCCGATAAGCAATGGTCCCGTCTTTTGAAGCGAACACGAAGTTTTGGGCCGGCACCTGAAAATAAGTAAGTGCTTCTTTGAACTCATCCCAGTTCTTTGCTTTCATAAATTTCAACACAGCTTGAAGCTCCGTAGTCGGCTGTAAGGCCGTCCATTTCATTGCAAGTGCAGTATCCGGGTGATCATCATGGGCAAATTCGGAAACAATCGGCCCGTGGCGGGTAATCGTGACCTCAAACGGGATGACCTTTCCACCTTTGACATGAATATTCTCGGAAATAACCTTCGCCTTATACCACTCACCTTTGTATAGAAATTCATTCGGGTTGTCCGGATTCCGTTTCTCGATGTACAAATCCTGCACATCCGGCCCAACATTCGTGACTCCCCATGCGATATGGCGATTGTGGCCCACAATAATCCCCGGTACTCCCGCAAATATAACCCCGCTTACATTAATATCAGGCGTTATTAAATTCGCCTCATACCATATTGACGGTGTTGCCAGTCCAAGATGCGGATCATTGGCCAGGTAAGGTTTACCTGATGCCGTTTTCTCCCCTGAAACAACCCAGTTGTTGCTCCCGTTGAAAGGATTGGGCGTAACAACCGAGGCGAAACTCTTTTCAATATCCAGCGGATTGGCACGAATCGCCTGAAGAATAGTCGGCGCGTCATCCGGATAAGACGGGAACAGCGCCATCGCCTTTTTCTCCGGGAAATTCTCCACTAAATAATAGCGAAAAGCCTGACCTTCCCAATGGCCTCCCAGCGTATAAGCCATGTATTTTCCAATGGTCAAGGAATCAACCGGAGTCCAGAGGTCCGGCTTATAACCGAGTATTCGAAATTCCGCTGGAAGCGTCCCGTTTTTCTCAGCATGTTCTATGTAAGCATTCACACCATCGGCATACCACTGCAGCACATCCTGTGCATGCTCTGAATAAACCGGAAGGGAATTCTTCGCCCACCTTCGCAAACCCAATGTCCGGAATAACTTGTCCCTTTCAACAGTAGCTTCACCAACAACTTCACTTAATGTCCCGGAGGCCTGGCGGCGGCTTAAATCCATTTGAAACATCCTGGCTTGCGCTGTAACGAAACCCTGCGCGATGAACAAATCATGCATATTTTCCGCCTTAATATGGGGAAGGCCATTCTTGTCCCGGTAGACTGTAACTGGCTCTCGCAAACCTGACAGTGTCAGTGTTCCTTCCGTCATCGGCAAGTTTCTCTGCAACGTCCAATATCCATAAACCAGGCCGGCGCCAATCAACAGGAAGATGATTACCAAAATAATCAGAACAACTTTCCAGCTTCTTCTCCCGGGCCACAACCGCGGACCTCTCTTTTGTGGAAATGTAACCGGTGAACTCATAGAAATCCCCCTATATGTGCATTTCAATATAGAAATTCGACATTCCCAAATCCAAATCCTTCCTCATTTTGTGTTAGCCTATAAAAAGGAAGCGGCTGTTTTACCTGTTAATTATCAGGATATGTCTGCAATGGACAGATTCATTTTTCCCAAGCGCGTTCTGGGAACTGGTTCCGACACCATGACTTCAAGAATATTCCTTCAAATAAAAAAATCACCTTGCCTCCGATTCTTCGGAAACAAGGTGGGAAAAAGATATATTTCAGGCCATCAGAAAAGAAAAGACTCCGAATAAAATAACGGTGATCCCTCCTGCAATACTCGCGGGAACAAGTTTCTGCCGCGAATACTTGACGACCTCCATATCCATAATGGTACTTAAAGTTACAGTGTTATCACTGAGAGGCGAGGCAAATGCCCCAAACGTCCCGCTGGCAAAGACCGCCCCGATAACGAGCAGCAGATTGGCTCCCGACTGAGCTGCCAATGTAACACCCAGAGGCATAAGAAGGCCCCACGTCCCCCAGGACGAACCGATAAAATAGGAAATTGCCGCACCAAGCACAAACAAAACCGGCGCCACAAACATGGTCGGAATCCAGCCCGACACGTGAGCTGTAATGAATTTGGAAAAGCCGAGATCCTCTGATACGGCTGTGACTCCCCAAATAAGCGCCAACATTACAATAACGGTCATCAATTCATTTCCGCCTTTAATGAAATGAGTGGCTAGTTTGGCCACCGAGAAACGCTGAAACATGAAATAGGCTATCGAAACGATGATCGCAATCAACAGGGATTCCAACATAACCATCAACATGTCGCTTTTGATGAAAGCCTGGAAGAACCCGTCCGCTTTCGCATGGCCGTTCCACCAGCTCAGAAACAAAGTCAACAAAATAAACAGGACAATCGGAATGATCAAATTCCATGGCCGAATTGGCGTCTCCTTCATATACGCACGATGAGATTCATTCAGATCCTCCTGTTGATCGGCATGCGGATTGTCGCCTGCATCCTTTTTCGCCAGATCCCGGTCTTCCTGTTTCTGAGCATGCGTTTCATACATCCCGGTCGATTCACCATGAAAGTCCGTTTCATTACCATTATTTTCACTGCTGGACTCACCATCATTGGCCTGCGGCGGCTGAACACTCATTTGGCCCGTACTTTCACTGTTCTGATCCGTGCCAACAGAGAATGACATACCATTTGCATTTTCACCCTTCACTTGCTCTTCTTGTCCGCCGCTCACATCCCCGGAACCGATAGCACTCGGATCAAGATTCTGCGCTTGCGCCAAATCCGTCTCAGCCTGTTTCAAATCAATTTGCGCCTGCGTGAGATCCGTCTGCCGCCTGGTCAAGCCACCGTCCTCGCCGTCATTCATTTGCGCCTGTTCCAGATCCATCTGTGCCTGCGCCAAATCTATCTCAGCCTGTGCGGCGTCGGTCTCCATATCGCTACCCATTTCCGTACTGAACCCGGGCCGCATACTGGGCTGCATTTGATTTCCACCGGGTTGTTGCTGACTTTCCCCGGAGGAGCTGTTTTCTTGCTCGTTTCCCCCTTCACTTTCCGCTTCTCCCACCCCTTCATCTTCGTCCTTCATCTTTTTGAAGAAACTGTAGTAAATCCCGACCAAAATCAATACGAAGGAAAAGAAGTTGAATGGAATACTTTTCACATAAACAACATACGGTTCTCCGTTAACACCTGCTGCGTCAAGCGACTGGCCGATCACAGAAACCATGAACCCCACATATGCGGTTGCTACTGGAATAAGGGCTACGACGGGGTTAGCAGTGAAGGCAATCGCAAACGCGATCTGTTTCTTTGTCATATGAAGGCGTTTTCGCAATGCCTTCATGACGGGGGCAACCGTTACAATACGAAAATCAGGGTCACTGAACGTTCCAATTGTCGAGAACCAAGTTAGAAACATGGCCCCCCGTTTGGTCTTCACCTTTTGGCTGACGAGATGAACGAAGCCCTTCACCCCCCCGGTGTATTTGATCATGCCGACCAAACCGGCAAAAGCATAAAGAAAAATGACAATCTCAATGTTGCTAGTGACAATAATGTTATTCAAAAGATAAGTAAAGAACTTGTGAATCCCGCCGAGGAGACTGGGTTCAATCAGATAGCACCCAAGTAAGAGAGCCACGAACAAGCCGGGCTGCACCTGCTTCGTCAACATGGAAATCGGGATTACAATCAAGAACGGGAGCAAACACACCCATGTGCCTTCCATATAAAAAAACACCTGCCTCCAAAGACCTTTTTACCAATAGTATCTTTGGAAAGCAGGAAATTATGTAGCGACTCCAATTAAAGACTCCCACGACAACAATGCGATCGTCCAAAGAACACAGGCCGCAACGGCTGCGGCAACCCAGACCCATGCCCAGATCCGTTTCATTACGCTTCCTCTGGAATTATAAAAAACAAAAAGTGCCGGAAGGCCCAACCACAAAACCGCTAATAACAAGCTTAATAATAAATACAAGAACGTCATTCCGGAAAACGACCGAATCCCTTCTTGAAACAGGTAAATCGGAACCGCCAGAAACAGCAATGAAAAAAAGCTGAATACCCAGCCCCGACGCCGGTAAAGGTGGAGAAACTCACGTGTTTCCTCCCATCGGGATCCTGGAAAAGAAATATTCGGCCGCCAGTGCCATTTTTCCAATTCCACATCTCCCCCTCCTTCATCTTTGTCGCAATACGCCGAGCGGCTTCCTGGTTCAGCAAGAATCTGAGTGCCTGCCAACCTACAACCGGTTCAAAAGGGATGATCTCCCGTTGACATACCCCAGCACTTAACAATGCTTCTTCCAAATTTGGTATATTACGGTTGCCGAAAGCATAAACATTACTGAATACACTTTTGACTATCGGCAGACTCACTGATGAATGCCGAGTGCCGCTCGACGATGCTTTCTTTTCCTAATGATAACATGAAATTCGAATCATTTGCTCAAATAGGGTATAATAAAAGATATGGATAAATTTCACGCAGGTTAAATGGATAAAATCAATCTGTCCCGGAAATGTCTGACGAACTACAAATGAAGGAGCGAAAGCCTAATGGCCTTTCATGGAAAAAACCGTGAACCCGTTCAGGAAGTGGATACGACAGTGTGGGCATGTACGAATGAAGATTGCGCCGGCTGGATGCGAGACGACTTTTCATTCGAAGAAGAACCAACCTGCCCGATGTGTCAATCCAGCATGGAGAAAGAAACGAGAGTCTTGCCAGAGATAAAATGAAGCGAACCCCGAGGGTTCGCTTTTTTCATTTCTTTTTCCGGTATACCATTCCCTCCGCAAGGGCAATCAGATCTTCATCTTCATTCTTGACCTCAATCCTGTATAATCCGAGTCGGCCAGGTTCCTTTTCTTCTACAGCGACTGCCGTTAAATGTTGGCCGCTTCGACCCGCTTCCAGATAATGCATGGTCATCGTTATGCCCATTGCCGCCTGGCCATGCGAATTACTCGCAACGGCAAAGGCATAATCAGCTAATGAAAAGATTGCTCCTCCATTGGCAGACCCGTTGAAATTGAGCATATGTTTCTCTATTTTCATTGTGACGCAGGCATAACCCGCCTCCACTTTCTTCAATTCCATTCCCAGAAACTCGGCGTATGGATCGTCATACATTCTTTTCACCCCGTATTAACTAGAATGGAACCGCTTAAGGAACGATTGCAGCCGCTCTGACTTCGGATTCTCAAGCACTTCTTGAGGCGTTCCCTCTTGCGCGATGACTCCGTTATCCAGAAACAGCGTACGATGGGCTACATCACGAGCAAACTCCATTTCGTGGGTAATCAACATCATGGCCATGTCACTTTCTTTGGCAATGTCCTTAATGACTTCTAGCACCTCTCCCACAGTTTCCGGATCCAATGCTGAGGTGACTTCGTCAAATAACATCACCTTCGGCTGCATAACAACTGCCCTGGCAATAGCGACCCGCTGCTGCTGTCCTCCGGACAACTGGTTCGGATACACTTCCAATTTGTTTCCGAGCCCGACCTTTTTCAGCATTTCAACTGCGCGCTCCTCGGCTTCTTTCTTCGGCACTCCGAGGACATTAACCGGAGCGGAAATGCAATTCTTCAATATTGTCATATGCGGAAACAGGTTAAACTGTTGAAACACCATCCCGATGTTGCTCCGCACTTGCCGCAAATGCTTCTCACTCGCACGAACGAGTTTCCCGTTCTTCTCCTCATGCCAGAGGGGCTTTCCATCTACCTCAATTACCCCGGAAGTGGGTTCTTCCAGCGTCATCAGCATTCGAATGATCGTCGTCTTCCCTGACCCTGACGGGCCAATCAACGAGACCCTTTCGCCCTGTTGAATGTCAAGGTTGATGCCCTTGAGGACTTCTGTATCACCAAACGATTTATGAATATCTTTGTATCTGACAATCGGCTCCGTCATGAGGCCGCCACATCCTTTCCATCATCGT
>DASVCO010000197.1:0-7261 GCA_036381575.1 Caryophanales bacterium
TGAAACGAACTCATCTGATGGATTTTCAGTTTGTTTCAACAAAAACTGTTTGATTTCCCCCGTGTATTTTAACTCGGAAGCCGTTGTTAAAATATGATCTACGTCAAAGTTACTCTTTTGAAACTTGGCAAGTTCGCTTATTTGATTTTCGCGTATGCTAGCAAGATTAAATTCGAAGAAAGGCTTAGCATCCATTTTGTTTTGGTCATCAAGGTCTGTATAAAATTGATAGACCAAACCATTGGTCAAAATTGAAAATTTCGCTTCGGTTGTCCCAAAATAGCGATATAACTGTGAATTGTGCTTTTCAAGTTTCTCAGTTACAGGCTTTGCTTCGATAAGAATGAGAGGTTTTCCATCCTTCAAAATAGCATAATCGACCTTTTCCCCTTTTTTAATACCAACATCTGCAACGAACTCCGGCAAAAATTCATCTGGATTAAAAATGTCATATCCTAATCCTTGAAAAAATGGCATAATGATTGATGTTTTAGTAGCCTCTTCGGTCATCTGCGACAATTGCAACTTTTGCACTCTTTTGGAAAGACCTTTAACTTTTTCAGCAAATTCTTCCATACAATCGTTCCTCCTTTTGAAGGTTTTAAGGATTTCTTTTCTCTAATTATATTTCTGATATAACCTGTTACCTTTTTTTTTAAATACATCTTGTTTTTCATTTCTAACTTTCTATATTATTAACCTAAATTAAACAACTCATAGTTTGCTAATCAATTATATTTCAAAGGACGCCCCTATAATGTAAGCCCTTTCATTTCTGGGTCCTTTTCACCACTTGGAAAAAGACCACAGCGATTCGACCGGGACAAAGTCGAAAAGTTTGTGCCCCTGGAATGCTTCAATTGTTCACACCGTCAGCCTTTAGGCCCTAGACGATGCTCTATTGAAATCACCAAGATCCTCTTTTCTTTTCATTCATAGCCTTGACCTTCTATACTATTTTCGACAAAAACAGAAAAATTCCTTTTTTTGATCCGGCATAACAAAAAAACAACCCCAGCCCGGCAGCAGCCGAACCAGAGTTGGGGATTGCCTATCCAATTTAAAAATCAAAATTGTCCGGGTCGGCGCCTGTCCTTTCGTTTCGATTCAAGGCGTCGATCTTTTTGATTTCCTCAGAGGTAAGTTCAAAGTCAAAGACCTCACTGTTTTGCTTGATACGACCCGGGTTTGCAGATTTCGGAATGGTAATGACGCCATGATCCAAATCCCAGCGGATCATAACCTGCGCCGGTGTTTTGCCGTACTTCTCCCCGATTTCTTTTAATGTCGGATCGTCAAGAAGCTTTCCATGTGCCAGCGGGCTCCAAGCTTCAAACTGAATCTCCTGGATTTTGCAGAAATCACGCAAGGCTTCTTGGGTCAGAAGCGGATGAAACTCGATCTGATTGACCATCGGTTTCACCTTGGCTTCGGTCATCAAATCTTCAAGGTGATGCTGGTGAAAGTTGCTGACACCGATTGCCCGGATCTTTCCCTCTTCATACAATTTCTCAAACGCGCGCCATGTATCCTTGAAACCATCCTTGGGCCAATGAATCAAATACAAATCGAGATAGTCAGTCCCAAGACGCTGAAGACTGTCTTCGAATGCCTGTAAAGTGGACTCATACCCATGGTCATCATTCCAAAGCTTCGATGTCAGGAAAATGTCCTCGCGGGCTACACTGCTTTCTTTAATTGCCTTTCCTACACCTTCTTCATTTCTGTAAGCCGCCGCGGTGTCAATGGCCCGATAACCGGTATCCAAAGCGCTTTTCACGGCAGTGACAACTTCCCCATCATTCGCAACCTGCCATACACCAAGTCCAAACCACGGCATCTTGACACCGTTATGTAGCGTAGTTGTCTCCGTTATGCTTTTCACCATGCTGATCCCCTCCTTTGTAACTTATATTTATGATGGCATATGGATCGATAAATGTGAAAAGAACTGCTTATTGTGTTTTACCTTGATTTTATTTCGGTCCACCAGACCCCTGTACATTCCGGCAGCAATGGCTGCTTCAAGTCATCGAAGGCTTTCTGCAAATCCTCGCCAAAGAAGAAAGGAATCAACTCCCGCATCTCCTCCATAGATTCAAAGGCATAATCAGTCCGAATTGATTTGTGATGGAAATCATACACCTGCTCCAATTCTTGATAATATTGTGTTAAAAAGTCTGGTGGATTCGGCTCCACATAGCCGGTTCCCAGTGTCTCGAAAATCACGATTTTCCCGTTCGGCCGGAGCACTCTGTGGATTTCTTTTATGACAGTTTCAAGGTTCTCTTTCCATTCCGGGTGATTCGAACTTGCCAGATAACAAATACTCCAATCGGCCATAACCACGTCGACACTGTTCTCCTCTACCGGAATCGTTCTTAGATCGGAAACTTTTGTTTCAAAATGCTTGTAATGCTGCGCACTCAATTTGGCCGAAATCACATCCAGCATATGCCGGGACAGGTCGTAAGATTTAATGGACTTTACATATGGAGCGACCAGGCGGGTCAATCGTCCCGTCCCTGCTCCAATATCTACAACATCTTTGCCTTGGAGGTCGACAATTTCATGAAGGGTTTTCAAAATATGGCCCTCATGATCTTCTTTCGAAATCATAAGCTCATATTTTCCCGCTTCTTCATTGTAAATGGCATCATGATCCGGCATTTTACTCCTCTTTCCTCTATTAAATTGCTTGATTTTCGAGTTTGATGCAATTCCTGCTGATCTCCAAGATTCCCTTAAACCTTTTCACCGTCCAGATGCCTGGTGCAATTGTACAGATCACAGTCCCAACCATCCTTCGTTTGTACAATTGTCGTCAAGGACGTATTTTTCAAACCCCATTCCGTACTTGCATTAGGGAGCAATTCCAAAAGCAGATGCCTGATGAATGAGCCGTGGCTCACTATCAATATATTTTTATTTTCGTGTCGCTCGGCAATCTCTTCGATGCATGGCAAGCCTCTGGCTATTATACTGTCAGCCTTTTCAAGGCCCAAGTCCAGTTTCCTCCAGTCCTTTCCCCATCTCAACACCCGTTCTTCTTCCGTTGTTCCTTCAATTTGGCCTCCACCCGCTTCACGAAGCCTGGGATCCAATTGAACCTGCAATCCACCCATCCTTCCGCCTATGATTTCGGCGGTTTGTCTCGCTCTTAATAGATTGCTTGAATAAAGGAACTCCCAATCTTCCATGCTTAATCGTTCTGCAAGTCTGCCCGCCTCTGTTCTTCCTTCTTCATCAAGCGGGATATCCGAACTCCCCTGTGCTCTGCCCTCTTTGTTCCATGATGTACTTCCGTGGCGTACGAGTCCGATTTTCGTCATGTGATCTCCCCCAATTGATTTAATTAACCTCACATTTCACTAATATGCCAAATTAAATGAAAAAAGGAGATTAGCTTCCTCCAACTTTCTGAAGTCCCCACATCACAGCAGTTTGCTGTTCTACATAATGAACAAGTGGGGGCTCCACCTGTAGAGCACCATCGAAATCCATCATCGTGTTCTTTGTAATCCTGGCTTCAGCCTCTTGCAAGGGCCATGGATTGTGCAAAATTTCGCCTCGAAATAAATTCCCCTTGTGCTCCGTATAGAGGCAGTACCTTTCTGACAGCCAGAAGTCCAGCGACCCCGGCTTGGCCCGAAAAACTTCCGACACAGGTTGGTAACGGGCTTTGAAGGTCTTGGATAAGTTCATCCTTCTGCAGTCACACGCAAACTGGCGGTTTTCCTGTGACAAGGTGATCCTTGCATAAGCATAAGGCAAGTGAAAAAAGGCTTTCGCCCCCTGAACACCGGCAAAATTCTGCGCATCCAAACTGAAAAAATAAACCCCTGGTTTGTCCTCATAAGTTACGTAGGTCCGAATGTTCAACTCAGGAAAACTCGACAGCATCGGCACAGGCGGCAAATATTTCGGCCGCATCCCCCGCACCTGAAAAAAAATATAACCGAGCCACGCTCGACCATCATAAATATCCAATTCCAGGGAATCCGGAATGTACGGCCTGATCACAGCAGGATCCACCGGCCAGTGGGCAAACAGCAAATGACGCCAGGTTTGCTTCATAAGCCAGGGACTGGCCGGAGCAGGCCACGGACGGTGATTGGAATCCATAGAAAAAACCTCCACTATCAGCTTTTCTAATGGGATAGCCAACTTGCGGAAAAAATATCCGCTAAAAGATTACAACGCCAACAACGCACCAATAGCACCGCTGTATTCCCCGTTTTCGACAAACAAGGGCTTCATTCCTTTTAAAGACGTATAGCTTTCCACAACTTTCTTAAGCAATACATTCTCGACAAAGGATGACCCGATAAAAACAATGGATGAAACGCCGCATTGTTCAGCGGCGAAAACACTGACAGTCGCCACCGACTCCCCGACCAAACCGATGACGGAGGCCAATATATCTTTTTCATCCCGATCTTCACTAATCCTGCCAAAGTTACTGGCGGTCAGGTCTCCCGAAATTGGCGGCTCCGAGCCTTCATAAATATGCCGCACTTTAAGATCAATGGTTCCCCGGTCGCCTTGTTCAGCTAAATGAACAATTTCCCCGTATTCCTGTACATTCGCCAGCAATGAAGACAGGCCCATAAGGGTTCCGCCGCCGATACCGGATCCGCCCACCCGAGAATGTTCTTTTTCTTTTATAAAATGAATCGAGGTTCCTGTACCGGCATTGGTCAATATAAAATGGTCCAATGAGATGCCGGCGCTGTCCAAGAGGTATCGAATCCCCCGGCAGGTGGCATCAAACTCGACAAGAGCCTGAACTTCACGTTCCAAAGCCGACTGAAAAAGAGCTGCCTTGCCTCCCGTGACGCAAATTCTGGCCCCGGGAAAGTGCTCCCGAACCCACAAAGCAGCCTCCTTCAATTGATCGGCAGGAAACTTCCGATAGTGAATGGCCTCTTCATCAACATAGGCAATTTTTATCAATGTCCCGCCTACATCTACCCCTATTCCTGTGGCACTCATGGTCTCTCCCCCAATATTCATTTGTGGAATTTGCTCCTCCTTATCGACTGCGACTTCCGTCCTTCTAGGCTCCGCCGCCTCCGGTCCCGGGTTTTCTGTATTTATTTTCATTTTGCCTTAATTCCTCGGTCGACTTCACCCGTTTATTAGGATTCCGCCCTTCCCATTGTTTCTGAGGCTTCTTATGCTTTTGATACTTTTGCCAGGCAATAAAGCAGAAAAGCAGAACCAGGAACGCAATCGACAAAATGGTTTCGATCATGTTATCCCTTCTTTTCGCACTTTTCTTTCATTATAACATTCCGTTATTGAAGTACTGTGAAGTCCTTCCACTCTTCCGGCAGCAAAGCCTGATATTTCCGCTGTAAAAAACGATCATCAACGAGTATGATCACACCATGATCCTCCTCCGACCGAATCAATCTGCCCCCTGCCTGAAGAACCTTCGTCATGCCGGGAAACACGTAGGCGTAGTCGTATCCATTCTTTCCAGTGGTGTTAAAATAATCCTTGATGATGTTCCGTTCCAGGCAAATTTGCGGAAGTCCCACTCCCACAACGACCACACCGTTGAGGCGATCACCTTTCAAATCGACACCTTCGGAAAAAATACCGCCAAGGACCGCAAATCCAACAAGTGTTTCAGTGTTGCCAGCTTGAAATGAAGCGAGAAAAGCTTCCCGATCCGCCTCGGACATGTTCCGATCCTGCACAATTGTCCGTACCTCCGGGCTTTCAGTCTCAAATTGCTCATAGGCCGTCATCATATATTGATAGGACGGGAAAAACACGAGATAATTTCCCGTTTTTTCTTGTACCACCTGTTGAATCGTGTTTACCAACGGTTCCCGTGTTCGCTCGCGATCCCGATATCGCGTCGACAATGGCTGAATCGAAACCTCCGAACGTTCAGCTGCAAACGGGGAAGGAATTCGAATTGCAAAATCTTCCGAATCCCGGCCCAGCATGTCATTATAGTACCCAAGCGGAGCCAGGGTCGCCGAAAAGTAGATTTTGGAACGGTATCTTTTGCCGATCTGCTGCAACAAATGAGAAGGATCCAAACAGAACATTTTTATCCGGACCTCACTTTTCTCGGCCTCTACATAGGTTACATATCGTTCATCGAACAGCTTTGCGAACCGGACAAAACCTTGCGCGGCAAAATAGGTATCGAGCAACAACGGATCATCCTGCGCCGCACCCAACCGCCTTTCCGCAGCAAAAATAAACGCATCCAGCAATGAGACAAGTTCTTCCTCAAGCTCTCCCATGACAAGACTTTTCTGGTCTTCACACTGTTTCTTCAAAAACAGTAAATACTCGTTAATTGCCCTGGCCGCCTCATAAATATCGGAGTCTTTGTCCTTAAATGCTCGTTTCACCTGCAAAAAATCCGATTTCATCAGGTCAGCCGAGAACATATCCCTCGCCCGGTCCACCAGATTGTGTGCCTCATCCACCAGCAAGGCGGTTTCTTTTTTCTGCTCATCCAGCAGCCGCTTTAACGACACACGGGGATCGAAAATATAGTTGTAATCACAGATCACGGCGTCTGCCGCATAGGCAAGATCCAGGGAAAATTCAAATGGGCAAACAGTATGCTTACGGGCATATTTTTCAATCACAGGGCGATTCAGCAACGTTTCATTCGATAAAATATCAAGGATGGCGTCGTTCACACGATCATAGTAGCCGTCCGCGAACTCACAATAATCCGCCTGGCAAATCGTTTCTTCCTTGAAGCAAATCTTGTCCTTCGCCGTGATGGTTACGGCCTTCATGTCGAGCCCTCTTTCTTCCATTAAAGAAAAAGATTCCTCCGCTGTTTCCCTCGTGGTCGTCTTGGCCGTCAAATAAAAAAGGCGATCAAGCAACCCTTCGCCCATCGCCTTCACGGCCGGGAATGCCGTCGAAATGGTCTTCCCGATTCCGGTTGGCGCATTCGCAAATAAATTTTTCCTCTCGGCAATTGTTTGATAGACTGCACCCGCAAGCTTTCGCTGACCGGCTCGATAGTTTTCGAACGGAAACGGCAACGCTTGAATGCTCTCGTTCCGTTTTTCCTTATGTTGCTGCATCAGAATCGCGTAAGGCGCGTAACGCTCGACCACATCCATTATGTAGGCTTCCAATTCCCCGAAAGACACGGTCTGTTTGAACTGCTTCTGTTCCTCAGTCTTGACCTGAACATAGGTTAATTGGACCGCCATGTGATCCAAACCATGCTCCTTGGCATACATATAGGCGTAAAACTTCGCCTGCG
>DASVCO010000198.1:0-18162 GCA_036381575.1 Caryophanales bacterium
TTGAAAGTCTGGGAACGTCAGACGCGGAAAAGGCAGAAATAAAAAAAAGCGAGCCGCCGGAAAGCCATTTTCCAGTGGCTCGCTTTTTTAAGGTGCTATTTTAAATTCCTTCTTTTTTGTTTGCTTTGAGGGCAATACCACAGATGAATTTTCGGAACCCCTTCCCCCGTAATATAAAGGGGCTTCACGGGTAATAATCGCACTTGCTACCAATACCTCCGTTTTGACATGTGCCGGTTTAGTTGCAAACGGAATAATTGTTTGAATCTCAACGTCGATTTTGATATAAACCTCAAGAAACAAATTATTAATGCTGATCTGTGTGACCTTTCCTACAAGTGAAGGTGTCACATTCCCGATCACCTGAAATCGAACCGGTACCTTGGGACCCAGGTTAGCCAACAGGGCATTACCGGTCGCAAGTCCAAGAGGCACCTCTTGAATTAACGGCCCTTTGTTTGAGGATTCAATCACAATGTCCTGATCTTTAAGGTACTGCCACAATTCTCCATCTTCCAACCTTGTTAAATAACGTTGCACCTGTGAGGTAGTTGTTGTCATCAGCATATTCACATTGGCAGCGTCAATAGAAACGAATGAAACTTCTCCATCGTTATTCTCTCTTACATGAAGGAAATCGAGGTCTTGTTGAACTTCCTTGACTTGCTTGGTAACCGCAAAGTTGGAAACTGCAGTCGCCATATCCTTCGTTTTCGTTGTGGCGAACGCCATAAGAGTAGGTTTGATCCCAACATTGATCAACCATAATCCCCATACTGTCAATCCAAGAAAGATGACGAAGGAAATCATAAAAACATGACGGAAAGCCAAAGGTTTTTTCGGCTTTTTGGTTTTTTTGAAATGAAACCGGGGAAAACGGAAGCCTTGCCCTTTTGGTTTAAACACGATAATCCCCCTTTTCCAGAAGACAGATTTCTTTAGAACCGGAGGAGTAAACCAAATTGTTCAGTCCCTCTTTCAGACTCCGGCTTGTGGTGGCTGTCCTCTGTTATGGCATGTATATGCGTACAAGGGGGGACATAATACCGAAAATAGAAAAGCCGCGGCTCAAAAGCCCGGCTCTACTGCGCCATTTTAATCAATGCCTCTCTTCCGGTCGTTCCCGGTTTGATTCCAAGGTTTTCGGCCTCGGTTGTCACAGACTCCAACGGAGCGTCCAAAAGTTGGTCGATCGTACGAACCCCGACTGCGCGGCCCGCTATGATCTTGCGATCCTGCAATTTTTCATTCAACAATCCAACGTCCAGCGCTCCGCACATAATGTATCCTTTCTCATTCGTAACGGCCATGAAATTGGTTTTCGGAAGTTTTACCGTAATTGCCGTGAACTGATACTCCCCGATTCTGATTGGGCTCATCTCGACCATTGTGATCTCCCCTTTCCTTTATACTTTATGAAAAAAAGGAGCTTGGTGTGCCCAATATTGAATAAAGAGAGGACTGAAAATCTTATTGTGACAGTTTCCAGGCAAGCACATCTCTCAAAAATTCCGGTAAAAAATATTCCTTCTTTTTCTCCGCGAAACCGGGAAAGATCTTTCCGAAGGTAAACATATCGAGCGTTGCGATTTCGTATTCTTCTTTTGAATCAAGAGGTTCTCCATTGATCCGAATCCATCCGGCTTTCCTATTTGCCGATTCTATTTCAAGACCGCAAAAGGCCATTGTTCCCAGTACCTTTCCGCGAAAACCAAGCCCTTTAATTTCAAGATGCTTCATCTCTTCTGTAAGTGACTGGCGAACCACCTCCCGTAACTCGCTTCCGGTTAATGTCAGCTTGCACGGGTTGATAGGATGCGGGCAGATTCGGTGCAAATCTTCTTTCGAAACCTGCCCATCCGGCAATGAATCAAGGATAACACCGGCATTAACCATGCCAAGATCGGCCCCGCACCATTCCTTCAGAGCTTCGGCCAACAAATTAATGAACTCCGACTCCTCAAACCATGAAACCGAAAGAGGCTCCGACAATTCGGCAACAGGCTCTTGTAATTCAATAGTACCTTCCTGTGTCAGTTCTTTAAGCAATGATTCGGTGCCTTCATCCTGTCGATAATGTTCAATGGCTACACAATGAGCCTCACAAGCAACAACCTGCTTTGTGTCCGTATCATAAGTAACCTGCATTTCTCCAAGATAATGGCCAAATTTACCCGCCTGAATAATCGTTGTTCCCTTCACATTGATTCCTTGTTTGAGCAAATGATGAGTGTGTCCGCCGAGAATGATGTCAATTCCCTCGAAATCTCTGGCAATTTGCTGGTCGAAAAAATATCCCATATGAGAAAGCAATACGACCACATCCGCCTCGTCCCGGACTTCATCAATCAACTCGGAAAGCATATCTAACGGATTTTGGATCCGCCATCCCAGAGGTTTGTAAAAAGCCGAGAACGGAATTGTGATCCCAATAACCGCTACCTTCAATCCGTTTTCAAGTTTAAATACCTCATAGGGCTTCATTTTTTGGGGCCTTTGGCCGTTTTCATCAAAAAGGTTGGAAACCAATACCGGAAATCTCGCCTCATCATACAAATGCTCAAGTTGGGCTTTCGGCAGTGTGATTCCTTCGTTGTTTCCGATTGTAACGGCATCATAGCCTGCTTCATTCAATAGTCGGACATTTCCTCGGCCTGCTGTCCCTTCCGTCATCGGATGAAACCGGTCAAGATGATCACCTATGTCAAACTGCAAAAACGGTTCCTTCTGAAGCCGGCAACGGTGTCTGGCCTCTTTTAAATAAGCCACGATTTTCGGCCAATGTTCAAAATGGCTATGTATGTCATTCGTGTGGTAAATGCGGAATGTCTGTTGCAAGTTCTGCCCTCCAACGATTTTTGAAAAAAGATAAATTGCACAGAAAATAAGGTGATTTCGCCAAATACAATCCCACAGGCAATTTTAAAAGAACCCCAGTTGTTTGGGAGCCAATCCATCATAGTCAATCCCCAAGATTTCAATCATCCTTTTGGCGTTATCCGCGGCGTCACCGCCCGAATTATTATTGAATGCGACATCTACGTGCTCGGATTGTCGAGCCAGGAACTGCAGACGTTTCCCCCACTCCTGCAGCTCTTCTTCTGAATAACGATACAAGCAGCGGACCGCACGCCAATCCTCCCCTTTGTAAGTCCAACCTTCCTTGTTGCGTCCATGCAAACGCACCAATGTCCGTTCAGGATGAGTAGCCTCGGGCACAATCGGAATCGATCCTTCTCCTGCCTGGGGTTCATCACACACTGTATGAATCCATTGTTGTTCTTTCATAAAAGCCAACGTTTTATCCCGAAAATCCGGTTCAAACCAGGACTGGTGGCGAAATTCCAAAGCACATGGTAAATCCCCAAGCAATTCCCGGCATTTTTTCAATTTGTCCACGTTTGGACGATCACATTCAAACCAGGGTGGAAATTGACACAACACGGCTCGTAATTTACCGGCCTGCAAAAGCGGTTCAATTGAATCAATAAATGCCTCGAACATTTCTTTTTCGCTTGAATAATGCGGATCCGCTTCCCGGTTATGCCCGGTCATTCCTTGATACGCTTTAACCGTAAAGCCAAATGATTCCGGCGTCTCCGCGGCCCATTTTTCATAATTCTTCTTCGGCTGTACGGCATAGAAAGAAGCATCTACCTCTACAATCGGAAAATGCTCACTGTAGGTCTTCAGCTTATCCTTGGCTGAAATACCTTCGTATAGCGAATGATGGTCTCCCCAACTTGTACACCCTATCGAGATCAACAGCTCTCCCTCCTTTTACATTTGTACATGCGTAGCGACATACAGGACTCCACAAAACATCCTTGGATCTACAAAAAAATCCCATCATACAATGTACCAGTACCTCTTAGGAAATCCTCCCACCTCAAGTACTGCCTCCATTTTTCTATTATAAAAGCAACAGGCATCCCGATTCCAATAAAAAACGGGCCCAAATGTGGACCCGTTTCCCTGGTTCATCAGATTATCCGATGGACCCTTCCATTTCAAATTTAATCAAACGATTCATTTCAACCGCATATTCCATCGGCAATTCTTTTGTGAACGGCTCAATGAAGCCCATTACGATCATTTCTGTTGCTTCCTGTTCCGAAATGCCGCGGCTCATCAAATAGAAGAGTTGTTCTTCCGAAACCTTCGAAACCGTTGCTTCGTGTTCAAGCGAAATGTTTTCATTGAAGATTTCGTTGTGCGGAATCGTATCAGATGTTGATTCATTGTCCATGATCATCGTGTCACATTCCACGTGGGAACTGGAATTTGACGCCTTAGGACCGAAATGGACTTTACCGAGATACGTTACCTTTCCGCCGCCACGGGCAATCGATTTCGATACAATCGTGGATGACGTGTTCGGTGCCAAATGTTCCATTTTCGCACCGGCATGCTGATGCTGCCCTTCGCCCGCAATTGCGATCGACAGGGTGTTGCCTCGAGCCCCTTCCCCTCGCAAAAGAACAGAAGGATATTTCATCGTCAGTTTTGAACCGATATTTCCGTCGATCCATTCCATCGTCGCATTTTCAAAAGCAACAGCGCGCTTCGTTACAAGGTTGTAGACGTTGCCTGCCCAGTTCTGGATTGTAGTATAACGGCAGTAACCATCTTTCTTGACGAAGATTTCAACAACCGCGCTGTGTAAGGAATTCGTAGTGTAAGTTGGTGCCGTACAGCCTTCTACATAGTGTACAGAAGCTCCTTCATCAACGATGATCAAGGTACGCTCAAATTGCCCCATGTTCTCCGAATTAATCCGGAAATACGCCTGCAACGGCGTTTCACACTTCACACCCGGCGGTACATAGATGAACGATCCCCCCGACCAAACAGCCGAGTTCAAAGCCGAGAATTTATTATCCGCAGCCGGAATCGATTTTCCGAAATGTTCCTTGAATATATCTTCATGTTCCTGCAAAGCAGTGTCTGTATCCTTGAAAATAATGCCTTGCTTCTCAAGGTCTTCTTTCATGCTGTGATAAACCACTTCGGATTCATATTGAGCCGAAACACCGGCCAAATATTTCTGTTCTGCCTCCGGAATACCTAGCCTGTCAAAGGTTTGCTTGATCTCTTCAGGAACTTCATCCCATGACCTTTCGGATTTCTCCGAAGGCTTTACATAGTACTGAATTTCATCAAAGTCAAGATCCGACAGGTCGCCGCCCCATTGGGGCATCGGTTTTTTATAAAAAATATCAAGTGATTTCAAACGAAAGTCAAGCATCCACTGCGGTTCATTCTTGCGCTTCGAAATATCTTCTACAACTTCCCTTGTCAAACCGCGTCCAGAACGATAAACGGATACATCCTTATCATGGAATCCGTATTTATATTCGCCGATTTCCGGCATTTTTTTCGCCATGGTCATCCCTCCTCAGAGTATGGCGGAAGTCTATCTATACTTATCTTCATTGTAGTATACAATGCGAACGATGACAAACCTTGGCCGCTTAATTATTTCTCTTTCAGGCCCTTTTCCATTGCCTTCCAGGCTAAAGTTGCGCATTTAATGCGGGCCGGAAATTTCGACACACCCTGCAACGCCTCAATATCCTCAAGATCATAGGATTCGTCGTCATACTTCTCGCCAAGCATCATTTCGGAGAATATGCCCGACAACTTCATCGCATCGTCAACCGATTTCCCTTTAACAACACTCGCCATCATATCCGCCGACGCCAGACTGATTGAACAGCCTTCCCCGGTGAAACTGGCATCGCTGATTTCTCCGTCCTCGACCTTCAGGTTCAACTGAATCCGGTCGCCGCATGTCGGATTGTTCATATTAATTTTGAGTGTACCGTCGTCAGGAAGTTCTCCGCGATTGCGCGGGTTTTTATAATGATCCATGATCACCTGGCGGTACAATTGATCAAGGTTACCGAATGACATCTCCGAAATACTCCTTTGTAGTTGTTAATCCGTCGACGAGAGCATCAATGTCAGCCTTTGAATTATACAGATAAAAGCTTGCACGGGCTGTAGCCGAGACACCGAGCTCTTTCATAAGCGGCTGGGCACAATGGTGTCCCGCCCGGACGGCAATCCCCTCTGCATCAAGTACGGTAGCAACATCATGCGGATGGATCTCTTTGATATTGAAGGTCACAAGGCCGGCACGTTCCTTCGGCCCGTAGATTTCTATATCTTCAATGGCCGACATCCGTTCAAGCCCATATTGCACCAGCTCATGCTCATGTTCCCTGATTTCGTCAAGGCCGATTTCTGTAAGAAAATCAATGGCAGCACCCATTCCGACGGCACCTGCAATGATCGGCGTTCCGCCTTCGAATTTCCACGGCAAATCCTTCCATGTCGAATCATAGTACTCGACAAAGTCGATCATCTCACCACCGAATTCAACGGGCTCCATTTCTTCAAGCAAGGCTTTCTTCCCATAAAGAACACCGATTCCAGTCGGTCCCGTCATTTTATGGGCCGAAAACGCGTAGAAATCACAATCCAGGTCGCGCACATCAACTTCCATATGCGGAACACTCTGTGCGCCGTCGACAACAATAACTGCTCCATGCCGATGGGTAATTTCCGCGATTTCCTTAATCGGATTGATTGTGCCAAGCACATTGGATACATGCCCCAGGGCAACAATCTTCGTCTTGTCAGTCACCGTCTTTTCAACATCATCCAATGCCAGGGTTCCGTCCTCTTGCAACGGAATATATTTCAGCACGGCCCCTTTCCGCTTAGCGAGCTGTTGCCAAGGAATCAGGTTACTGTGATGTTCCATCGGTGTAATCACGATTTCATCGCCTTCAGCAACATTGGCATCACCATAGCTATAGGCAACAGTGTTAATCGAAACCGTTGTTCCGCGGGTAAATACTATTTCTTCTGTCGAGGCGGCATTAATAAACCTGCGGACTTTCTCACGTGCCCCTTCATACGCTTCGGTCGCTCTTGTTCCGAGTGTATGAACACCGCGATGAACATTGGAGTTTATTTCTTTATAATATCGATCTACCGTCTCGATTACTGCCTGCGGCTTTTGTGAAGTCGCAGCACTGTCGAGATACACAAGCGGATGACCGTTCACTTCCTGATTCAGAATCGGAAATTGCTTTTTAATTTCCCGGACGTCCATTACCGCATTTTCCTTTCAATCACTTCAACAAGCTGTTTCTTCACGCCTTCGATCGGAAGCTGATCGACCACCGGTGCCAGGAAGCCGTGAATAATCAGGCGCTGTGCTTCCTTGCGGGTAATTCCCCGGCTCATTAAATAATACATCTGTACCGGATCAATACGGCCTACAGAAGCTGCGTGTCCTGCTTCTTCAACATCATTTTCATCGATCAGCAAGATGGGGTTAGCATCCCCACGGGCGCCTTCGCTCAACATCAGCACCCGTTCAGTCTGTTCACTGCTCGCCTTGGCAGCGCCGTGTTCAACCTTCGAAATACCGTTGAAAATGGATTTCGCTGTATCTTTCATAACCCCGTGCGTCAGAATGTAGCCCTCAGTTCCCTTTCCGTAATGAGTGACACGGGTAACAAAGTTTTGGCTTTGATCACCGCGGCCGACGGAAACCGACTTTGTATCTGTAAAAGAACCGTCTCCGACAAGATTTGTTGTGTTGTCCGACAGTGTATTCCCGTCATTCATTTGTCCAAGCGCCCATTCGATTCGTCCATCGCGGGAAGTATGTCCCCGGCGATTCACATAGGTAGTGACACCTTTGGAGAAGTTATCGACAGCACCGTAGGCGATTCGTGCATTTTGCCCCGCGTACACCTCGGCAACGATATTCGCGGCCGAAGAATGATCTTCATCTTCCGATAAATAGTTTTCCACATATGTCACGGAACTATGATCTTCAGCGACAATTAAGACATGATTAATTAGTCCGGCTTCGTGATCATCTTTCCAATAGACTGTTTGTAACGGAACTTTAAGCTCAACATTCTTCGGAACATACAAGAAAGTTCCGCTGTTT
Source organism: Caryophanales bacterium (assembly GCA_036381575.1). Taxonomy (GTDB): domain Bacteria; phylum Bacillota; class Bacilli; order Bacillales; family DASSOY01; genus DASSOY01. The sequence goes on from DASVCO010000198.1 coordinate 7,979, forward strand.
AACAACGCTGCATGAAGTGCGGTGAGGCGGTCTTCACGAACATCAACAGCTTGCATGAAATATTTCTTCACAAGGTCGCCATGCTCCCTTAATGCCGTTTCAATATCTGTGAAAACCACGCCTTTTTCGCTCAATTCCTCCGAAAGCTCTGAGTAAGCCAACGTTGAATTACGGTGAACCAAAGTGTTCCCCGCCTCTTCGTTCTGGCCGATCAGCGTACGGACATTTTCCGGCAAATCGTCAAGAGAATTCAATTTCTCCGATTCTACATCATATTGAAAATCAGTGAAATTCCAGCCTTTAATCCGTGTCTTTTCCGTTCTCGGCATTTCCAATTCCTCGGCGGCGGCTAATGCCTGCAGACGCAGATCATGCATCCATTCGGGTTCTCCCCGCCCTTTGGAAAATCGGCTGATTTCATCCTTATCGAATTTCAGTTGCTTCGTTTCCGTCGTCATGCCTTACCCTCCTTTACTGCCTTATGCTTCCTGTCCTACAGTTTCGTCTTCGATGCCGAGTTCCTTCTTCAATCCATCGTAACCTTCGTTTTCAAGCTGTTCGGCAAGTTCAGGGCCCCCTGTTTTCACGATCCGTCCCTGCATCATAACGTGTACCTTATCCGGCTTGATATAATTCAACAAACGCTGATAGTGGGTGATAATCAGGCATCCGAATCCCGGGTCGCGCATTTCGTTGACGCCCTTGGCAACGACCTGAAGAGCATCGATATCCAGACCGGAGTCAATTTCGTCAAGAATTGCGATAGCAGGCTCCAATACCATTAACTGAAGAATTTCATTCCTTTTCTTCTCGCCTCCGGAAAACCCTTCGTTCAAATAACGCTGCGCGAACGATTTATCGATGCCGAGTACATCCATTTTTTCATCCAGGTTCTTGATGAACTTCATCAGATTCACTTCATTACCTTCACCGCGCTTCGCATTGATTGACGAACGCAGAAAGTCGGCGTTGGTAACCCCGCTGATTTCACTCGGGTACTGCATAGCCAGAAACAACCCTGCTCTGGCACGTTCGTCCACTTCCATCTCCAACACATCTTCGCCGTTGAAGAGAACCTTTCCTTTCGTCACCTCATACTTCGGATGCCCCATGATGGCTGAAGCAAGGGTTGATTTCCCCGTTCCGTTCGGGCCCATGACTGCGTGAATCTCTCCGCCGTTTATTTCAAGGTTGAACCCTTTAACGATTTCTTTTCCTTCGATCGAGACATGCAAATCCTCGATTTTCAAATATGGTGCTGACATTCGGAATCCCTCCGTTACTTTATATGTGATAGTGATTCTCAATCTATTCTCATTCTTATCTTAAAGCAATTTAAAAACAGAATCAATAACGAGCGTTTGCTTGTCCGAAAACCGATTCCGAGCTCATGAAATATTGGTGCGAAGTTGAAAATACATCCAGTAATCCGATATGCTTTAGCATATTTAAGCTCGGGGAAAGTAAAAAACCACAGGGAAATCCTGTGGTTCCTTCATTATGCCATATTCAGAAACTGCTTTCCAAACAATCTAAGGATTTATTTTACGGTCATGTTCGTTCACCAACTGCAAACTCTTCTGATGACTCAGTTCTCGTTTCTTTTCGACCTGTAGACGATTTTCCAGACTTCGTCCGTATTCGGCATACCCTATTCCATGGGCATTATACATCGCCTTCTCCATCTCAGTGGTATGGTTGAGGTCAATGCGGTTGTTCTGGATAATGAATCAAATCCTTTCGATTGTTTTTACAACACATTTCATACCTTATCACGCCAGCTTCGAATCCCCAACCTGCAGATTGCGGGGTGGAGCACCCTGCATATTCATTCATCTTAATGAAAAGGGTTTCAAGAGGCAATCGAAGGAAAATCCTTTGAATTGCGCTGGATTTCTCGATTTCTAAGAAGATTGCCCTAAGACAAACCGCACGTTCTCCGCGCGGTTTCATGAAATGGGAAAACGGCCGCTAAAAAAGCGAGCCGTTTCATCGTACCTGTTATTATTTGTTAAGCGAGACCGGAACAACAGAGCCATTCCACTTATCCAGAATAAACTGCTGGATTTTCTTGGACTGCAGCACGTCAACAAGTGTTTGGATAGCCGGATTGTCGGCATTTTCTTTTTTCACAGCGACTACGTTGGCATAAGGGGAATCTTTGCCTTCAATAATAATCGAATCCTCAAGCGGATTAAGCCCATTATCGATTGCATAGTTCGTGTTGATGAAAACCAGGTCTCCTTCACCATGCTTGTAGGCTTGCGGCAAGAGAGCCGGCTTGATATCATGCTTGAAGTTCAGCTCTTTCGGATTTTCCACAATGTCCTCGAACGTAGCGTCGTACCCGGCGTCTTCCTTCAATTTAATGATACCTTTATGATCCAACAAGGTTAAAATCCGGCTTTGCGCGGGCACAACACTAGGCAAAAGAACTGTCGCGCCTTTCGGCAATTCCTCAACACTATCGTATTTCTTGGAATAACCGGCAATCGGCTCGATGTGAATCTTGCCCACACTGACAAAGTTGTAGCCGAAATTCTCCTTCTGTTTCTTCAAATACGGCAGATGCTGAAAGTAGTTGGCGTCCAAATCACCGGTCGCCAAAGCTTTATTAGGGGTAACATAATCTTCGAATTTAACAATCTCCAGCTTGATCCCTTTTTTCTTCAAAATCGGCTTCGCCTTTTTCAGGATAACCGCATGCGGAACCGGAGTGGCTCCGACAGTCAACGTAGTTAATTCTTCTTTTCCCTTGCCATTGTCATTCGAGTTTTCCGCATTTCCGCTGTTTTGGCCGCCGCTTGCCGAACTGCTCGACCCGCAAGCCGCCAGTCCTACCGCCAGCAGCAATACGATCGTTATCGAAAATAGTTTCTTCAGGTTTCTCATGATGATTTCCCTCCATAATATATCTTTAATATCTATCTCTTATCTATAACTCTTGTGGCTGTGTCCCCAACCACCTGGATAAAAAACACAATGATTAAAATAGTGACGGTCGCCAGAAAAGTAACATCTCCATGATTGCGCTGATATCCTTCCAAAAAGGCAAGAGAGCCAAGGCCTCCACCGCCAACGACTCCTGCCATGGCAGTGTAACTGACGAGTGCAATCGACGTCACTGTAATACCCGAGATGAGCGCCGGCATGGATTCAGGGAGCAAAACTTTGTAAATAATCTGCAGTTTGGTAGCCCCCATTGATTGAGCTGCTTCGATCACGCCTTTGTCCACTTCCCGCAAGCCGATTTCAACGAGACGGGCGTAAAACGGAGCCGATCCGATAACGAGTGCCGGAATGGCGGCCTTGGACCCGATCATCGTGTTCAGCAAAAAGATCGTAAACGGAATAATCAAGATGATTAGGATAATAAACGGAATCGATCGGAACACGTTGACGACCGTAGCAACAAACTTATAAATATAAGCATTTTCGTAAAATCCGCCTTTCGCCGTCAGAAACAACAATAAGCCAAGAATGATGCCCAGGATAAACGAGATAACCACTGAAATAGACGTCATGTATAAAGTCTCAACCGTAGCCTCCCACAATTTACCCCAATCGGCGTGCGGGAACAGTTCCTTCGGCATGCGAGATCACCTCCGTTTCTACTCCTTGTTCACGGCAAAACGCCAACGCGTCTTCAACTGCTTTGCTGTTTCCTTGAAGCTGCAGGTACAGCTTTCCGAACGAATCTCCTCTCGTTTGCGAAACATCGCCTTCGAGAATATTGACGTCCACGTTTGAACGTTTGAACAATTTGGAAATAATCGGTTCTCCGGCAGATTTACCGATAAATGTCAATTTTACGATGATCCCTTCAGGAAACTGCTCCGCCAGCAGACGGGCGGTTTCTTGCGTGTTGTCAATCTCACTAACCTGTTTGACAAAGTCTTTGGTAATTTCTTGTTTTGGATTCCGAAAAATATCAATTACTGAGCCTTGTTCAACTACTCCTCCGTTTTCCATCACCGCCACGCGGTGGGAAATCTTTCGGATCACGTGCATTTCGTGTGTGATCAACACAATCGTTAATCCGATCTTCCGATTGATATCAACAAGAAGATCCAGAATCGCATCTGTTGTCTTCGGATCCAGGGCGGAGGTCGCCTCATCACACAAAAGAACCTTGGGATTATTAGCAAGGGCGCGCGCAATCCCGACACGCTGCTTTTGACCTCCACTTAGTTGGGACGGGTAAGAATCGCCCCGCCCTTCCAGCCCTACAAGTTGAATTAGTTCCTCAACCCGCTTACGGCGCTTCGCTTTCGGAATACCGGCTACTTCAAGCGGAAACGCGATATTCTGGCGAACGGTTCGCGACCACAACAGATTAAAATGTTGGAAAATCATACTGATGTCACGACGGGCTGCACGCAATTGCTTATTGTTCAGTTTGGAAAGATTGTTGCCGGCAATCGTCACGGAACCCTCAGTTGGCTTTTCCAGTGCGTTCAATAACCGGACAAGTGTACTTTTCCCGGCGCCGCTGTAACCGATAATCCCGAAGATCTCACCATCTTGAATGTCAAGATTAACATTCTCAACAGCCGTCACATTCCCGTTTTTTGTAGGGAAAATCTTTCTCAACCCATCCAGCCGGATCATAGACTCACTTCCTTCCAAATGTAAAAAAACCTTTCTGCGAAATGAGCAGAAAGGTTTGCGGCATAATCAAACAATCTTTCTCCTCATCTCTCAAAGCACTTTGTGCTTTGCAGGAATTGGCACCTGTGCACTCAATTCAGCCCTGTAAAAGTCCAGGGTTTAAATGCGAATTGAGTGCCAGGTTGCCGGGCATCATCGGGCCGGTCCCTCCGCCTCTCTTGATAAGGGTACATGTATTCTTTTATGATTCTTTAAAAACAATAATCGTAGTCTATCACGGCCAATTCTACCTTGTCAATTATTTAATTGAAAGGGATTGAAAGGAATATTTATCCTACTATGTTTATAACCCGCTTTCGTGTTTTGGCCCTTAACGAAAACACGTGAGCAAGATCCTCAATGATCGCACTGGCTGTGGGCCTAGCTCCGGCTCCGGCCCCTTGAAGCAACAAATTCCCGGCAATACCGGCCCGAATATGAACAGCATTATTGACTCCTTCAACCGCGTAAAGCGGGTTTTCCGGACCTATCAAAACAGGCTTAACAGAGGCGGTGATACCTTCCCCGGTCTTCTCGGCGCAAGCTATAAGCTTCAATCGTTTTCCCGAGGCTTCTGCATTTTGTACATCCTCTAATGAAACATCAGAAAGACCTATGCGTTCCATTGTCCCCCAGTCAGGCAATTGCCCGAAAACGAGCTCACTCAAAATGGTGATTTTATATAAGGCGTCCCAACCGTCAATGTCATTGGTCGGATCAGCTTCCGCATAACCATAATGCTGTGCGGCGGCCAACGCACCTTCGAATGAAACACCATCCGACCGCATATCACTTAAGATGAAATTACAGGTCCCGTTCAATATACCTTCAATCTTCTCAATCGGGTTGATTTGTAACAATTCACGAATTGTACGAACCACCGGTATTCCCCCGCCAACCGCGGCTTCGTATGAAAAAGTCACACCGTTGCGTTCCGCCGTTTCCTTTAATGTCGGACCGTCATAAGCAATACATTCCTTATTGGCACTGACAACATGCACACCTTTTTCCAGCAATGCTGTATTATAGGTGAAAGCAGGTTCGCGTCCTACTATTGCTTCCACAACCGCATCCAAATCAGAAATCGAGAGAATTTCCTGAAAGTCTGTTGTAAGCTGGACTTCGGCGTCTACAGCGCGCGCCTTTTTCTTATCCTTTACAAGAACCGCGGCAATCTCAATATCCTCACCGGTGACTTCCTTCCATCTTTCCTGTTGTGAAATAATCGTTTCATATACACCGGTTCCGACGGTTCCAAGACCAAGCAACGCAATTCTAACTGTCACGCAATCACCCCTTTATTGCTGCTCTCCATTCCTCAGGCTTTCAATTCTGCATACAGGAACTTTCGATCTAAGAAAAGGGAACTTTAATCGTTGACAGTGATCTTCTCTTCTTTTAAACCTGTTGCCTGAAATAATGCTTCATCAAGCGCAGCCTTTAAATCACGAACCGATTCAATTCCTACAGAAAGCCGAACCAATTCTTCAGTTACACCGGTCGTTTTCAATTCCTCTTTCTGCAATTGTTGATGAGTTGTAGTAGCCGGGTGAATAATTAACGATTTAGCATCCCCAACATTAGCCAGGTGCGACCACAGTGAAATATTGTCGATTAGCTTGCGACCGGCTTCTTTGCCGCCTTTAATCCCGAAATTCACGATTGACCCAAAGCCGCCGTCGAAATATTTCTTCGCAAGCTCATGTGACGGATGATTTTCAAGACTCGGGTGCGAAACCCATTCAACGGCAGGGTGTTCCTGCAAATGTTCCGCAATGTTTTGCGCATTCTTCCCGTGTTCTTTAATCCGTAAATGAAGAGTTTCCAATCCTTGCAACAACAAGAACGCATTAAAAGGACTGATACAAGCCCCAATGTCACGAAGCAACTGAACGCGAGCTTTCGTAATAAAAGCTGCCTCACCCACATCCTGCGCATAACGAAGGCCGTGGTAACTGGCATCAGGCTCTGTGAATCCCGGAAACTTATCGCTGTTCCAGTCGAATCGTCCGCCGTCCACAATCACACCGCCGATTGAATTGCCATGCCCGCCAATCCATTTTGTAGCCGAATGAATGACAATGTCAGCACCCCATTCAATAGGCCGACAAACGTACGGAGTCGCAAATGTACTGTCAACAAGCAATGGAACACCGGCAGTGTGCGCTACTTCCGCAACTTTCTCGACATCCAAAATGTTCAAGCTCGGGTTTCCGATAATCTCCGCATAAACCGCCTTCGTCTTGGGAGTAATAGCATTGCGGAAATCTTCAGGATCGGTCGAGTCAACAAAGTTGACATTGATACCGTATTTCGGCAGAGTCGTTGAGAATAAATTGTATGTTCCGCCATAAAGATTTGTGGCCGCTACAATTTCATCTCCCGAACCGGCAATGTTCAAGATACTCGTGGTGATAGCCGCCATTCCCGAAGAAGTTGCCAGCGCTCCTATGCCTCCTTCGAGCTGTGCAATCCTCTGTTCAAAGACATCCTGAGTAGGATTCATGATTCTTGTGTAAATATTCCCGGTTTCTTCAAGTCCGAACAATTTTCTCGCATGCTCTGTATCATCGAACACATATGAGGTTGTTTGGTGAATCGGTACAGCTCTTGACCCTGTTGTTGGATCGGGCTCCTGTCCCCCGTGCAGCAAAATGGTTTCCAAATCGTAATTTTCTTTCTGTTGGCTCATTCCTTCCACTCTCCCTTATAATTTTTAAACTTAATACGCCTTGGCGTATTCACTCCTAATCAAATAAAAAATCCTCTTCGATAAGAAGAGGATTCTGTTGCTGAAAATCCTCTCTTATCTATCAGGAATTGGCACCATTTCAAACGTAATATCGTTTGACGGTTGCCGGGCTTCGTCGGGCCAGTCCCTCCACCTCTCTTGATAAGAGAAAATCATATAAAATTGTAAACATTGAAAACTTATTCGGATGGGCGTCCGAATTTCTTACTTCACCCCAAAAAGCAAAAGGAACAATCTAAAAAACCCCTTCTGAGAGTTCAAAAGGGGTTCATTCCTATCGTTCATCATACCCCTCTTATCTCCCAGGAATTGGCACCATTTCAAACGAAATATCATTTGACGGTTGCCGGGCTTCATCGGGCCAGTCCCTCAGCCTCTCTTGATAAGAGTTTCATTGTTTTTAAGAAGTTAATTGTGATCTTAGCACGGAACCATTTGGTTGTCAAACTTTTTTTCCAAAACTTTTTCCTGACATGGTACAATGGCTAAGAAATGCGAAAGGTCACTAAGCGCACCAAAAGATATTGCGCCCCATAATCCTGAGACAGAAAGGCGTGAGATAATGGCTGACAAGGAACAAGCTCTGGAGAAAGCCCCCTCCTTTTCCTTAACGGAATATGGAACGAACCAGGAAATAGCCCTGGACGACTTCCGGGGGCATTGCGTGATGCTGACTTTCTGGGTTTCCTGGTGCCCGGACTGCCTCAGAGATCTGCCGAAAAAGGAGAAATTGTTTCACGCATTGGAAAAGAACCGTGATTTAGCCTTCTTAACAGTAAATGTAACAGGCCGTGAGGGAGATCCGGAAGACGGATTAAGATTCATCGAGCACAATGACATTCGTTTACCGGTTTTGCGTGATATTGAGACCAATGTATATGATGCTTATCATTGTACCAGTGTCCCTTACACTGTGTTGCTTAACCGTCAACATGAAATTGAAGAGAGGTTCAATGATCATACTTCATTCGTTGAAATCACCCTGGCCCTTGAAAAATTATTGGCGAAATATCAGGACAGCTGATAAATAAGATATTTTTCCGTTCCATTTAACAGGAATAATGATTCAAGTTTCAACTGGCGGCGATAGGACCCTTGAATATTCAAGGCCTGTCGTTGCGCCATCATTAACAAACGTTCTTTCCCCTCTAACAGATGGATCAGGTCCTTATCCTTTCCAGTGATCGTAACATCTGCCTTGCCACCCTCTATTCTCCTGCAGCCTTCTTTGTCAAACGCAAGTAAACAACTGACCCTTTTCCCTTTCAGCTCTACGCAGAAATCAACATTTCGGTACAATGGCCGCAACGAACGATTCTCCTTCAAACGCTCAATAAACCGATTAATAGTCGCTTCCAACTCAGACACTCCTTCTGAAATGGGTTGTATCTAAGTTTATTCTCGAAGCAGCCTGTAAATCCTTGCAGAACCGTTCGACAGAAGTGAAATATTTTCCAACAAAAAAAGACAGAAACCCGCGTCCGGTTGTGGACTATTCCGCCTTTTTGTCAAATTCGATCACAATATGTAAGGAACCAACTTCCCGTTTTATAAATTCCTTTTTGAAACCGAGATCCGGAAGGTGGATGTTGAGCCTTAATTCTTTGTGATCCGGCTTTTTCTTTTTCTCTTTTCCTGGAGATTTTGGTTTTGGACTTTTCTTGTGGTGGGCTTTTGAATGTTTGTCGAGGTGTCTGTCCTTCTTATCTTGATGGGGGTTTCCTCGTTTCTTTCCCCCATCATGCTTTATACCAGGCCTATTCTTGGCAGCCGGAGAATGAGGCCGCTTCTCTTTATCTTTCCCTTTCTTATCGGCGTGCCTCGATTGCTTAGCTTTCTTATGATCCGGCTTTGCCTTATTCCAACCCTTGTGCTTCCCATTGTCCCGATGTTCCTTATCCGGCTTCGCCTTTTGCTGGCCGTAATGGTTTCCATTGTCACTTGGTCTCCCCGGGACCTTAGGCCGCCCTTCAGCCACATCCGTTTTCGTCTCTGCTTCAGGTACAGCATCGGCTTCAGGAGTATTTTGCATTTTATGCTCAATTTCAGCTACAGACGACTGTTTGACAGTATCAATAGATAAATCCTCACCGTGATCATCGGCATTTAAATAGAGCAAATATTTCCCTAAAGACAATCCATTGGCATTGGCTTTCTTACGAGTTTGCGGATCCGCTGTTTTCACAGTTACAGCGACGCTTTTCCCCGAGAGCAACTCATTGGACCGAATAGAATCCACAACTTTTCGTAACGAAGCGGCTACTCTGTCCCTTTCGTTCTGATCCTGAAGGACAACAGTTGTCGCAATCAGAAAATGAGAATCACCATTGAAATAACCGGATTTCGCAATCTTTTCGACAACAAGCCGGGAAAACGACTTCAGTTCCATAAAACGATAGGAATCCCACTCAGCAAACAACATGGCTGCATCCTGATTCCATGTCTGGACCGAAACCACCTGCATGTCTCCATTAACCGCCGCCGAAAAGCTTGGATTCACATCATAGCTTACATATGCAGCAATTGTTTCATTTGGATTGGCAGTATAAAAACCGCCCAATAACACGACAAAAATCAAAGCAGCCGCTATGGTAGACATCGCAGGAAACCATCCATTCGGTTTTCTTCGGCCGGCAACACCACGTTCCTGAACGGAAACCGCAATTTTATCACCAACTCCGGGGGTCGTTCCTTTTGGCAGACGGATCGTTTCAAACCGGCCGTTTTCCGTTAAAACCACCGCTTTTCTACGTTTCACTTCCATCACAATGCCCCGCTTCAA
>DASVCO010000199.1:0-4740 GCA_036381575.1 Caryophanales bacterium
GGCTATATGGAAATGGCCAAAATCAATTTAAATATTGCTTCAGAAGCCTTTCTTGCCGAGGAGGAAGCAGACAACACTTTGGACCGCTTAGTCAGCGGGGTGTAACGGGTTGATAGTTAAAAGAGGCGACGTTTATTTTGCCGACCTTTCCCCTGTTGTTGGTTCGGAGCAAGGTGGCGTCCGCCCCGTTCTTATCATTCAAAACGATATTGGAAACCGGTTCAGCCCAACGGTCATTGTGGCGGCCATCACGGCGCAAATTCAAAAGGCGAAGCTTCCAACACATGTGGAAATTGATTCAAAGCGCTACGGGTTTGACCGGGACTCCGTCATTTTGCTGGAACAGATTAGGACTATTGATAAGCAGCGGCTAACCGATAAAATTACACATCTTGATGACGAAATGATGAAGCGTGTCGAAGACGCCCTGCAGATCAGTTTAGGGATGATCGATTTCTAGCAAAATTGGATGGAGACACAAGAAAGTTGCCCGTTTGCCGTGGCAACTTTTTTAATGGTCTTATAACAATGGGGGATGTCGAACGGTGTAGAGAAGCAATTGAGGCACGGACAAGCCATGGAATAATGAAACGAGGGGGAATTAACATGGATGATAAGGTTATTCAGATGATCAAGGATCGGCGGGAGGAGATCATTTCTTCTTGGATGAAGGAAATGGAAAAGGCTCGTGGAGAATACCGCTTGCAGCACATTACCGACGAAGCCTTCAGAAGTTCGAACCGGCAATTTGTTGAGATGATTTGGGACTACCTTGATAATAAGAACGAATCTTCGGCTGATCTGTCTGATCATTTTATCGAGCGGTTGCTGGGAATCGGGCTCCCTTTAAGTTATTTAACATTGGGATTGCAAACCTTCCGCAATCTTGTTCTGGAATTTTGCTTTGAGCAGATGGAACACGCTGAAAATGTACATACTTTTTATACAGACATGGACCGATGGTATAATCCTATCATTAATAGGCTTGTTTCCACCTCTGTTAAGACTTGGGAGGATACGGTTTCTTCTCAACGAACAGCATTGAAGGAATTGTCAGCGCCTTTGATTCCAGTTTTTGAGGGTATCAGTGTCATGCCTTTAATCGGTGCGATTGATACGGAACGAGCCAAACTAATTATGGAAAATTTGTTGGACGGTGTGATTGAACACGGTTCACAGGTTGTATTGATCGATATTACCGGGGTGCCTATTGTCGACACAATGGTGGCCCATCATATTATTCAAGCCGCAGAAGCTGTGCGGTTGATCGGGGCCAGGTGTATTTTGGTCGGCATCCGGCCTGAGATCGCCCAAACGATCATCACCCTGGGGATTGACTTAAGTGATTTCCTGACAAAGAGTACATTGAAAAAGGGAATGCAGGCGGCCTTGCAAATCACAGATCGGGAAATTGTGGAACTGCCGGGGGGAGGATCCCGGTGAAAATACCTATTCTGAAACTCTATGATTACTTATTGATTACGATCCAGGTGGAATTGGATGACCAGACTGTCCTGGAATTTCAAGAGGATTTGTTGAATAAAATACATGAGACCGGTGCGAAAGGCGTTGTAATCGATGTAACGGCTGTCGAGATCGTTGATTCGTTTATAGCCAAGGTGCTTGGCGACGTCGTGGATATGTCTACCTTGATGGGGGCTAGCGTTGTGTTGACGGGGATCCGGCCGGCTGTTGCCATTACACTCATTGATCTGGGCATTACTATGAAGAATGTGACAACCGCGCTGGACCTTGAGAAAGGGATAGAGACCTTGCGCAGGAAACTGGGGGATTGATCATGGCGCCTGACACTCAAACTTGTGTAAAGGTGAATGACGAATGGGGTGTCGTCAATGCCCGGCAAATAGGCAGAGACCTTGCCAAACAACTGGGCTTCGGAAGTGTGGATCAGGCTAGAATCACGACCGCCATTTCCGAGGTAGCCCGCAATATATATTTGTATGCTCCAGGGGGGCAAATTTGTATAGAGATTGTTAAACAACCGGGGCAAATCGGATTGAAAATGACAGCCAAGGATAATGGTCCCGGCATACAGGATATACGAAAAGCTATGGAGGACGGTTATACGACTTCAGGTGGGTTAGGCGCCGGATTACCCGGTGTTAAACGTCTGATGGATGAATTCACTATCCGCTCCGATGCGGGAGAAGGAACCGAAATTACCGCAATGAAGTGGTTGCGGCCAGCTGCAGGCACTGTTAGTCCATAGCCTGCATGGTCATTGGGAATGAGAAAAGGAAAGTTTGAGAGGAAGAACTTCATTTGCTTATTTTCATTTCTTGTTGAAGCGTATTAGATAGAGGCAGGTTGGTCAACAAAAGGAGGAAGGGCCGTGCAGGGGAACGAGGAGCTATTCAGGCATTATGAACGTATTCTACAAGATTACCTTAGAGAAAGAAACGAGCGGACATTGTACCAGGCTCAACAATTCAGCCATACTATGCTTGAACAGCAGGTTTCACCGGAGGAAGCCTTAAGCTTCCATGTCCAGGCGATCCGTACCATTTTTCAGTCCCTGCCGGATCAATTGGATGACACATTTGATTTTTTGCTAGAAGTCATGGTGGCTTATGGACTGGCATATCGGGAACATCAAAGTTTGCGAAACCGACAGCAACAGCTTGAATCTGATATCGATGTCGCCGCTAATATGCAGCAGACATTCTTGCGCGGGGACATACCGGAGACGGACAAACTGGACATTGGCGCACTCAGTCGGCCGGCCAGGAAAATGAGTGGAGATTATTTTCACTTCGTACGAGACCAAAATGATTGTGTCAGCATAGCTATTGCAGATGTTATCGGAAAAGGGATTCCGGCAGCCCTATCGATGTCTATGATTAAATATGCAATGGACAGTGTGCCGGAACAACGTATGCAGCCGGGAGCCATTTTGGAGAATCTTAACCGTGTAGTTGAACAAAATGTGGATCCCGGGATGTTTATTACAATGATGTATGGCATTTATGATCCGAGGGTTCATCGTTTTTATTTTTCCGGAGCAGGCCATGAGCCCGGGTTTTTTTATAAAGCAAAGGATGATGAATTCTCTGAGTTGGCGGCAAAGGGTTTGGTTCTAGGAGTTTCCGCCGATACAAAGTATCGTGAATTTGAAATACCTGCTGAAATCGGAGATATGATTGTTTTGCTTTCCGACGGGGTGACAGAATGTCGCACGGAGAAGGGGTTTATCGAACGGGAAGAAATCACTTCATTGATCCGTGCGAACCTGCATCTTTCTGCCCAGGAAATTGTCAATCACGTGTATGAGGAACTGGAAAGGCTGCAAGATTTCCAACTGAGGGATGATTTTACACTGATTATTTTACGGCGAAAAGTTTAATTGGGCTGTAAAACGGGTATTTGCAACCCATAGCAGTTTTTTTGAAGAGGTTATTCCAAAACGGGTTTGGATGGAAACAGTTTAACCCGGATTCACAAAAGAGGGGGAAAACAATGAATCTGGAAATTGAGCATACGCAAGCGAATGGGATTATTCAACTGACAGTAAGCGGGGAGATCGACGCTTATACGGCTCCGCAGCTTCGTGAAGAATTGTTGCCCTTAACAGAGGAAAAGGAGGCGACGGTTTCGGCTGATTTATCCGGGGTTCAATATATGGACAGCACAGGGCTTGGTATCTTCGTGGCGGCTTTGAAGTCCTCCAAAAAACATGGAAGTCATTTAAAGGTCAAAGGCGTGACACCGAGGGTCAGACGGTTATTTGACATTACCGGACTTTCGGAAATTATAGATATAGACCATGAGGTGAAGGGGGGAACACCATGAAAGGAACATCCGATTTTACAGAAATGACGGTTCCGGCAAAGCCTGAATACGTCGGTATTGTTCGTTTAACCGCTTCGGGAGTGGCTAACCGTGTCGGCTTCAGTTACGATGAAATCGAAGACATTAAGGTTGCTGTTTCAGAGGCTTGTACGAACGCAGTGGATCATGCCTATAAGAATCAGGAGGAAGGCAAGGTAACCATTGGTTTTGGCGTTTACGAAGACCGTCTTGAAATTATGGTTGTCGATCGCGGAAAGAGTTTCGACTTCGAAACGGTTCGAAACAATGTCGGCCCCTTTGAAGGGGATGTGTTTGTCGAACAATTGAATGAAGGAGGGCTAGGTCTTTTCTTGATCGAAACCTTGATGGATAAAGTCGAAATCAGCGGCGAATCCGGAGTGATCGTTTTGATGACGAAGTATATTCAAAAAAACGGGGTGAAGTCCGGTGCCGAAAAAATCCCAGCAACCAAACGCCCGTAACCACAAGCCGATTAATGAATGGATAAGCCGTTATCAGGAGAATCCGGATGATGAGGAACTACAACTTCAGCTTGTCCGTGAATACGAAGATCTTGTCCATTCACTTGCCCGGAAATTTTCGAAGGGGAAGCATATCCATGATGATCTTGTCCAAGTGGGGATGATTGGATTGCTTGCCGCCCTTCGCCGCTTTGATTTGTCCTACGGACGGAGCTTTGAATCCTTTGCGGTTCCGACTATTATCGGGGAAATCAAACGGTTTATACGGGATAAGACATGGAGTGTGCATGTTCCGCGGCGAATTAAAGAGCTCGGCCCACGGATCAAAAAAGCCGTTGATGAACTGACAAATGAATATCACCGTTCTCCGAAGGTTGAGGAAATCGCCGAGTATTTGGATGTGAACGAGGAGGAAGTCCTGGAAACGATGGAAATGGGCAAAAGCTAC
>DASVCO010000200.1:0-7930 GCA_036381575.1 Caryophanales bacterium
ATCGAACTCAGCATGTATTTTAATTTAATCGCAAGAGATAACAAGGTGACAAAGACTCTTCACGTGAAGGCGGAGGACATTCAACCGCAGCCACAAGTCACTGTTAAACCTGCCGTTGGCGGCCAATTGGCAACGATTGATGATCAAAATATCAATGCGGTGAAAACTAACGGGACGCTAGAGATCGACTTGAAAAATTATGAACAGGATCAAGTCAATGTGCAATTGACCGCAGCCCAAATCAAGAACTTGCAAGAGAAAAATATCGCCGTCAAAATCAATAAAGGTGACGCCACAGTCAGCATCCCGACCCAACTGTTGGGAGACGGCCAGGACGTCACAGTCGCTGTTGACAAACTTGAGCCTGTTGATGGCGCACTGTCTGCAACCTATGACTTTACGATTAAGACAGCTAACGGAACCATTTCACAGTTTTCCGAACCTGTTACTCTTACATTCCAGGTAGATCCGGCCAAAGTAACGAACCCTGATAATGTAAAAGTGTGGTACTACAATACATCGACCAAAGAGTGGGAATTAATTGGCGGTACTTACTCAAACGGAGTTGTTACGGCTCAAACGAGTCACTTTAGTACCTATACAGTCTTTGAGACGAATGACTCAACATCAAATGACGCAACCGGAACCGATTCGAGTGACAATTCAGGCACCGATACGAGTGATAATTCGGGAAGCGAAACGGAGAATGAGCTTCCGCAAACGGCCACAAATACGATGAATTTCCTGATGTTTGGCGCCTTGTTGATTCTCTTGGCATCTGCGCTTCTATGGTACCAAAGGAGAAAACAAAAAGCCTAATGTCGAAATGCAGCTGCCCCCGAAAGTTTGATCGCGGGGCAGCCCTTTTCTTTTTTATCATTCTATTGTTCTGCCTGGTGTATAATCGAAGGGAAGGAGTTGATTCAAGGTTTGGGAAAGAATAGCAAGCGCTCGATAATTAAAGGATTTTCTCTCCTTTTGCTAATTGGAGGGGGTGTGTTTCTTGTCCTGGGGATAACAGGAATCTGGACAAGCCACGTTTCTGTGGGGAAATCGTTGGAAAAGGCCCAAACCATTACTGTTGCCGAGACACCGCTTCAACAGGTTGAAGCGAGAGCTTCCCTTGATTCTTTTGAACCTGAAAAGGGTCAGGTAATAGGGTTGGTAAGCCTTCCTGCACTCAGCAAAAAATTGCCGATCATTCAGGGGACCGAAGATGACCAATTAAAGAAAGGCGTCGGCCATTATGTGAAAAGTTCTTTCCCGGGGGAGGACAATCAAGTTGTGTTATCAGGGCACCGAGACACTGTCTTTACTCATTTAGGCGATTTGGAAAAAGGGGACACGGTCATTGTCAAGCTGCCGTACGGGTCCTTTACCTACAGCGTGGATCACACCAAAATCGTTAAGGCTGATAACCAGAAGGTCATTCATTCTACTGACAAGGAAGAGCTTGTTTTGACAACGTGTTACCCGTTCCACTATGTTGGCCATGCTCCGAAACGATATATTGTCTATGCTTACCCGGTTGAGGGGTAAGGTGGATATAGTGCCGGGAAGACGGGCTGGGCGCGGATTTAGTCTATGAGCGAACTTTCCATGATGATTTTTATTTGAGCACGAAGAAGATCAGCAAAAATACCTTCACGTCTACCGGGAGCGAGAAGAGAAGGTGATCTGAGGGCTTTCCATTACTTATATAAACTTGAAGGCGATTAGACGATCGAGGTAGAGGAACAAGAGTTTATTGGTAAGACCCCTTTTTTAAAATAAAAAAGGGCACCGACTGGGCGCATTGCACGCTCGATCAGTGCCCTCGGTTTTTCCGTTAGGCGTGTATAAATATCCTGTTAATCACTAATACTGTGACCAACAAAAAAAGTTGGTGAGTATAATTGAATCGTTACACCGATTTATCTAATAAAATGAACAATCAATTATTAGATGTACACCAGTATAAATTGGATATTTGGGTAAAATACGTTTTGTTTGATTGGCATTGGTGGCTTGGAATATTTCTTGTAATCATTCCGTTACTTATATGGCTGATATATCATCAAAAAGAGGCTGTGATCAGTTTATTGCTTGCTGGCTTATCAACAGGCATATTGTCTGCGTTTATTGATACAGCTGGCCACTTTCTAGGCTGGTATGATTATCAATATGATGTTCTACCCATAGCTCCGAATTATATTCCTTGGGACTTTGTCTTAATCCCTATCACTGTTATGTTTACGATTCAATTATTCAAAAATATAAATGTGTACTTAAAAGGGCTTATTTTATCAGCCCTAATTTCGTTTGTTGGTTTACCGATCATACGAGCCATCGGAATTTATAAATTAATGGATTGGCATTACTTTTATTCCTTCATTGCCTTATTTATTATCTTTGTCTTGGCTTACCAAATGAGTAAAATTAAAAACGAGCATTTTGAGTAATCACACCTTCCTTTTCGTACTGATCCCGAACCGATCAACCTTGCGGCCCAAAGTGATCACCCTGGTTTCTCCATAATCCGGCAGCTGGTGCTCAATCAGCTTGCCGTCCTTCACATTGGCCTGCATCAAATCGATTTCAGCTGTCATCCCGATCTCCTTTACGCCCCCTTGGTATACTATAGAGAGTGAACGCGTGTTTCGGCCGGCCTTGGACGGGCTTTTTTTATTTGATTTCCTTATCGGTCAACTTGGGTTGACTGTTGAATCTCAGCCTTTCTTGCTATGCATAATGGGTCTAACTCACATCAAAATATTTCACAGCCCGTTCTGCCTTCCCGCCCTGATCCGGGGTGATTGGTTCAATTTATGCTGGTTGTGTCCATTTTATTATTTTTCATAAGGCCGGATCGAAATTTCCCGAAGGGGAATCTTTTCCTTCATCGAATTTTTTAGAGAAAGGGAATTTCCCGCAGTATTGCGGGCGGCAGGAAGTTATGATCGAAAGGATGAGGTGAAATGAAAGCGATTCAGGATTATTACCCGGAGGATTTCTCATGGTGTTACGGGTGTGGCAGGCTTAATGAAAAAGGGCATCATTTCCGGACAAGCTGGCAGGGCGATCAGACGGTTACAGAATATACTCCGCTTCCGGAACACACGGCCATTCCGGGTTTTGTATATGGAGGCTTGATCGCCTCGCTTATGGATTGCCACGGAACGGGTTCGGCTTCGCTGGCGCTGCATCGGAAGAATGGGCATGAACCCGGGGATGGGGCGGAGCCGCCGCGTTTTGTGACGGCCTCTTTGCATCTCGATTTTCTTAAGCCGACTCCTCAGGATGTGACTTTGAAAGCAGTGGGAAGCATAACTGAAATTCATCCGAAGAAATGGGAAGTGGCAACAGAAATCTTTGCTGGAGATACTCTATGTGTCCGTGGAACTGTTGTGGCTGCGGTCATGCCCAAGCATTTTAAAAAGAAAGATTCGTAAGGATTGTGAGAGATTTGCATGGACAGGCACACAAAATCGCAGCTTTTGCTGCGGTTTTTTTCATTTGGCAGATGTCTAATAGGTTGCGATAAGGGCATACTTTCACGTAGGATAGACTTATATGTAGTTTTTTTAAAGTGAGGGTATTTTATGAAGGAATCCATCTATGGATTAACATATGAGCAACTGAAAGACTGGCTGCTGGAACACGGCCAGAAAAAGTTTCGGGCCACCCAGGTCTGGGATTGGTTATACAAGAAGCGGGTAACAGCTTTCTCTGAAATGGCGAATGTCAATCAAGATTGCATTGATTTGTTGGAAGATCATTTTGCCATCCAGACCTTGAATGAGCAGATTAAGCAAGAATCGCAAGACGGGACCATCAAATTCCTGTTCCAATTGCAGGACGGGAATGTCATTGAAACGGTGTTGATGCGCTTCAATTACGGGTTGTCCGTGTGCGTCACAACGCAAGTGGGCTGTAACATTGGCTGCAGTTTCTGCGCGAGTGGCGTCTTGAAGAAGAACCGCGATCTGTCCAGCGGTGAAATTGTTGAGCAGATCATGAACGTGCAGCAGCATTTGGATAAGAAAGGGAAAGCCGAAAGGGTCAGCCATGTTGTTGTGATGGGGATTGGCGAGCCTTTCGATAACTACGATAACCTGATGGCCTTTTTGCGAGTGATTAACGATCAAAACGGGCTTTCCATCGGGGCGAGGCATATCACAGTCTCCACAAGCGGCCTGGCCAATAAAATTTATGAGTTCGCTGATGCCAACTTGCAGGTCAATCTGGCTGTTTCGCTGCATGCACCCAATGATGAGCTTCGAACGCAAATTATGAAGATCAATCGCGCTTTCCCGGTTGAGAAGTTAATGAAAGCCGTCGATTATTACCTGGAGAAAACAAACCGCAGAATTACGTTTGAATATATCTTGTTGAAAGACGTAAATGACCATAAAAAAGAAGCCCGGGAGCTTGCGGCGTTATTGAAAAACAAACGCCATTTGTCTTACGTAAACCTGATTCCCTATAATCCTGTAGGTGACAACGATTATGAAAGAAGCGACAAGGAATCGATCCTGGCGTTCTACGAAACGTTAATGGACAACGGAATCAATTGCGGTGTTCGAACGGAGCACGGAACCGACATTGACGCGGCCTGCGGACAGCTGAGAAGCAAACAAATCAAGAAAGAGAAAGCCCGCAAGCGTGAAAAACAAGCACAGAAAATCAGTTAAATCCAAGCGCGTCCATTCAGTTGGACGCTTTTTTTTTATGGTCATCTTGAATTTAAGAAATTCTTAAGTTTTCTGCTCCCTTAATGTTAAGAATTGCACCTTATACTTGAAACCATCGAGTAAAGGAATCTGATATACTTTGGAAAGAAGGGGAGCAAATGATCACGGACAGGCTACCGGCCGAAAGAGGGGCGGAGGCAGCCCATACAGCTTTCGAGACATCTGTTTATCAATATTATCCGGCGGTTCTCGGTTATCTTGAGCGGCTTTTGAAAGATCGGCAAAAGGCCGAAGACCTGGTACAGGAAACGTTCATTAAATTATTGCGGCAATTGAGGGACAGGTCCACTCCCGATCACATATCGGCGTGGTTGTATCGAGTCGCGGCCAATCTTTGCCGGGACTATTGGAAGAGCGCTGGTTATCAGAAGGAAAGACAGGTTTTCGATCAACTGCGGGAAGAAAGAGACAAACAGGTGCAGGTCGCGGAATTATATGAACGCCGGGAAACAAGAGATGAAATGACCGCCCTGCTGAATGAGCTTCCCGGAATGCAGCGGGAAATTGTGGTGCTGCGTTATTATCACGAATTGAAACTGTACGAGATCGCAGATGTAACGGGATGCCCAATCGGCACGGTGAAGTCCCGGTTATTTTACGCCCTCCGCCTTTTGAAAAGCCGCATGGAGGAAGATGGGAGAGTGGACCATGGATAATCATTTGGTATTGGTTGTCGATGACGAAGAGGAAATCCGCAATGCTATTGAAATTTACCTGAAAAATGAAGGATATACGGTGATCAAGGCCAAAGACGGGATAGAAGCCATTGAAAAGTTAAATGAGCATGACATTCATTTGATCATTTTGGATATTATGATGCCGCGCCAGGACGGGATTGCAACGACTTTCAAGATCCGGGAGAAGAAAAATATCCCGATCATTATCCTCAGTGCAAAGAGTGAGGATACCGACAAGATATTGGGGCTGCAAATAGGTGCGGATGACTATGTAACCAAGCCGTTTAATCCATTGGAGCTTATCGCAAGGGTGAAATCACAGTTAAGAAGATACGTTGCTTTCGGTCCGTATGAAGGAAATGAAAAGCTGATCGATCTTAATGGCTTAACCCTGGATTCATCAGCCAAAGAAGTGAAAGTCAACGGCGAGGCAGTGAAATTGACGCCGATCGAATATAGGGTTGTTGAACTGTTGATGACAAATGCAGGCCGGGTGTTTTCCATATCGGAAATTTACGAGCGGGTATGGAAAGAGCCGGGCTATAATGCTGAAAATACAGTAGCCGTCCATATTCGCAAGATCCGCGAGAAAATCGAGATCGATCCGAAGAATCCAAGGTATTTAAAGGTGGTGTGGGGCATTGGATACAAAATGGAAAAATAGGCTGACGGCCATTGTCTGGCTGCTTTTATTTACTTTTGGGCTTAGCGGCGTATTTACTTTATTATCTGATTTGGATCGGTTCACCCAAAGCTATTATGAGACGAAGCAGTTCGACTATCGAATGCATGAATATGTAAATTATTTAAGCAAATATGAGTTGGATCCTCTGACAAAAGAAGAAGCCAAATCGGCGTTGACTGTAAACGAGGATGAAATCTTTGACTATGGCATAGATCATCAGGAACCCAACGTTGCACAGGAACAATCGAAAGAGCAAAAGGAAGCCATCCGGAAAAAAATCTTATCGAAAAAAATGCAACGGCTCGACGAATATTTCCAAAGTCGGAAGTATGATCGGGCCCAGTTTGCCAATTTGAAATCATCCTTCAAATACTATTTGAAAAACACTGAGACCGGTGAAGTTTATACGGATATGAATATCAAAAAAGGCCAGTCGTTAAAAGAAATCTTAGGGAATCACGACATGTCTTTCGTTCAGAAGTATCCTTCATCAAGTACAGGTTTTCTGATTGAAGAACGATCGGACTATCCGGGCGAAATCGTCCAATTGCCAATGTCGGAAGACACTTATAGCGGAATGATCGCTGTTCCGAGTCCTTTACCGGAAAATAGTGTGGTAGAAAGGCACTATCATGACTACAATCAACGTCGGGTTTTTTATTGGATTTTTTCATTGGCCGGCATTTTGGCGTTGGCCGCCAGTTTTCTCATGTTAAAGCGGATACCTGTTTTTCAATTCGTCGAAACCGGAAGATGGCAGCCCTATTATAATAGGATGCCTGTAGATGTTTGCCTGGGAGCCCTTCTCTTTATTGGGGGCATCACCTATACGAGCATGTCGGTAGGCTTTGATTATTTTTACTATAATTTGTTGCAAATCCTGGAGGATCTTGTCATTAGTGCAGTTTTGACCGCGCTTACGATTATACAGGTGAAATTTCTCTATGAAAGGTTGAAGAACAGGGATGATCTGCAGAAGGAATGGGAATACAGCCTGCTAAACCGACTGATTTCGGGGATAAGGGATGCTTTTATGAGTTCAGGCACCGGTATTCGGATGCTCATGTTCCTGGGGGTGATTTTGGCTACAGGTTTCGGAATTCCGGTTGTGATGTGGGAGCCTGCTGCGATCGTCATTTATGTACCCTTGTTTATCGCCATCACCCTTCCTGTGCTGCTTATATTCTTCAAACGTGTTGGTTACTTCAACCGGATTGTTGACAATACAACCAGGCTCGCTCTCGGGAATGTTGAACCGGATTTGCCTGTAAAAGGAAAGTCTCCGCTGGCAGAATTGGCCGGGAATGTGAACATGCTGAAGCATGGCGTCGAAACTTCACAAGCCGAGCAGGCAAAAAGCGAACGGTTCAAAACAGAATTGATTACGAATGTCAGTCATGATTTACGGACCCCGTTAACCTCCATTATTACGTATACAGAGTTGTTAAAAACACCGGAATTGGCGAGTGATGATCGTGAAGCTTATCTTGAGATCATTGACCGCAAATCTAAACGGCTGAAAGTCCTGATTGAAGACCTGTTTGAAGCTTCGAAAATGGCGAGCGGCAGTATTGAGCTTGTAAAAGAAAAAGTGGATATCAATCAGTTGCTGCAGCAGGCGCTTGCGGAAAATAATGAATTGATCGATGCATCCCCGCTGCAATTTCGAGTGACGAAGCCGGAAAAACCCGTGTACTGCATTGTGGATGGGCAAAAGTTATGGCGTGTGTTCGACAACCTGATTGGAAACATTCTGAAATATTCATTGGAGCATACAAGGGTTTTTATCGCAGTGAAAACCGAGCGGGGCCAGGCGGTCATGACTTTCAAAAACA
>DASVCO010000201.1:0-6769 GCA_036381575.1 Caryophanales bacterium
AGTCGAAAAGTGACTTTTGTATCAAATTTCCGGCAGCGATTCGCCTGAAAAATCCGTTACATCAGCAGATTCTGATGGCTGGTTGCTCCAATATACAGGGTGGCCCCCAATCTTTCAGGTATGCCAATGAACGCCGGTGAAGCGCGGCTCCATAACCTTTGCCCCGATGTTCGGGCATCAATCCGAAATAAAAAAGACGCCCTTCATTGGTTGTCCCCGCGTCCAGATATTTAACTCCTGAAGCTTTAAAAAAGCTGCTCTTCCTTTCGAGCCTCGATTTTTTTAATCAGTATGATTCACTAGAAATACGTGTAATTTCTCGAAGCTGTACGTTTTGAAAACAAGCCCTTTCTGATCAAATACCAGCACGGCCGGGAATTTCCGGATGGTGAAAGCTTTTTTGAAATCCATCACACCACTTGCTTCATAAGGTCTGTAAATGATGCTTTGGATTTCATCCCTTGCCGGTTTATCCAATTTCCTTCCCAGATTTCCAAACTCATTGCCCGGATCTTTTGAACCTGTATACATGACCACGAGATTAAAGCTTCCTTCCGGCGGCAGCAAAAAACCCAACTTTTCTTTTCGGCTCATTTTTAACAAAGTAATCTTTTTTACTGTTCCTTTCTCCTTTTCACCTTTGCGAACAAGAACTTTCACCCTCTGCCCCTTTTGGATTTGGTCAAGGCGAACCTTCTTGCCATTTTCCATTTGAATGACTGTATTTTCCGTTACCTGCGCAAGATAACTGTAGCCCACAAATGGCTGTTTTCCTTTCTCTTCAATCATCCAGTCCGAAACGTTCAGCAGCAGTTCATTCTTTTCTGTCCGAACACCGTCAACAGTCCCCACCATCTTTTCGAGGTTCTCCGAACAACCAGCCAATATTACAAGCCAAATAAGGATTGCCACCGGGAATAATTTTCCCATCTTAATTCACCGGCGTTTCCGCTGATTGGCCCCGGAGAACAAGAGCCGCATTACGGCAGGCAAGCTCTATCATCGCTGTACGGGTTTCCAGGCTGGCACTCCCGATGTGCGGCAAAGCCACGACATTCTCCAGGTGCAACAACGGGTGATCGGAAGAAATCGGTTCATTTTGAAACACATCCAGCCCCGCCGCGGCAATTTCCCCATTCCGCAACGCTGCTTCCAGAGCTTTTTCATCGACTACCCCGCCCCTGGCAACATTGACGAAAACCGCACTCTTCTTCATCTTCCGAAAGGCCTCCGCATTAAACATATTTCGTGTTTCCCTGGTCATTGGTGTTAGGGACACAACAAAATCCGCTTTCGCTAACAGCTCATTGAAATCGCTGTACACAGCTCCAAGCTTTTGCTCGACCTCCGGTTTCCGATTCCGGTTATGGTACATAATCTCCATATCGAAGCCTTTCCCCCGCTTCGCGACAGTCTCCCCAATTCTCCCCATTCCGACAATCCCTAACGTTTTGTGATGAACGTCGAGCCCAGCCATTTGCATAGGGCTCCAAACTGTCCATTTGTCTTCTTTCACATATTCAGCCGCTTCAACAATCCGCCTTGCGGCTGCCATCAACACCGCAAACGTCAAATCCGCTGTCGTATCCGTTAACACATCCGGCGTGTTGGTCACAGTCACTCCACACTTCGCCGCGGCCTCAATGTCGACATTGTCATGCCCGACCGCCACATTCGCCACTACCTTCAGGCGCCCTGCCCTCTCCAACAGCTCCCGATCGACTTTTTCCGTCAGCATTGTCACCAACCCGTCAGCTCGTTCAGCTTCCCTTAACAGAACCTCCCGCGGCACCGGCTTCTCTTCTTCCGGCCACATTCCGATCTCCGCCCTCTGCCGCAAATCCGCCAACGTCTCTTCCGGAACTCTTCTCGTCACATACACATACGGTTTGTTCACGTTTATCACCTCGTTGATTTCATCATCTCACATGCCCATCGAAAGCTCAATTGCCAATCCGCGTATCGTATAAACCGGCAAATTCGGGCATATCCTATTTTAAAAAGAAAACTTGGCTTAGTTGCATCCAACAACGCATCATTGAATAAGCGATTTCTTCAAGATCGAAAAGACTATGTCCTGGATCACCACTGTAGGCAACGGAGTGCTTATCAATCATCTTACTCGTTCTCCTACGTTGAGATTTCTTCTTTGCTGCCAAGACATTGTCCAACATTTATAGAAAACAAAGGGGAGGAACATCATGTCTGAATCGAAACAGGATCGAAAGCTGGAGGAAAGTGCCCGTGAAGACCTGAAAACACGGGGCGTTAATATTGATGATATTGCTGAACTCGTCTATTTCCTGCAAAACCCGTATGTGGAAAATCTGACAATGGCAATGTGCCGTGAAAATGTAGAAGGGGTTCTTTCAAAACGCGAGGTACAAAACGCTATTATCACCGGTATTCACCTTGACCGGCTTGCAGAGAAGGGCGATTTGGACGAACCGTTACGAAGCATCCTGCGGACAGACGAAAGCCTCTACGGCATTGATGAAGTGGTTGCCTTATCAATCGTAAACGTGTATGGGTCAATCGGATTCACGAACTATGGTTATGTCGATAAAATAAAACCCGGGATTTTGAAAAAATTAAATGATAAATCAACAGGCGAATGCCATACCTTCCTGGACGATATCGTAGGGGCGATTGCTGCTGCGGCTTCAAGCCGACTCGCCCACGGACAAGCTGGAGAATAACGAAAAAAGGGGAAGAACCTCCCCTTTTTTCTTGTCAAAAAACCGACGTCCCGGCATTCATTTCTACTTTATTTTCAACTTCCGTGATTTATAATCGACTTCGTTCGATTTAACCTCAACTTTTCCATTATATTTTCAGCTTTACGGATATATCGATTTCTTGATAAAATCAAACCTAATTCGACACCTAATCATCAAACCAACTAAACGATTCTTAGTCAAGCTTCCATTCCGACAGCGAATCTGCCGTATAAGTTGGCTGAATCTGATACCGGTTCAACAAATCCTTCGTGGTTACCCCGGTATGGACCAACAACGTATCCAACCCTGCGCGGATCCCGGCCAGAATATCCGTGTCATAATTGTCGCCAACCATCAACGTCCGTTCTTTCTTCGTCCCTATCATTTCCAAAGCCTGTTCGATAATCACGGCCTCCGGTTTGCCGATATAGATCGGCTCCCGGCCTGTTGCCGTCGTCAACACCGCCGTCAACGAACCGTTCCCCGGCAACAGTCCCCGCTCAGTCGGTATTGCAACATCCGGATTGGTCGAATAGAATTCGGCACCTGCCTGCAACGCCAGGCAAGCGCCGGCCAGCTTCTCATATGTAATGCCGCGGTCAATGCCGATCACGACCACATCGGCTCCTTCACTTACGACACGCAATCCCTTTTCCCTCATTGCATCGTGAAGCCCTTCTTCCCCGATCACATACACAGACGCGCCTGACCTTTTCTCCGCCAACACATTTGCCGCTGCTATACTCGGCGTAATTACATTTTCCGGCTCCGCTCCGGGAACACCCATGGCCCGTAATTTGTCTGCTACCTGATCAGGACGCTTCGAAGAATTGTTTGTTACAAATAAATACGGAATGCTATTCAATTGCAACCTGGCCACAAATTCTCCGGCTGCCTCAATTTTTTCTTCCCCTCGATACACCGTGCCATCAAGATCCAATAAATACCCGTCATAGCGTTTGGTCATTCGCGATTCTCCTGTTCTTCCTGATGTGTGAAGGCTGAGACCGGACCCAATTCTTCCTCCAAGTAACGCCGCACCGCCCCGGGAAAAGTCTTCAGCGCAGGCAAACAATCCTCGATCAACCCTGAAAGTCCATCGTGATCAACTGATGTATAGGAACGAACCAACTCTTTGCGTTCCTCAATGATCTTTTTCAGTAAATCGCCATCCGCAGCCATAATGACATTCTCATCACACAAAATATCGATAATATCAGCGTAGCTTCCCGGGTCACGCATGATGAAACCGTCGATCATCTGGTTCCCGACATCTATAACGGATTCAATTAACACATGAGCCAACCGTTCAAGCGCCAACCCATCCTCGAATCCCTTCCAGTTCCCATGACCGTCAAAGGCCTTTATGCAAGTCTCCATATAGGATAGAATTTCTTCCATTTTTCCGCGATCCACGAAATACATGATCCACCAACTCCTGATAATGACTTCTTTACCGTATCGAAATGACCTTGCCTCTCAATGCTGCGCAAAATATTTGCGCAAGCCACGTCTACTTTATCGTACAATGTGGCACAACGACAAGCAAATTTGTTATGCTGAATTTTAAAGAACGCCGAACGAATGCCAAAGAGCACAAAACGGAGAACTATATAAAATTGAGGAAGGGTTGGCGATAAAAAATGGCCGAGGAACGCTTTTATTTCTACGATGAAACCGAAGAAACCCAGACGCGCTACATTGGCTTCATGGGGGAATCTACCCGATTCGATCTTGCGGTGTTAAAAACAGATCATTATTACGGCAAACAACTGGTTTTCAACATCCAGAACGGACGATTTGCCATCATTGGCGAGGATGATCTTAACGAACCCGGTTATCTGGAACAAGCCTATAGCATAAATGAAGAAGAAGCAGAGGAATTGCGGTCTTTTCTATTTGAAATGATATAATTTCATGCTTCGGGAATACTAGAAGTGAGGGCAAGGCTGCTCTCGAAATTCCTCGGAGGTGATTCTTTTGCGGAAAAAGCGCAATAGGGAACCTTTCAGTGATTTTTCCAATGTGGAAGCCCAGCGAAGCTTTTTGACGTTAGAGGAATTCCCTGAGGGTTCTTACGGCGAGATCTTTCACCAACGGGATACCGTTACGAATAAGGAAACGCCGTGGGTTGAAGGACAACGCGATTACACGCCATTCAACTATGAGTTCAAAAACCTCCATCAGAACATCCCGCGTCGATACCCGGGATCTCATCCTCCACATGATGATCCGCAGGTCAATGAAGAGGTACCATACGGAAGAAACCCCGAAGACTAGGGGTTTCTTCCGTTATTGTTGTTTCAGCTTCTTAACGACGAAATAAGAACAGCCAAAGTTGCAATACTCATACAAATACTCCGCCAACGTACTAATTTTTGTATTATAGGTGGACTTACGGTTTTGGTCATCGAAGAAACCGCGCAAGCGCAATTGCTCGTATCCCCAATCACCGACAATGTAGTCGTATTTACTCAGGATTTCGCTGTAACGCGCCTTGAACGCCTCTTCAGCCCATCCATCTTTCACGTCTTCGATGACTTCATAATAATTCCCTTGAACTACAATCACTTTAAAAGTTCCCCCTGTTTTCAATTCCCAAGCTTTACATCTATTAAAATTCACATTCGCGGTCATTCTAAATAATGAAGGATTATTGGAGGCAAGGAGGTGACCCTTATGAATAAAGCAATCACCCTGTTGACTGTGACAATACTGGCAACCTTCGGTTTGAGCGCTTGCAGTCCCGGCAACAATGGCATGAACCCGAAAAATTACCAAAACCAATCCTATGAGTTGTCGAACCGAACTGAACCGGACAACGCAAAGAATCCACGTACCCAATCGGACGTCGAGCAGGGACACTTCGGTTTCGTTCGCATTCAAGAAGGCCCTGATGGCAAAGCTCCGGGGGAAATCCCGTCCCTCAACTTTGAGGAAATGGCGGACATCATCAGCCGTCTTGCCGTTAACTACACGGATGTCCACGATGTCGCCACTCTTGTCACAAGCAAAGAGGTGCTGATCGGTTATCATACAGACACGAACAACCGTGACCTTGCGGCCGATCAGGTCAAAAGAACTGCACTATCTGTTGTTCCGGGGTTCTATCATGTATACGTAACTGACGATCCGACATTAATTAAAGACATCGCAGAATTTCGGGATTTGGCCCCTACCCGTGATATTCAACAAATGTTGGACGCCACCATCCGCGAAATGAAAAAACAATCCCCGCAAGGATGGAACGCAGACGACGGCAAGAATCCGAATAATGAGGAAAAACGCAAAATGGGCGCCAATACCCGATAATAAGCCGGAAGCCAGCCTCACCCGCAGGTTTGGCTTCTTTTTCGATCAAAGCTTTATCGCTAATGTACCATATTCCGGAGTGGAATTTCCAATAATTTTTATCATGTTTTCCTATTTCTGATTTAAACTAAGTACTAGCCTGTATTGAAAGGAGTGTGAAGTCCGATGAGGAGGGGGATCGTTTTCCTCGTGATATTCGGGATTTGGGTCAGCATGATTCACGGTGCCGAAGCTGAGGAGAGAGACGACTTTCGTCATACAATGACGTTGTTCAAAAAGATGGAAAGCCGGACCAAAGTACCCTGGTATTATTTTGCGGCCATCAACCAGTATGAGAAGAATTTACGGAATACCCGCGAGGACCTGCCAGATGCAAAAGATCCTGTTGCCGTTTATTTCTCACAAAGAAAATGGGTCGGCCTGATGAATCCGGACTACAACGATAAAAATCCGGTGACGATTGAATTATATGGGGGAATCGGATTAGATGGAAACCATGACGGCCGTGTGGAACGGAACAATCTAAAAGATGTTCTTTATACGCTTGGCAATTATCTGAAATCGTTCGGACTTAACGAAGAAGACATCAAAATCGCCTTGTGGGAACGCTACCAACGGGGAGAAACAATTGCCATCATCATGGGATATGCAAAAATATACAAAAAGTTCAATAAGCTGAAGCTGGATAAAAATGCTTTTCCATTGCCCTTGGAGGCCAACTATACGATTAACAACAC
>DASVCO010000202.1:0-18795 GCA_036381575.1 Caryophanales bacterium
TCCAACATTTGAAGCAAAGCCCGGATCATCGTCTTTCCAAGCCCTTGTCCGCGATGTGAAGGGCTGACGCTAACATGCTGTAATTCCGCTGTATCGTCGCCGAGAACACGGATGCCGACAATCCCGGTAATATCTTCTTCTTCTTTCCACAGAAACAATTGCCATTCGTCATTCGCTTCATACTCACTCATCGTTTGCTGGAGCTGTTTCAGATTTTCCTCACCGGGAACGAAAGAAAGCAGTCCCATCGCGATTTTTTCATGGCTTTGTTTATAACGAATTAACATAAAAACCCCTCATTGGTTTCTTCATGGTATCTCATTATACCGGATTTTCGCTGAGGATGCGAATGTTATTCAAAAGAACGATTCAAGTTCGCCGTTTCGATTGCCGAGACAGCGGCTTCCGAACCCTTATTTCCTGCTTTGGTGCCTGCTCTTTCCACTGCCTGTTCAATGGTCTCTGTCGTAAGGATACCGAAAATTACTGGAATGCCAAAATCCAATGAAATCGACGCCACCCCGTTTGAAACACCGCTGCAAACATAATCAAAATGAGGGGTAGCCCCACGAATAACTGCCCCGAGTGTGATAATCGCATCATACTTTTCGGATTGCGCCATTTTTTTCGCAGCAAAAGGAATTTCAAACGCTCCCGGCACCCATGCCACATCAATATTTTCCTCTGAAACGCCATGGCGTTTCAACGTGTTCTCAGCGCCGTCCAACAATTGATTTGTAATGAATTCATTAAACCGACTGACAACAATGCCGATTTGTTGATCGCTGCCAACTAATGAGCCCTCATAAACTTTTCCCATATAAATCTCCTCCTAAAAATGCAGTAAATGTCCCAGTTTATCGTGTTTTGTGTGCAGGTAATTTTCATTTTCCTTCGTCGATGGCAGTTGGATCGGAATTCGCTCGATAATTTCAAGCCCGTAACCGTTCAAACCGGCGATCTTCTTCGGGTTATTCGTTAACAGCCGAATATTGCTTACACCTAAATCCCGCAACATTTGGGCCGCAAGACTGTAGTCACGAAGATCAGCTTCAAATCCGAGTTGTTCATTAGCTTCCACGGTATCGTACCCTTCTTCCTGCAACTTATAAGCACGCAGCTTATTTAGCAGGCCGATCCCTCGTCCTTCCTGACGCATGTAAAGAAGCACGCCGCGGCCTTCTTTTTCAATATGAGACAATGCCGCATGTAGTTGCGGTCCGCAATCACAGCGAAAAGAACCGAAAACATCCCCGGTCAAGCATTCTGAGTGAACGCGGACCAACACCGGTTCGTCAGTGTTAACATTGCCTTTCACAAGGGCAATATTCTCTTTATCATCCACGTTATTGGAGTAGCCAATAGCTTTAAAATGGCCGAATGCTGTCGGCAAATCCGTTTCCACTTCACGATGGATGGACTGTTCCGTACGATTCCGGTAAGCGATCAACTCTTTAATCGTAATCATTTTCAAACCGAAATCGTCGGCAATTTTCCGAAGAGAAGGTACACGGGCCATCGTCCCGTCTTCATCCATGATTTCACAAATAACTCCTGCCGGCTCCGAAGCACAAAGTCGTGCGAGGTCAACAGCTGCCTCTGTATGTCCCGGCCGTTCGAGAACGCCTCCGTCTTTCGCGACAAGCGGGAAAATATGGCCCGGCCTTTTAAAATCCTTCGGATCAGCATCGGGACGAACCAATTCAGCAACAGTTTTGGCTCGTTCGAAGGCTGATATGCCGGTAGTTGTTGAATGGTGATCGACACTGACCGTAAAAGCCGTTTGATGATTGTCGGTATTATGCTCCACCATCCTATGAAGCTGTAATTGCCGTGCTTTTTCGTCTGTGACGGGGGCGCAGATAAGGCCTCTTCCATATTGGGCCATGAAATTGATCGTCTCCGGAGAGATCTTATCGGCAAGCGCAATGAAATCTCCTTCATTTTCACGGTCTTCATCATCACAAACGATGACAACGCGCCCTTCTTTCAAATCAGAGATGGCTTCTTCAATCGAATCAAACATGGGGAATCCCTTCTTCTTGTTGTAAGATTTATTTGGTCAGCTTTTCAATATACTTGCCTACCACATCGCACTCTATATTGACGACATCCCCGCTTGCTTTACGCCCCAGAATTGTAGCTTCCATGGTATGAGGGATTAGCGAAATGGTAAACGTGTCCTCTGTGACGCCGAAAACAGTCAGACTTGCCCCGTCAACCGCTACTGATCCTTTCATCACCAGGTAACGCGTAATTTCCGGTGAAGTTCGAATCCGGTAATAAACAGCATTGCTTTCAGGCTCTTTATCAATAATCTTTCCGGTTCCATCAACATGGCCTGAAACAAAATGGCCGCCAAATCGCCCGTTCGCCGGCATTGAACGTTCCAAATTCACATAAGACCCTTCAACCAGCTGATAAAGATTTGTGGCGTTCACGGTTTCAGGCATAATATCTACTGTAAAAGACGATGGGGATAAAGACGCGGCTGTAAGACAGACCCCGTTGACGGATATACTGTCTCCGACCTGAATGTCCTTTAAAATCTGGTCGGCTTCAAGTGTCAATGTAAAATAATCGCTGGTTTTGTGAACATCTATTATTTTACCCATTTCTTCAATAATTCCGGTAAACATCTTCTTTCCTCTCTTTCGGCCGTGAAATAATTTTGAGGTCTTCACCTATTTGGTCAACCGATTTAAAATTAAAAATCGGCACATCCTGAAGGCTTTCAAACCCAATCCCGGCAAACGACGTCGGGGCCGATTCCCCGCCAATTAACTTGGGTGCGATATAACTGACAATTTCTTGGGCAGCTCCAGCACGGAGGAAACTATCGTTAACTGTTGCTCCACCCTCAACAAACAGCGACGTAATCCCTTCGGAACCAAGCCGTTTCAGCAACGGAAGAATTTCAATTTTCTCCACGGAGAGAGTTAAGATTTTCACACCATGTTGTTCATATTTGGAACTTTGCATTTCGGGAACTGACCGGCCTGCAACGATCCAAGTTTCCGCCTCGCCATCCTGAACAACATTAGCCTCATACGGTGTACGTAAATGATGATCCAATATAATACGAAGCGGATTTTTCCCGCCCCCCGAAAGCCGGGTGGTTAATTTCGGATTATCGGCGATAACTGTGTTGACTCCCACAAGAATAGCATCATTTTGATCACGGTATCGGTGTACGTCATACCTCGCCTCTTCACTGGTGATCCATTGGCTTTCCCCTGTGGCCGTGGCAATCTTGCCATCGAGGCTAATAGCAGACTTCATGGTGACAAACGGAGTTTTTGTTTTCATATAGTGAAAAAACTTTTCGTTCAAGGCGTCTGCCTGTTCCTTCAGGAGACCTGTCAACACTTCAACTCCAGCCTTTTTCAGCATTTCAATTCCGCGCCCGGACACCTGAGGATTGGGATCCATTGTGGCTACGAAAACTTTGGCCACACCTTTTTCAATTAATAAATCCGCACAAGGAGGTGTTTTCCCGTAATGGCTGCATGGTTCCAACGTGACATAAACAGTTGCCCCTTTCGCCTTATCTCCGGCCATTGCAAGAGCATGAACCTCAGCATGAGGTTCTCCGGCCTTTAAATGGGCCCCCATTCCCACTATCCGCCCGTTGTTGACGACGACCGCACCGACAACCGGGTTGGGGCTGGTTTGCCCTTTGCCGCCTTCCGCTAGCTGAAGCGCCAATTTCATGTAATCCTGATGATCCACATTACCTGCTCCCTTAACATTCGAAAGTGTCCGCGAAAATATTGCCAACCGTTATTCCAACGATTATTTACACCCAACGGTATGATTTCTTCCAAAGCATTTAAACATCAAAAACCCCGGGAAACCACATCCCCGGGGTCTTATAAATGAAACCACAACAAATATGCATACTGGTCCCATTTCTGTTCCTTCTCCCATCCAGACTGTACTGTCGGCTTTGGTCTTTCACCAAATCCACCGTTCGCGAAAAAGCAAACGGGTCACGGGCTGAAGAGCTGTCGCTCTATCACCGCCGGTTGGGAATTTCACCCGACCCCGAAGGAAATATATACGATTTTCAATCAACCTTGTCGGCTGTTTGGCCGGAAATCGATGATTTCTTGATTATGAACAAACTTGCAATGCGATTCTGTTCTATTATGCCACAATCATTGGCTTTTGTCTCATTCAACGGATCACCGGCTCCTTCAGCGGCAAATCCAACTGGACCAAATCCTCATAGGTTTCTCTGCGAACCACGAGACGAGCTTCCCCGCCCTCGACAAATACCACCGCCGGCCGCGGAATTCGGTTGTAATTATTAGACATTGAGTACCCGTATGCTCCTGTCGAAAATACAGCAAGGAGATCGTTTGGGCGGACATCCGGAAGGGATAAATCCCAAATCAACATATCCCCGGTTTCACAACATTTTCCCGCTACTGAAACCGTCTGGTTATTTCGATCCCAGCCACGGTTAGCAAGGATCCCCTCATATTTCGCATCATACAAGGCAGGCCGTAAATTATCGGACATTCCCCCATCAACAGCCAGATAACGGCGGACGTTCGGAATTTCCTTTTGTGAACCTACCGTGTACAAGGTCGTCCCTGCATTCCCTACAATAGAACGTCCCGGTTCAATCCAAATTTCGGGAACCCGAAAACCGAGCCTGGATGATTGTTTCTTTACAGCCGCTATCATCTTGTCAACATACTTCTCCGGGGGTTGAGCTGAGTCTCCTTCAACATAACGAATCCCGAAGCCTCCGCCAAGATTCAATACCTCCGGGACGAACCCCAAATCATCCCGTCGCTTTTCCAACTCGTGATATATTTTATCAACAGCAACTTCGAAAGCATTTGCGTCAAAAATTTGTGAACCGATATGACAATGGAGACCCAGGCATTCAAATGCTTCATGATCCAATACGTATTTAAGAGCTTCATACACTTGCCCGCTTTCCAGATCAAATCCGAATTTCGAGTCTTCCTGCCCTGTCGCGATATACTCATGGGTATGAGCCTTAATTCCGGGCGTTGTTCGGAGTAACACATTAATCTTTACCCCGTTGCCCTGACTTGCTTCTTCCAAAAGACGCAGTTCCTGAAAGTTATCCGCGATGAAACAAGCGATGTTAGCCTTTACCGCCATATCGATTTCCTCGGGGCTTTTATTGTTTCCATGAAAATGGATTCGCTCCGGCGGGAACCCGGCAGAAAGAGCTGTATACAGTTCTCCACCGGAAACCACATCAAGATTCAAGCCTTCCTCTTCTATCAATTGCACCATTGCGACGCACGAGAAAGCCTTACTGGCGTAAGCAACCTGTCCCGCTACATTATTTTCTATAAATGCTTGTTTAAACGCTCTTGCCTGTGCGCGCATATGAGCCACATCGTACACGTATAACGGTGTTCCAAATTGATTGGCAAGACTAACGGTATCCACACCGCCGATTTCAAGATGGCCGTTTGGTTGAATCGTGCTTGTTCCATACAACATTATGGTTTCTCCCCTTTTCGATGAAAAACAAAAAGACACTTAGCGTAAGGTACACTAACTGTCTTGACGTTTGTGCCCCTCATCGGATAGTTCTCCACCGCCAAAAGCGGTGACAGTCCGCTGCCTCTTCAACAGCGGCCCAGCAGCAAGGCCCGGCGGCCATGCCACTTCGGCGGATTGACCTTTCCGGCACCGTCATCGTGTCCCAAACTCGGTTTTGCCGTACTTATTCTTTCCGCGCCTCTACGTCTTCCGGGATATGAATGCGTTCATCCCAGTATGAGGTGATTATAAAATGTTATGATTTTCGATTAATTTAGCACAGATCGGCTCATCTTTCAAGCCCTTTTATATCGGTTACTGCGTTCAAGCACCAAATCGACAGCCTGGCGGGTAATCGGACATCCTTTCTCCACAGTATCCTGATTGTCCATTTTCCCAATATCCCCGACACCAACAACGATAGGCAGGTCCAGATCATCTAGTGCATACACGGTATCTCCATCCATACGTCCGACCTCAATATCGGCAACACCGTGTTTGTCCACCCCATGCTCTGTCAATTCTCCGCTTCGGTCGACGCTCACATCTACTCTCGTCCATTCCTTGAAATCGGTGTTTGAAGCAACAGCTATGGCACCCAGAACGTTAACATCAGGGTGTTCAACAATACATCTCATCGCTTTTTCACCCGGCCCTTCACCACGGAAGCCACAATCATCCACCATCACAAAGACGGGATCATATGGAGTTTCCTTGATTAATTCCACAATCTCCTCGCCGGAAAGCGGTGTTGGATTTCCTGAGGACCGGGAGATACAGCGGCCCCCAACCTCTTTGGCCGTATATTGTACAGCTTTCATCGCGTATTTGTCACCGTCAGTGACAAGAATAACATTTCTTGGCTCCATCTGCTCATCAACCTTTTGGTTTAAAGATCACGGCAACAATAAACCCGAATAATATCGCCGAGGAAATCCCTGCAGCCGTCAATTGGAAAATACCGATCGCCAACCCGAGCACCCCGCTTTGTTCGGTTTCATTCATGGCCCCGTGCAGAAGGGAATGGCCGAAGCTTGTAATCGGTACAGTTGCCCCGGCTCCCGCAAATTCAATCAATCGGTCATATAAGCCGAATCCATCCAGAACTGCGCCTGCCACAACAAAGGAAACCACTACGTGGGCAGGTGTTAATTTAAACACGTCCAATAAAATTTGCCCTATTACACAAATCAAACCGCCTACGATAAATGCAAGCAAGTATTCCATTACGATTCGCCTCCTCCCGCTGCTTCAAGGACAACCCCGTGCGCAATAGTGGGAAGCGCCTCTTTTTGCTGAACCATTGTCGGGCTGTGAAGGGATCCGGTAGCTACAACAAGCACACGCTGTAAATTTCCGCGCGTTAACTCATCTACAATATATCCGTAAGTTACAACGGCTGAACAAGCACAACCACTGCCTCCGGCAAATACTTTCTGATCGGGGCGATACACCATTAACCCGCAATCCTGATGGACAGACGAAATATCGTAGCCTCGTTCATAAAGTAATTCCTTCAGAATAGGCGTTCCGACACTTGAGAGATCACCGGTTAAAATAAGATCGTAATCACTGACCTCTCGTCCTGTTTGTGTTAGATGGGAAGCTATTGTATCGGCCGCGGCCGGCGCCATAGCCGAGCCCATATCATTCGCATCCTTGATCCCCCAATCAAACACTTTACCAATTGTGGCTTCGGTAATTTTGACAGGAGACGCTTCCCGGGAAATCAAACCGGCTCCCGCTCCTGTAACAGTCGATTCTGAGGTTGGCGGCTTCGGTCCCCCGTATTCCGTCGGATTTCGAAATTGCCGTTCAGCGGTCGCATTGTGGCTGCTCACAGCGGCAATAGCTCGATCAATAAAGCCCGCATCAACCAAAGCTGCACCAACAGCCAGGGTTTCCATCGAGGTGGAACAGGCGCCAAACATTCCGAGATATGGAATTTGCAATTTTTTTGCTGAAAAATTCGCGGTGACAATTTGATTCAACAGATCACCGGCCAGATACAAATCAACGCTGCTTGCCGCTTGATTGGCTTTCTTCAAACATGCCATCACTGCATCTTCCATAAGACGCCGCTCAGCAAGTTCCCAGCTGTCCTCACCACAATAAAGATCATCATACGATTGATCAAAGTAAGATGAAAGCGGCCCTTGCGCTTCTTTAGGACCCGTTGCTGTACCTGTTGAGGAAAGATAAATATCATTTTTGAATTGCCAGGTTTGTTTTCTTTTGACTGCCATGTTTTCACCTTCTGTTTCCTTCTGAAAATTAGGAAGTAGCCTTGTCCTGTTTCAACTTCTCATATGTGATTTAAGTAATCAGCGCTTTAAAAAGCAGCCGAATAAGCCCAACAACATAAGCAGCGACAACACCAAATACGATAACGGCCCCCGCTAATTTAAACAAATTTGTCGCTACGCCCAATACCAATCCTTCGCTCTTATGTTCAAGTGCCGCACTTGTTATAGAATTGGCAAAACCCGTAACCGGGACAAGCGACCCGGCTCCGGCAAACTGCCCGATTTTATCATAAACCCCGAATCCCGTTAACAGTGATGCAATTAATATCAACGTAGCCGTAGTCGGGTTTCCTGCAGTTGTTTCCGTAAAATCAAAGAAGGTTACATAAAAATTCGCGATCAATTGCCCAAAAGCACAGATCAATCCTCCGGTCCAAAACGCCCTGATGCAATTTCGAAATACCTTCGGTTTGGGTTGGTACGGTTTGATATTTTGTTTATAATCGGCCGGATTATTTAATTTAACAGCCAAAGCAAGTCCCTCCTGTTCAGATATTCAGATTCCTGTCATTTCGAGAAAGTATTACGATCATTGGTCGACAAAATAAGTCCAATGAAAAATGGACCCCACAATCTTTCCAAGCACAAGCGCCATCAACAAAATAATGATCTTAGTCTCACCGATTCCAATCCGCTTTGCCAGAATTGGCAAAACGTTCAGCACTTCCGTCAACGCCGCAGCCAACATTCCGATAAAAACACCGCATGCCAAACCAATTGGGACGAGCCAAAAAACGGAAAGATCCAGGCTAACGCCCCTTAAACCCAGCCATCCGCCCATCAAAGCCCCGCTTATCACACTCCACTCGTAAGCCCGTACAAACGACTGGGTTTTTGTTAACTGCATTAATCTCGGTATGATACCAAGTACGATTAAAAAGGCAACAAAGCCGGAACCGACAATCACACCGTCCGCAAAGCTAACCATGATCAAAATGACTGCCTTAATCGTCATCGGACCTCGAGCCGGTTTCTCTTTTTTCATGGAAGGTGATATATCGGTCCAGATCCTGTTGATAATTAAACATTTCAACCTCAAGCGGACTTGGTTCTTCATTAAATCGTTTACGGAACAAATGATTGAAGAACAAAATCATCCCGGCACCGAGCCCGATTGAATAAGGAATTTGCATGATCAACGGTTTATAGTTTTCTTTACCGGTCACGATTTTATAAATTTTCTGTTGAACCCCTTGCATGCTGACATCTTCGTGAAAATTCATGATAGCCAGCGCCGCGCCGATAAACAATAAAACCCACACGCCACAAAAGTAAACCGGAGCGAGGGTTTTCTTCGGATATTGAATTTCGATAATCGTTTGCGCTGGGCCGATGGTTTGGATATCCAGCTTCGGATTCAGTTCATGAATCCTTTGAATCGCGCGCATCGCATCTATGACGATATAGTTACGATCCTTTTTCTGAACCTGATGCAGGATCAAGTCAGTTAAAGCTTTTTCGACCTCCGGAGGAGCAATGACTTCAGCCAATTCCCCCAAACGGATCGCCTGATTGGGCTGAACCAGGATACGGTGGCGCATACGAAGATAAATATTATTCATTTCCACTGCACTCACCTCACGCTTTTATGTTTAGTATGCTTTCCTGCGGGGCTCCTCATTCCGGCTTATCCCATTATCCATTATTTTCTTTTTGGAAACCCAATGCCATAAAAAAACCAAACGGGATTATTCTTCTCCCATTTGGCTCTTAATTTGCACAAGTATTTTCTTTTCCAGCCTGGAAACCTGTACCTGCGAAATCCCCAGGCGTTCTGCGACTTCTGATTGCGTTCGATCCTTGTAATACCTTAAGTAAACAATAAGCCGTTCTCTTTCGTTTAAATGGCGGACAGCTTCTTTCAAGGCAATCTTGTCAAACCACTTGCCTTCCGATTCATCGGCCATTTGGTCAAGTAGTGTAATCGGATCTCCGTCATTTTCATAAACCGTTTCATGAATGGAGGACGGAGCACGAACGGCCTCTTGTGCCATGACAACATCTTCAGGTGATAGATCAAGTGCCTCTGCAATCTCATTCACTGTCGGGTCTCGTCCGAAATGCTTCGCCAATTCATCTTTCTTTTTGCGGACCTTGTTCCCGGTTTCCTTTAATGAACGGCTTACCTTGACTGTCCCGTCATCCCGGATAAATCGCTGAATTTCCCCAATGATCATAGGCACCGCATATGTCGAAAATTTCACGTCGTAAGACAAATCGAATTTATCAACGGACTTTAACAACCCGATGCAGCCGATCTGAAATAAATCATCGGCTTCATAACCCCGATTCAGAAACCGCTGGACGATGGACCACACCAACCGCATGTTTTTCTCAGCGATTAAATTCCGCGCTTCCTGATCGCCATTCTGGCTGCGTCGAATGAGTTCTTTGACTTCCTCGTCTTTTAAAAACGGCTCATTTTGATCTTTGCTAACCTCCACATCCATTAGCAGAACCCCTTAATGACTTAAAGCTTTGTTTTTCGTCAGAAATTTTGTTAAATGAATGATGGTCCCGTGATTCTCGTCCGTTTCGATTTCGACTTCGTCCATGAAATTTTCCATTATAGTGAAACCCATTCCGGAACGTTCCAATTCAGGCTTTGTTGTGTACAATGGCATTCGCGCCTCATCAAGGTTTTGAATCCCGATGCCCTCATCCTTAATGGTCATGCGGACAAGGCCATCTTCAAGCTGGACACTAATGTAAACCATACCTTCAGGATTATTCTCATAGCCATGGATAATGGCATTCGTAACAGCTTCCGACACAACGGTTTTGATTTCCGTCAATTCATCCATAGTCGGATCTAGCTGGGCGATAAAAGAGGCAACCGTAACGCGGGCAAACGATTCAT
Source organism: Caryophanales bacterium (assembly GCA_036381575.1). GTDB lineage: Bacteria > Bacillota > Bacilli > Bacillales > DASSOY01 > DASSOY01. The sequence goes on from DASVCO010000202.1 coordinate 10,705, forward strand.
TCTCGCTTTTCGCCGAAAACCGGAGGCTCATTTCATTTCTCATCTAAGCCACCCCCAGGTTTCGTAATGCGAAAGCTTCATTTTCCTCAAGACGAATGATCTTGAACATCCCCGACATTTCAAATAAACGTTTCACTGATGGAGAGATCGCACAGACGACCATTTCACCACCCGCATTCTTTATACGTTTATAGCGGCCCAGAATCACGCCCAATCCGGAGCTGTCCATAAATTTCAGCTGTTCCAAATTCATCACGATATGCTTGATCTGATTTCGGTCAAGGGCTTCTTCCACTTGCGCCCGAAGTTGCCCGGAGGTGTGATGATCCAATTCTCCTTCCAGACGGATACACAACACATTTCCTTTGATCTCAAGATCGATCCCCAGACTCACAGTCCTTCCTCCTCATCAAAATTCTTGTAGCACGGCTATAGCCGCTCTGTCTCTTCTTCTTCGATATTCAGTTTTCAATTCCTTCACGAGTGACAAAACTAGTGGAAATTCGACTGAACTGTAAAGTTTCCGATAGAACGTTTAAACAATTGCCACCAGGATGCACGGGGCACCTCGGATTTGGCGATAAGCGAAACTTCAGTAATGATCTTGCCGTCTTTTTTCAGGACAATCTTTCCGATGGCGTCCCCTTTTTTCAACGGAGCTTTTAAATCATCCTTGACTTTAATCGATTTCTTAATGTTTTTCGGCGATTCGCCTTTCTTCGTCAAAACAGCCACTTCACGGGCCGTAACGACAGGCACCTTATTGCTGACCCCTTTATCAACGTGAACCTTCTTGACAATCTGGCCTTTATCATACATCTTATGGGTTTGATATTGACTGAAAGCATAATCCAACATATTGGCCACCTGAGCATTCCTCGATTTCGTAGTAGGGGCTCCCATTACGACTGCGATCAAACGCATACCATCTTTCTCTGCTGTAGCAGTCAGACAATACTTGGCTTCGTTTGTATAGCCGGTTTTCAAACCATCAACACTCGGATAAGTTTTCACAAGCCGATTCGTATTCACGAGCCAGAATTTGTTATCAGTGTCTTCCCGTAAATAATCCTGATAAAGCCCGGTATATTGTGTAATTTCTTCATGTTGAAGAAGGGCCCTTGCCATTTTTGCCATATCCGCTGCTGTTGAATAATGATTTTCTGCGGGCAATCCAGTTGGATTTTCGAAATGGGTATTTTTCAAACCGAGCGCCTTCGCCTTCTTATTCATCATTTTCACAAATGCTTCTTCGGAACCGGCAATTTTTTCAGCCATGGCAACTGAAGCATCATTGGCCGAACCAATTGCAATAGCCTTCAACATTTGCTTTACCTTCATCGTTTCCCCTTCTTCAAGGAAAATCTGCGATCCTCCCATTGAAGCCGCATGTTCACTTGTCCTGACCTGATCATCCAGGGAAATCTTCCCGCTATTCAAGGCTTCCATAATCAATAACATCGTCATAATTTTTGTCATACTGGCAGGGGGCAGCTTCTTGTCAGCATTTTTGTTGTACAAAACCGTCCCTGTATCGGCAACCATCAAAATCGCCGACTTTGCATCCTTGGCCAGCTTAAGCCCGTCCCCTTTGTCCTTTGCCAGGCCTTCTATGGGAATAATGGAACACACCATCGTTAAAACTAACAAACCTGCAAAAATCCGCTTCATGAAAAATTCCTCCCTTGTGATTTGTACAATCCTCGACTCAATGAAGTGTCGTTAAGTGCTCCTTTGTCGGTCAATAAGAGTACCAATATTTTCTCCAATTCAGCCTATTTTTATACAAAAAAGAACCCTGCCACCGCAGGATTCCTTAACCTATTGTTTCTTAATTCGCCACTTTCCGTTCATTTTGTTGAGCCATCCAATACCCACATAAATAAAACCAGATCAAAAAAACCATCATCCACTTCTTTCATGGATGATGGTTCTTCCTGCCACTTCTATTCCATAATATCGTAAATCATTGGCTGTTTAGTGACCAGATTTGGACTGAACGAATAAGCACGCCATAACATATTTCGGCTTTCAGGCGCTTCCTTCTTATTGCTATGGAGAACCGCGATGGTTTCACCTTCTTGAACGGAATCTCCAACCTTCTTCTTCAGAGTGATACCCACCCCATGATCAATGATGTCTTCTTTAGTCCGCCGTCCCGCTCCCAGCAACATTGCGGCAATCCCGACTGCTTCAGCATCTATATTCTGAATGTAGCCGCTCTGATCCGCCTTCAGTTCAATGTGATATATGGCTTGTGGTAAGCGCTCCGGGTGATCCACGATCGCTGAATCTCCGCCCTGCGCCTCTACAAACCTTTTGAAGACTTCAATTGCATCGCCGGATGAAAGCATTTCCTCAAGGCGCTGTCGGGCATGAGCAAAATCAGGATAAACACCGCCTGCTACTGTCATATAAGAAGCCAATGTCAGACAGACTTCAGTTAAATCCTTCTCGCCATTGCCTTGCAAAACCTCAATAGCCTCTCGAATCTCGTTGGCATTCCCAACCTCGTAACCCAATGGTTGACTCATGTCGCTGATAACGGCAATGGTTTTCCGGTTCAGATTCTTTCCGATTTCCACCATGTATGCCGCCAGTTGTTTTGCACCATCCAATGTTTTCATAAAGGCGCCGGAGCCTGTTTTGACATCCAACACGATGGCGTCCGCACCCGAGGCAATCTTCTTGCTCATTACAGAACTCGCGATCAAAGGAATGGAGTCTACCGTTGCAGTAACGTCGCGAAGACCATACAATTTCTTATCAGCCGGTGTAAGATTCCCGCTTTGCCCCGCAATCGCCATTTTCAAACGGTTCACATTACTGATAAACTCTTCCTCTGTCAACTCAGTCCGAAAACCATCAATCGCTTCCAGCTTATCAATCGTCCCGCCTGTATGACCGAGCCCGCGGCCCGACATTTTGGCCACGGGAACACCCGCAGCCGCCACCAACGGCCCGACAATCAAGGTCGTTTTGTCGCCGACGCCGCCCGTCGAATGCTTGTCAACTTTGATCCCGTGAATCCGGCCCAGATCAATCGTATCTCCAGATTTGGCCATTGCCAGTGTCAGATCGGCTATTTCCCGGCCGTTCATATCCTGAAAGAAAATCGCCATGGCCATTGCTGACATTTGATAATCAGGAATAGTTCCGTCTGTGTATCCTTCAACCATCCAGCGGATTTCACCTGCTGTCAAAGGATCACCATCGCGCTTTTTCTCAATCAAGTCCACCATTCTCATGGCGATCACCCTTTGATACCGGCAACAATTTCTTTAACGAGTTTGATAAATTTCGGTTTTGTTCGATCGGCCGTGGCCACCACTTGTTCATGGGTGAGGGGCTCAAGCTCTTCTGCAATGGCCATATCGGTTACACAAGAAATGCCGATCACCTTGACCTCAGCGTGATTCGCAACAATGACTTCGGGAACAGTTGACATTCCAACTGCATCAGCTCCAAGTGTACGCAACATTTTCAACTCTGCCGGTGTCATAAACGACGGCCCCGAAATGCCGGCATAGACGCCTTTTTGAACATTGATTTCAAGACGGTTCGCTATTTTTTCGGCCATATCAATTAATTCCGGATTGTACGCCCGGCTCATGTCTGGAAACCTTGGTCCGATGGTCTCATCATTGGGGCCAATTAACGGGTTTGTACCGGTCATGTTTAAGTGATCTTCGATAATCATCAAGTCACCTGCCTGAAATCCCGAATTGATGCCCCCACAGGCGTTCGTGACCACAAGCTTTTCTATCCCTATCCCATTCATCACGCGAACCGGAAAAGTAACCTCTTGCATAGAGTACCCTTCATAAAAATGGAAACGGCCTTGCATCGCAACAACAGGAATCTCGTTGAGGCGGCCTATCACAAGCTGGCCTGCATGGCCGGGCACTGTCGAAACCGGAAAATAAGGGATATCCTCATATTTAATTTTGACAGCCCCTTCAATTTCATCGGCGAGGTCCCCCAAGCCCGATCCTAATATCAGGCCGACCTCAGGCTTAACGTCAATTTGCTGTTCAATAACCTGAACAGCTTCTCTTATCTTATTAACGATCTGTTCCATCGCGGCTTTCCCCCAGTTCACTCAAAATCATCTTCACCAGTTTCAAGAAATCTTCACGAATGTTTTCGGTCGTTTCGATAACCTCATCATGGCTTAAAGGCACATCCAGGATACCTGCAGCAGCATTGGCCACACAAGAAATACCAAGCACCTCAATGCCGGCATGGCGGGCGGCTATTACCTCGGGAACTGTTGACATCCCGACTGCATCCGCTCCCATAGTACGCATCATGCGAATTTCTGCCGGTGTTTCATATGAAGGCCCGGCTGTCGCCAGATAAACACCTTCCTGCAGGCTGAGGTCTATACTTCGAGCGGCCTTTCGTGCCTTGTCCAATAAACGCTCCGAATAGGCCTCAGACATATCGGGGAATCGCACTCCGATTTCTTCGTCGTTCGGTCCAATCAACGGATTGGCATGCAACCAATTGATATGATCGCGAATTAACATTAAATCCCCCGGTTTAAATGCCTTGTTCACGCCGCCTGAGGCATTCGTCACTATAAGCGTCTCGACCCCGAGTTCCTTCATAACCCGAACCGGGAATGTAACCTCCTGAATCGAATACCCTTCATAAAAATGAAAACGCCCCTGCATCGCGGCAACAGGCAAACCCTTGAGCTTCCCGAAAACAAATTGGCCTTTGTGCCCGGCAACCGTGGAAACCGGAAAACCTGGAATGTCCTGATAGGAAACGGCCACCGGCTCTTCTATTTCATCAGCCAATACCCCGAGGCCCGAACCGAGTATCAGCCCGACTGTGGGCACTTCGGCGATTTTCTTATGTAAAACGTCAGCCGCATCCTGTACACTTTTTCGATCCGTCATTTTATCACATCCTTAAGAAAGCTTTCTCCATACTTCGGAGCTTTCACCCCGAAATTATCGGCTACTGTGGCGCCAAGATCAGAAAATGTATTCCGTACACCAAGACTTCTTGCTTGTTCAATATCCCGATGATACACAAGAAGCGGAACGAGTTCACGGGTATGATCAGTGCCATGATGGGTCGGATCATTTCCGTGGTCTGCTGTAATAATCAGCAAATCATCCTCCCCAATTTTTTCGAGAATCTCCGGAAGACGTTCATCATAAGCTTCCAACGCATCTCCATAGCCCTGCGGGTCCCTGCGGTGCCCATATTTCGAATCAAAATCGACCAGGTTCAGGAAGGCTAAGCCATTAAAGTCTTTTTCCAAAGTCTCGACAAGCTTGTCTACCCCGTCCATGTTATCAGTTGTTCGAATTCCTTCGGTCACACCCGCACCATTGTAAATATCATTGATTTTCCCGAGTGCAATCACATCGTAACCGCCGTCCTGTAATTCATTCATGACTGTCCGGTCGAATGGGCTGAGAGCATAATCGTGACGGTGATCAGAACGGCGTTCGAAATTTCCCGGTTCCCCCTCAAACGGACGAGCAATAACGCGCCCGATCTTATAAGGTTCATCCTTGGTCAATTCCCGAGCAATCTCGCAAATCTCATACAGTTCTTCAAGTGGGACGATATCTTCGTGAGCCGCAATTTGCAACACTGGATCAGCGGACGTATAGACGATTAAAGCACCGGTCTCCATATGTTCCTTGCCCAGCTCCTTGATAATTTCCGTGCCTGAAGCCGGCTTGTTTCCGATTACCTCCCTGCCTGTCTTTTCCTCAAGCTGTTGGATCAAATCAGCGGAGAAGCCATTCGGGAAAGTCTGAAACGGTTTCTCGATAAATAGGCCCATGATTTCCCAATGCCCGGTCATCGTGTCTTTTCCGTTTGAGGATTCTCGCATTTTCCCGAAATGGGCCATAGGTTTGTCCGCCTTCTGAATCCCTTGTAATTCACGGATATTTCCTAAACCCAACTTTTCCATATTCGGCATATGTAAACCGTTTCTCGCTTCAGCAATATGGCCCAGCGTGTCTGCTCCAATATCCTTGAATCGTTCTGCGTCCTCCGCTTCGCCAATGCCGACGGAATCAAGCACAATTAATGCTACCCTTTTAAACCTTGACATATCGAATTTTCCTCCTTCATTTCATGCTCCATACAAAAAACCTCTAGGCTCTCGGATGATAAGCCGTATAAATATCTTTCAACCGCGCTTTCGTTACATGCGTATAAATTTGTGTCGTGGAAATATCCGCATGCCCGAGCATTTCTTGCACTGCCCGCAAATCGGCTCCGTTTTCAAGCAAATGTGTTGCAAATGAATGGCGCAAGGTGTGCGGTGTCAATTCCTTCTTCACATTGGCTTCACGCGCCATACCTTTCAAAATTTTCCAGAATCCTTGCCGGGACAAACGTCCGCCATGGTGATTCAGAAACAACGCATCGTTTTGCTTCCGTTTCAATAATTCGCCGCGGCCTCTGTCTAAATAACGCTCAAGAGATTCGGCAGCCATTTTGCCAAGCGGGATGATTCGTTCCTTATCCCCTTTTCCAATACAACGCACAAATCCCATCGTTAGATGGGCATCAGAAACATCTAACCGTACCAATTCCGAAACCCGAATCCCGGTCGCATACAAAACCTCAAGCATCGCCTGGTCCCGAAGACCGAAGGAAGTTCCTTTTTTCGGCGCCTCCAAAAGGGCTTCCACTTCTTGTACGGACAGTACCTTCGGAAGCTTTTGCTCTTTCTTTGGCGTTTCAATATGTACAGACGGATCCTGTTCCGATTTCCTTTCCCGAAGCATGAATTGATGGAAGGAACGAACAGAAGCCGTATGCCTGGCCAATGTTGACGATGCCCGGCCCTGATCCTTTAACGTCATTAAATATCGAATAATGTGCGTACGCGTAATATCCTCCGGGGATCGCACGTTTTCCTTTTCTTTCAAAAAACCGATATATCCCCGCAAGTCCCGCCGATAAGCAGCTATCGGATTGCCGGACAATCCCCGTTCGACGATCAAATAGTGCAGAAAGTCTTTGACATCATCCTCCATGGAACGTCCTCTCCTCACGGCTTATTCGCCGATTTTATAAAACAATTCCAACCGGTTCAGCCAATCAAAAGATTTCTTATTCTCCTCGACCTGATAGACTTTTACCGCCCGGCCCTTCGGCTTGTCGTACTTATGATAACTTTCATATTCATGATCGATCCACATTAACCCATAGTAGAATAAAACCGTACATCCGACAAAAAGTACAAACACCTTTAACGTGTCCCAAAAAACCCGTAACCATGATATCATATCAAGCACCCTGCCTTTCCGGAATTTAAAAGCCGAAGGACGGCGGCTGCGTGAATCTCACAAAAGCTGTGAACCGCAAATCCAACTTCCGCCTCTAGTACAAGATATGCCAGGTTTTTCGGGTTTTATACTTTGAACAGGCATCACCTACTATAAAATTAAACAATTCCATCCGTTTTGTAAATGCAGAAAGGCTGGCAAACTATGAATCTCGTGAAATTCCCCAAAATAAAAAACCTCTCCCGAAGGAAAAGGTTCACTGGTCTCCGTTTTCTTTCTCCTTTTTTTCCACGCAGCGATAACAAATGCCGTGAAAGGTCAAACGATGGTCCTTGATTTGAAAATGCCAGTCCCTTTCGACAACTTTCTCGACGTCGCCCAACAGATCATCCTGAATTTCATCGACGGCCCCGCATTCCATACAAACCAAATGGTGATGAAAGTGGTCAGCGCCTTCTTTCCGCAAGTCATAACGGGATACTCCGTCACCAAAGTTGATTTTGTCTACAACCTTCAATTCCGTCAATAATTCAAGCGTTCGATATACAGTGGCCAACCCGATTTCGGGCGCTTTGTCTTTAACGAGGAGGTATACATCTTCCGCGCTTAAATGATCTTCTTCATTCTCCAATAGAACGCGCACCGTAGCTTCCCGCTGCGGCGTCAGTTTATAACTCTGTGAATGCAGCTGCTTCTTGATTCGGTCAATACGGTTCTCCATGTTCCATCCTCCCTCGTGCCATTCCCACCCTATTATAATCACAGCCGAGAAGAGGTGTCAAATTGTAATCATTACAATCAGTATTTTATATTA
>DASVCO010000203.1:0-9752 GCA_036381575.1 Caryophanales bacterium
ACCAGAAAAGGGGGGTGGATTTAATAAGTATACATTAGTGAACATAACCATTAATTTTCGGAATAATTTTTCTCTTGAGGAGGCTGTTTGTTTTGAAAAAGGCATTTTTATTTTTTCTGGTTCTTTTGATGGTTTTAGCCGGATGCAGTTCCGGTTCATCGGGCAGCTCAGGTACAGCAGGCAGTTCCGGTGAAAAGTCGGACGCCCCCGATAATGCGGCTTCATCCGGGAGAGAGGATCCCGATACCCTGATTATCGGCCTTGACGATGACCCACCGCAATTGGACCCGGCTAAATCACAAGCCGCAGTTGATCGGCAGGTTTACCAAAGTCTTTATAATACTTTGGTCGGCCTGAGTGAAGATCTTAAATTTCAACCGGAGCTGGCGAAGAAGTGGGAGATTTCAGATGGCGGGAAAACCTATACTTTCCACCTTCGTCATGATGTGAAGTTTCAAGACGGAACGCCATTTAACGCCAAGGCAGTGAAATTTAATTTTGATCGGATCATGGATCCGGATTTCACCTCTCCGAGGAAATCGGAAATCAAAGCAGTGAAAGATGTCAAGGTCCTTGATAAGTACACCGTGCAAATTACACTGAAAAAACCGTTTTCGCCATTTCTGGCTGTGTTAACGGACCGTTCCGGCATGATGGTTTCACCGACTGCGGTTAAGGAAGAAGGAAAGGATTTTTCAAACCATCCGGTGGGGACGGGGCCTTATAAGTTTGTTGACAGAGTTCAACAGGACCATATTAAACTGACCCGTTTTGATGGCTACTGGGGAGACAAGCCCGCCATTAAAAATGTAGTCTATAAACCGTTTCCGGATGGCAACACTCGCGTCAAAAACTTGATTTACGGCAACGTAGATATTGTGAACCAGATTCCTTTTAAAGATATTAACGATATCAAAGAAAATTCGAAGGTTAAATTGTCAGAAAAGCCGGCTCTTGGCTTCCAAGGCATTATGTTAAATACGGATAAGGCCCCTTTTAATAATAAAAAGGTCCGCCAGGCCGTGAATATTGCGGTGAATCGCCAAGCGATTGCCAAGGTGGTTTTCAAAAATGGCGTAACTCCGGCGGCCAGTCCGTTTCCACCATCCAGTTGGGCTTATGTTGAGGACCTGAAGGTACCGGAGCCCGATATCCAAAAGGCCAAACAACTGATTCAGGAATCCGGAGTGAGTAATCTTCAATTCACCTTAAAGATTACGCCAAAACCGGAGGAAAAACAGTTGGGGCAGATGCTTCAGTCCATGCTTGGGCAAATCGGCATGAAAGTGAAGCTTGAACAGGTAGAGTTCGGAACATTGCTTCAGCAAATGAAAAAGAGAAACTATCAAGCCATTCGAATTGGATGGAGTGGTCGTACAGATCCAGACGGTAACGTCTACAGTTGGTTTGCGACGGATGGTTCTATTAACGACATGGGTTACTCTAATCATAAAATGGACCAACTATTGAGAGAGGCAAGAACCACTTCGGACAGAGAACAAAGAAAACAGCTGTATAATCAGGTCGCACATATTCTTTGGGAAGATGTCCCTTATGTGTTCCTGTATTACCCGAAAGATTTCAAGGCTATGAAGAAAGATCTGAAAGGATTCATCCACATGCCGACGAGAATGATTCGAACCGCACCATTGCATTTCAAATAGAAAGAAACCGGGGTGTTGTGAAAAATTGCAGCACCCCGTCATATCTTTAAGTGAGGAGGGAAGAGCGTGGTTTTTTTACTGAAACGCCTGGGGCTTATGGCAATTGTCCTCTTCCTTGTAACGGTCATTGTATTTGCACTTGTACAGCTTTTGCCAGGTGACCCCGCACTTGTAAAATTGGGGAAAATGGCAACCCCTGAAGCTCTTGCGGCATTACGTGAAAAAATGGGGCTGAATGATCCGTTGTATGTCCAGTATATTAGGTGGCTTGGCGGAGTTTTACACGGGGACTTGGGTTATTCTATCCAGGATCACTCTTCCGTTATGGCCATATTGTTAAATAAAATTCCGGTTACCCTGCAGCTGACAGTTATGTCTTTTATGATTTCTCTTATTATTTCGGTACCTGTAGGTGTGTTGAGTGCTACCCGCAAAGGAACGATTTGGGACTATTTAGGAACCATTTTTGCGATGTCAGGTGTCTCTTTGCCTTCATTTTGGCTTGGTATTTTATTAATCTATGTTTTTGCTATTTTCCTGGGGTGGCTCCCTCCATCAGGGTATGTGCCGCCGGGTGAGAATATGGTTCGAAGTATTTTACTCATGCTGTTGCCCTCGATTACTCTTGGTACCCGTTTGTCCGCTGAATTAACCAGGATGATTCGGTCGAGTTTATTGGAGGTAATGGAATCCGATTATATTCGGACCGGGTATGCGAAAGGTTTGCTCGAACGTTCAGTTGTTTACGGACATGCCTTTAAAAATGCGATTATCCCAGTCATTACAGTCAGTGGTCTCCAATTGACAACTTTCTTCGGAGGCGCTGTGATCGCCGAAACAATTTTCGCGGTGCCGGGTGTCGGCCGACTGATTATTGAATCTATCTTGTCAAGGGATTATCCCGTTGTCCAGGGAGCGGTATTGTTTATGGCCTTTGCTGTAGTGATGACGAATTTCATCATTGATATTGTTTACTCAGTATTGGATCCAAGGATTAAATTAACTGGAGGAGGGTCGAAATAATGGCACAAGTACAACCGAATCCAGTCAAACCTGTTGCCGGAAAGAACCCCCGTGCCCGCATGTGGGGGGAGATGATTCAGCGGCTTTGGCAAAATAAATTGGCTGTTGCAGGCGGCGTTTTCATCCTTGTTTTGATTATTATGGCAGTCTTTGCCGATGCCATAGCTCCTTATAATCCCATTAAGCCTAATTACGGAGAGGTGCTGGTCCCGCCAAGCGCGGATCATTGGTTCGGGACTGATAATCTGGGAAGAGATATTTTCAGCAGGGTCGTCTATGGAGCGCAGGTCTCTTTGAAAGCCGGTTTAATATCGGTCGGAATTGCCCTGGCAATCGGCGTTCCGATTGGATTGTTTTCCGGTTATTATCGGGGGCTTTGGGACGAAGTTCTGATTATGAGATTTACAGATGCCATGCTGGCTTTTCCTCCGCTCGTATTGTCGCTCTCGCTTGCTGCGGTTCTTGGGGCAGGCCTCGGAAATGCCATGATTGCAATCGGTCTCGTCTTTACCCCCAACTATATTCGGCTTATGCGCGGAGAAGTTTTGTCCAAACGTGAAAATGATTATATAGAAGCAGCAAGGTCTTCAGGGCTGAAAGACCGGCGGATTATGCTGTTTCATATTCTTCCTAACTCAATGGCTCCGATTTTGGTTCAGGCTACTTTGAATGTGGCAGGTGCTATTATTGCTGAGGCTTCTCTTAGTTATCTGGGTTTGGGCACGCAACCCCCGACACCAAGCTGGGGTTCAATGCTTTCAGCAGCTCAGGGTTATCTGGCCGAGGCTCCCTGGTTTGCGATTTTCCCTGGTTTATTTATTTTCCTTGCTGTAATGGGGATTAACATATTCGGCGATGGGATCCGGGACATGCTGGATCCAAAGTTGAAGTAGTGAACAATTAGTTGGGGTGGTGATCCAGATGGATGAAAATCAACTTGAAGTGAAGGATCTCTCAGTTGGTTTCCGGAACAGAAAGGGCTTTGTGCCGGTTCTGGATAAGGTGGGGTTCTCTGTTAAGAAAGGAGAAACCCTTTGTATCGTGGGAGAGTCGGGTTGCGGGAAGAGCCTGACTTCGTTATCAATTATGGGGTTGCTCCCCAAAAATGGGGAAGTCACTTCGGGAACGATCAATTTTGAAAAGGAAAATCTCGTAACCAAGAACATGAGGGAAATGAGCCGTATTCGAGGCAAGGATATCTCTATGATTTTTCAGGAGCCTATGACTTCATTAAACCCCGTTCATACTATCGGAAAGCAGGTTGCCGAGGTAGTCAGGATTCATAAAAAAGTCAGCAAGCAAGAAGCTATGGATAAGGCCATAGAAATGTTGAAACTAGTTGGTATTCCGGCAGCTGAGAATCGTGTGAAAGATTATCCGCATCAGTTAAGCGGAGGAATGAGGCAGCGGGTAATGATTGCGATGGCGCTGGCTTGTAACCCCAAACTCTTGATTGCGGATGAGCCGACCACTGCTCTTGATGTAACCATTCAGGCGCAAATTCTTGAACTGATGAATGAATTGAAAGCCAAGCTGGAAATGTCCATCGTAATGATTACTCATGATCTGGGTGTTGTTTCAGAGATAGCTGACAGAGTGCTTGTGATGTATGCGGGAAAAGTGGTCGAATATAGTCATGCGAAGGAATTGTTTCGAAATCCCAAGCATCCATATACAAGAGGATTAATTGAAGCTATACCGAAATTGGAAGAAGAAAAAGAGGAACTTCCCATTATCAAGGGGACCGTTCCTTCCCCTGGAAACATGCCGAACGGATGCCGCTTTGCGAGCCGTTGCCCGTTTGCAAAAGATATTTGTCGCACCGAATCTCCCGGAATGTATGGCGGAAAAGATCACGAAGTAAGTTGCTGGATGTATACAGACAGATGGGAGAAGGAGGGAGAAGAACATGCTGCAAGAGATGAAGCCGCAACAACAGGAGCACCTTCTGGAAGTTAAAGGACTGAAGAAATATTTTGTCAGCGGAAATAGGGCATTTAATCGTTCCGTTGAATATATCAAAGCCGTAGATGATCTTTCTTTTTCAATTAAGCCCGGGGAGACGCTCGGGGTTGTCGGGGAATCCGGCTGTGGAAAGTCTACGATGGGGCGTACGGTTCTTCGGCTTCAGAATCCAACTTCGGGTGAAACCTATTTCAAAGGTGAAAATATTAATCAATATCGAAAGAAACAGTTACGGGAACTTCGTAAAGAGATGCAGATGATTTTTCAGGATCCGTATGCTTCGTTGAACCAAAGAATGACTGTAGGCGCAATGTTGCGTGAAATTGTCAGGGCCCATGACATTGTTCCGAAAAAGGAAACAATGGGATACATTCAACAGTTGCTTCAGGATGTCGGACTTAATGGGGAGCATTATTGGAGATATCCTCATGAATTCAGCGGAGGGCAGCGCCAAAGAATCAGTATTGCTCGGGCCCTTGCCGTGAAACCGGAACTGATTATTTGTGACGAAGCTGTTTCTGCTCTTGATGTTTCCGTACAGGCCCAGGTATTGAACTTATTGCAAAGGCTGAAAAGAGAGTACAAGTTGACTTACCTTTTTATCTCACATGACTTGTCGGTAGTAAAGCACATCAGCGACCGTGTTGCTGTTATGTATCTTGGCCGGATTGTTGAATTGACGGATAAAAACAGCCTCTATAAAAATCCGCTCCATCCTTATACAGAGGCGCTGCTGTCTGCGATTCCAGAGGTGGGGGCGGATGAGAAACGAGAACGCATCATTTTGAGGGGGGATGTCCCGAGCCCTCTCAACATTCCGAAGGGATGCCGCTTTCACACACGTTGTCCGCTTGCTACAGAAAAGTGCAAAAGGATTGAGCCTGAATACAGGGAAGTAAAAGACGGTCATTATGTAGCTTGCCATCTCGTATGATATAATGTGAATCAGGATCCGTTATGTATATAAAACTCGTTATTTGGCTTATTTTTGTTGGATAAATGGTAATGGACTTACCAATTGTAATGCGGAATTATTGTAGGAGATGGATTTAATGAATCAACAGGTTTCTTTATTTATGGCTTTTTTCCGTGTCGGTATTTTCGGGTACGGCGGCGGGCCGTCGATGATTCCTCTCGTTCAAAAAGAAGTGGTGGAGAAGCACGAATGGATTGATGAACAGGATTTCAGCGATTTGCTTGCGTTGGGTAATACATTGCCCGGGCCGATTGCGACGAAAATGGCAGGATATATTGGCTACCGGGTAGCCGGATTTTCAGGAATGATCAATGCTGTTCTGGCGACGATCTTGCCTACCATTATTCTCATGATTGTCCTTCTGACGACTCTTGATGCTTTCAGTAATCAGCCGTGGGTGAAAGGCATGACGTATGGGGTTATGCCCGTTGTCGGTGTGATGCTGGGGGTTTTGACATGGCAGTTTTTTCGTAAAGGGCAACAGGGAATGGGTTGGACGAAAAGCCTTGTTTTGACAGCGCTTAGTGTTTTGCTGCTGGTTATTTTGCCTGTTCCGCCTGCGGTGATGATCGCTGCTTTGCTGCTGTTTGTTTTGCTTAAGCCTTCGAAGAAGAATCGAGTCGGGCAAACGTCGGTCCACCAGGAGGAGTCGGGATGATTTATTGGAAAATTTTCGTTGCCTTTTTCATTCCCGGAATCCTCGGTTACGGCGGCGGCCCGGCTTCCATACCGCTGATTGAAAATCAGGTGATTGGCCACTACGGCTGGATGACGTACGGAGAGTTTGCAAAGGTTCTGGCTTTCGGGAATTCGCTTCCCGGGCCAATCACAACGAAGCTGGCGGGGTTGATCGGCTATCAACAGGCAGGTATTCTTGGAACCTTTGTCGGTGTTTTTGCAGTTGTGGCGCCTTCTCTCATTTTGATGATCGTGTTGCTGGGGCTTTTGTATCGTTTTAAGGACTCGCCGAAGGTGAAACAGCTTACTTTGCTGATTCGTCCGACCATTGCCGTATTGCTGGGTGTAATTGCTTATCAGTTTTTTGCGGAGGCTTATGAGGGGGCTGGCTGGCTGCAAACCGTGATTTTGGCTGCAGCAAGTTTCTTGTTGCTTGAGAAATTGAAAATTCATCCTGCCATTGTTATTGTCGGAGCGCTTGGATATGGCGCTTTCTTTCTGGCAGGCTAGTTCTTTGATCTGCGACCCTGACAACCTGGGGTTGCAGTTTTTTTGTATGGAGTTTCTTCAAAAAAAAGGAATAATACGTAATTTGTCGAATATTAAATACTGCAATATTGTTGATAGAGGAGGGGGAGTTTTGGTAAAGGGGTTTCAGCAAACGATTATGATCATTATTCTCGTTATTTTCGTTACGGGCTTACCACTGGCGGTTCAGCCGGGAGCAGGATTCCAATCAATTGAATTTCATCCGTCCAACGTTTGGAAAGGGATGATGGCTTATATCGAAGACTTTCCGGAGGCCCCGCTCGGTACCTATCACGTGGAGAATAGCGTTGGGGACTTCAGCCAAGAACGCAGTGTTGCCAAAGACATTTTGCCTTACGCGTTACATAGTTTCGCCCTGATTTTTTTCAGCTTGCTGATTGCGGTCATTGTCAGCCTTTTGTTTGGGATCATTTTAACCCGGTTTTGGATCGCAAAGGTATTTCGGTCGATTATGGATATACTGTCCGTTATTCCGGATTTTGTCATGATTATGCTTTCGGTTTTTTTGCTATCAAAATTTATCAATGGACCGGGACCCGTATCGTGACGTTGGCCCCGGATAAGCCATCTACTGCTTTGTGGTTTCCGATCTTGATTTTGTCATTTGCCCCGACGCTGTATTTGCTTAAGTTGATTTACGGAAAGTACTATCAAATTTCAGGGGAGGATTACATCCGTACGGCGTTAGCGAAAGGAATGGGCAAGTTCTATATTAATTTTCAGCATGTATTTAAAAACATTCGATCCTTTCTGGTCGCTGATTTGAAAAAGACCATTTCCTTAACGGTCGGAAATCTATTTATCGTTGAGTATTTACTGAATGTTCAAGGTTTGACCTACTATGTGTTTTTCGACAGGGCAAATTACGAATTTCAGGTTGCCATGTCCTGTTTGTTTATTGTCTTGATTGAGGCGCTCATTGTTTATGCGCTGATTCGTTTGTTCCTTTATTTATTCGAGAAGGTGTTTGTCTATGCGTAAGCTAAAAAGCTTGAACTTTCCATTGTATTTCGGTGGTTTTCTTGTTTTGATATTTATTGCGATTGCCATTTTCGGACCTTCCCTGGCGCCGCATGATTTGGAAGATCAGGCGAAGTTGGAAGTGGTTGGAACAGAGGATGGATCAATTGTGGTTGCTCCTCCAGTCGAGCCCTTCAGGGTCAACTCCTATTTATTGGGGACGGGTTTGCTTGGCTTTGATTTGTTTACCAAGCTGTTGTACGGGGCAAGATTTACACTTCTTGTTTCAGTTGCCGTTGCCCTGTTGAAGATGATATTCGGGACCGTTATTGGTCTGTACACAGCATCCTTGAAACGCCAGCCCGGATGGGTGGAAGCGCTGGAAAATGCATGGAGTTACATCACGGTCTTTCTTATCGTATATTTTTGTTTGTTACCCATTAATTTTTTTGCGAGCTCGTTTCCCCGTGACAGGATCCCTGTGTCGCTTTTGCTTGGGTTGTTCATCGTCCTCACGGTTGTGGTCGGGATACCAAGTGTTGTCTCTTCTGTTCGGAAAAAGGCGTTGAAAATCAAAGAGGCGGATTATGTGACCGCGGCCTTTACACTTGGGGCAGGCAGGCACCGTTTTGTATGGAAGCACGTTTTTCCGCAGTTGAAAGAAGACCTGCTTGTCACGTTTGTTCTTGAAATCGTCTATGCGATGACTGTCATGGGACAGTTGGCAATATTTAATGTGTTTGTAGGCGGAACAACGGTCTATGATACGGGTCTCTGGCCGACTCTGTATCGTTCTGCAACGAATGAGTGGGCCGGCCTTGTCGGAGCGGGGCGTGACAACATTTACGGTTATTCTTGGATGCTCAAATTCCCGCTCATCTCTCTTCTCTTTGCCACCGTTTCTTTCGCCTTGTTTGCAAACGGATTGAAGAACCGTATTCGAAACCAGTATCACAAAACCCCGTGGGTGTGACCCGTTGTCCATCCCGGGGTTCTTCCTTTTTCTCGGCACTTATTATGTGAAAAAACTTAATAATTTTCGAAAAAACCCTTGTCCTCCTTGACTTTTTGGTATATAACCACTTCCCCTTTAATAAAATGTTACAAACCTGCATTTGAGGGGTTGAGGTGAGAACGTGGGAGCTTCGAAGTAAATGGATCCGTTTGGGTCGCCTGCATAGGTGCTTCGCAGCCTGTTCACAGAAAGTCTCATTTCACACCTTTCACATCCAATTTAGGGAGGCGAGTGGTGTGCACGATTACATCAAAGAGCGTACCATCAAGATTGCAAAACATATCGTGGAGACGAAAAAGACCGTGCGGGTCGCAGCCAAAGAGTTTGGGGTTTCAAAAAGTACCGTGCATAAAGATTTGACAGAGCGATTACCCGTAATCAATCCGGAATTATACAATGAAGTGAAGGAGGTCATGGATTTTCATAAATCGATTCGCCATTTGCGCGGAGGGGAAGCAACCCGCGTCAAGTATCGCAAAGACTCGGAATCACAGAAAGTCGTGGTTAAGTAAAAATTAAGGTTGAATGTCCGACTTTTTCAGAAAAACATCCCCCTGTTGACAAGTTTTATGATAAGATTAAAATTAGGTAAAAATATGTCGAAATTAATGACAAGTGCAGTTGAACAGGGAGGACCATACATGTTTTCGAGAGATATCGGAATTGATCTTGGAACCGCGAACGTATTGATTTATGTGAAAGGCAGGGGAATTGTCTTAAATGAACCGTCCGTCGTGGCGATGGATACAAATACGAACAGGGCCCTGGCGGTCGGGGAAGAAGCACGGAAAATGGTTGGCCGGACACCTGGAAATATCGTTGCCATCCGCCCTTTGAAAGACGGTGTGATCGCCGACTTTGAAATCACTGAAGTGATGCTTAAATATTTCATTAATGCGATTAAGGTCAAAGGGTTTTTCGG
>DASVCO010000204.1:0-16405 GCA_036381575.1 Caryophanales bacterium
CGTTTCATTTCCAGATTGGGCGGTTGTCACGAAAATGACGGTTGGGCGTATAATGTTGTTGAACCGTACAGAAGAGGTGATTCTCTTGAACGAAGCATTTACAATGAAACGAAAAGGGCAAATCCATGTGCTTCTCAATCAGAATAATGACTCTGCTGGAGAGGCCTCAGGTTTCTTTGTCGACGAGGCGGAACGTGAGAAACATTACTCACTTGAAAAAATTGAAAAAGAGATGGATGCTTTAGTCGGCATGGAAGAGCTGAAACGATTGATCAAGGAGATTTATGCATGGCTTTATATCAATCAATGCCGTGAAACACAGGGACTGAAAGTGGAAAGACAGGCGCTCCACATGTTATTTAAGGGAAATCCCGGTACCGGTAAAACGACTGTTGCCCGCTTGCTTGGCAAGTTGTTTTATGAAATGAATGTATTGTCAAAGGGACATCTCGTCGAGGCGGAACGCGGGGATTTGGTTGGGGAATATATCGGGCACACGGCTCAAAAAACACGAGAACTTGTAAAAAAGGCAATGGGCGGGATATTATTTATTGATGAAGCTTATTCCCTTGCGCGCGGCGGTGAGAAAGATTTCGGGAAAGAAGCGATTGATACACTTGTGAAACAAATGGAAGACCAGCAACATGATTTTATGCTGATATTGGCCGGATATTCAGATGAAATGGAGTATTTCCTATCAATGAATCCCGGTTTGCCGTCCCGCTTCCCGATTATGATTTCGTTTCCCGATTATAAGGTAGGCGAACTCATGCGAATCTCCAAAAAGATGGTGGCTGACCGTGATTACGTGTTGACAAGAAGTGCCGAACAAAAGCTTCAGAACCATCTGCAGACCGTCAAATCGCAAAATCATACGGCATTCAGTAATGGCCGCTATGTTCGAAATGTTATAGAAAAAGCCATTCGAAATCAAAGTGTACGGTTATTACGGGAAGGGAATCATGAGAGAGAGAGGCTGTTAACTTTAAAGGAAGAAGACTTCCGATTGGCAGATGCCTCGTTGTTTTAATTTTAATAAGGAAAGTTTCTCGAGAGAAGGAAGGGAACATTTGTGGTCAATGAGTTTATTTCCCGGCGGGAGCGTGTACTCCTTGCCGGTTGTCAATTATCTAACACATCGGACGAGCAATTTCGTTATTCGATGGACGAGTTACGGGCATTGACGGAAACGGCATATGGAGAAGTTATGGAAGAAGTTACCCAAAAGCGGGAACGAATTGATCCGGCGTTATACATCGGGAAAGGTAAAGTCCATGAAATAGCTGATTTGGTGGACAAGCTTGATGTGGAATCTGTTATTTTCAATGACGAATTATCTCCCGGGCAGGCTGGAAACCTTTCTGCAAGAATTGGGGTTGGGGTTATTGATCGAACACAGTTAATTCTCGATATTTTCGCTGATCGGGCACGCTCAAAAGAGGGGCAACTACAGGTTGAATTGGCACAACTGAAATACATGTTGCCCCGACTTACCGGAAAAGGCACCTCGTTGTCTCGTCTCGGAGGCGGCATAGGGACGAGAGGCCCCGGTGAAACCAAATTGGAGCAGGATCGGCGCTACATCCGTAAGCGGATTGCCGATATTGATCGACAATTGGATACAATAGTTCATCACCGAGAACGTTACCGGGATCGGAGAAAACGGAATCAACGTTTCCAAATCTCGCTGGTTGGTTATACGAACGCCGGTAAATCAACCCTGTTCAATCGGTTAACCGATGCCGAGTCATTTGAGGAGGACAAATTGTTTGCGACGCTTGATCCACTTACACGAAGGTTGAGGCTTCCATCCGGACTCAATGTGTTAATCAGTGATACGGTCGGATTTATTCAAAGTCTGCCGACGACATTGATTGCCGCTTTTCGCTCAACACTAGAAGAGGTAAAAGAAGCTGATTTGATTTTGCATGTTATCGATGCCTCCAATCCTGATTTCGAACAGCAGGAGAGAACAGTGTTAAATTTGTTAGGTGAGTTGGGAGCGGACAACCTCCCGATATTGACCGTCTATAATAAAATGGATCGCGTTCAGGGGCCGTTTGTGGCCTCACCGGAAACCATAGCGATTCAAGTATCAGCAAGGGACAAGCAAGATGTTGCAAGGTTGAAAATTGAAATAGAAAATGTTGTGAAAAAAGGAATGGCTTATTACGATGCCGCTGTCCCGCTTAGTGAAGGAAAGCTTTTGGCTAAATTGGAAAGCGACTCTCTTGTTTATGACAGGGATACGGATGAGAAGGGCCAATCTGTCCGAATGAAAGGGTACATCTTTCCAGATTTGCCACTGTACAGCGAATTAAAGCAATATCTTTAAGGGGAGGGCGCAAACAGGTGACAGATCTAAGCAAGCTAATCGACGAGATAGACGTTATGATAAGTTCCGTCCATCAGAAAATTGAAAGAAATGCCGTGGAAAATCAACGCCGAGTATTGGATAGCTTTCGCCGCCATCAAGTAAGCGAGTCACATTTTTATCCTTCAACAGGATATGGGTATGACGATATAGGCCGTGATACACTGGAGAAAATATATGCGGATGTATTTGGAGGGGAGGCAGCCATTGTCCGCCCGCAAATCATTTCGGGCACCCATGCGATTGCGTCTGCGTTGTTTGGCGTGCTCCGGCCGGGGGATGAACTTCTTTATATTACAGGACGTCCTTATGATACTTTGGAAGAAATCGTCGGGGTACGAGGAACCGGAAACGGCTCCCTGAGAGAGTTCGGCATTTCTTACAGTGTTGTCGATTTACTCGATAACGGAGAAATTGACTATGACGGAGTAAAGTCAGCGATTAATGAAAAGACAAGAATGATTGGTATTCAACGCTCCAGAGGGTACGCGGATCGCCCGTCTTTCTCAATTGATGAAATTCAAAAAATGATCGAAAAGACGAAACAGATGAAACCGGATATTTTGACGTTTGTCGATAACTGTTACGGGGAATTTGTAGATACTAGAGAGCCGTGCCACGTGGGGGCCGATTTGATAGCGGGCTCATTGATCAAGAATCCCGGCGGCGGATTGGCAAAAACGGGAGGTTATATTGCCGGAAAGCAATCGTACATAGATTTGTGTTCTTATCGTGTGACTTCTCCAGGAATCGGGAGGGAAGCAGGAGCTTCATTGAACACGCTGTTTGATATGTACCAGGGTTTTTTTCTTTCTCCTCACGTGGTAAGTCAGGCCTTGAAGGGAGCGGTGTTTACTGCTGCCTTCCTTGAAGGGTTGGGTTTTCAAACATCTCCAAAGTGGAACGGAGACCGAACCGACCTCATTCAGGCGGTACAGTTTGACGATCCTGACAAAATGATTTCCTTTTGCCAGGCTGTCCAGGCGGCATCTCCGGTGAATGCCCATGCGAAACCTTATCCGAGTCCGATGCCAGGGTATGAGGATGATGTTATTATGGCGGCCGGAACCTTTATTCAAGGCTCAAGTATCGAATTTTCAGCGGACGGGCCTCTACGCCCCCCTTATACTGCTTATGTGCAAGGCGGTTTGACATATGAACACGTTAAGATAGCCGTTATTGAAGCCGTCAGGTCTATTTTAAACTCCCTATGTTAGATTTCCTTACATTGCTTGACAGATAAGTTGCGATAGTATAGACTGAATTCAAGTGAAAAGCGCTGACGGCACAGTACATATGGAGGAGGGCTAGATATGAGCGATGAACTTCGCCGGAATATGCCGCTTTTCCCGATCGGAATCGTTAAACAATTAACGGAACTTTCCGCTCGGCAAATTCGCTATTATGAGCAGCATAATCTTATTCATCCGGCAAGAACAAAAGGAAATCAACGTTTGTTTTCCTTTTATGATGTCGATATCTTACTCGAAATTAAATCTCATGTTGAACAAGGCATCAATCTTGCTGGGATTAAACAGATTTTCAGCATGAAACATCAACCTGAAGAAGCTGCCGATGAGGCAGAAGTCGTTCATCAGGATTTGAGTGACGAACAGCTTATGAAATTCTTGAAGAAAGAACTGGTTCACGCGGGGAAACAAGGGAAAGCTTCCTTAATTCAAGGAGAGTTATCAAGGTTTTTTCATTAAAATATAAAAGGAGACTGTAAATAACCTATGGGAAAGTACAATAAGCAAGATATCTTACGAATCGCTGATGATCAGGATGTACGCTTTATCCGCTTACAATTCACCGATATGCTGGGGATTATCAAAAACGTTGAAATCCCTGTCGATCAACTGGAAAAGGCCCTTGACAACGAAATGACTTTCGATGGTTCATCAATCGAAGGTTTCGTTCGAATTGAAGAATCCGATATGAAATTGCATCCCGATTACGATACATGGGTGGTCTTTCCGTGGACACCGGAGAAAGGAAAAGTCGCGCGCTTAATTTGTGATATCTATAACCCTGATGGTACGCCGTTTGAAGGGGATCCGCGCGGAATTCTGAAAAGAGCCCTAAACAATATGGAAGAGTTAGGCTTCTCCAATTTCAACATTGGGCCGGAACCGGAATTCTTCTTGTTTAAAATGGATGAAAAAGGCGAGCCTTCGCTCGAATTGAATGATAAAGGCGGCTATTTTGACCTGGCTCCTACTGATCTTGGCGAGAACTGCCGGCGTGACATCGTTTTGGAGCTTGAGGATATGGGCTTTGAAATCGAAGCTTCCCATCACGAAGTGGCGCCTGGCCAGCATGAAATCGACTTCGAATATTCCGATGCCGTAACCACGTGCGACAATATCCAAACGTTTAAATTGGTGGTCAAAACCATTGCTCGTAAACACGGATTGCATGCCACATTTATGCCGAAGCC
Source organism: Caryophanales bacterium (assembly GCA_036381575.1). GTDB lineage: Bacteria > Bacillota > Bacilli > Bacillales > DASSOY01 > DASSOY01. The sequence continues at coordinate 4,815 of DASVCO010000204.1, forward strand.
ATTGTTTGGAGTGAATGGTTCCGGTATGCATGCCAATATGTCGTTGTTCCGGGGAGAGAAAGACAATGCCTTTTACGATAAAGAAAGTGATTTGGAATTAAGTGAAACCGCTATGCAATTTATATCGGGGATTATCAAACACGCGCAGAATTTCACTGCGATCACAAATCCGCTTGTGAATTCTTATAAGCGTCTTGTACCCGGGTTTGAGGCTCCGTCCTATATTGCCTGGTCGCTTCGAAACCGCAGTCCGCTTATCCGTATTCCGGCTTCCCGCGGCTTAAGCACACGGGTAGAGGTCCGAAGCGTTGATCCGGCTGCCAATCCATACCTGGCAATGGCTGTTCTTCTTGCGTCTGGCCTTGACGGAATCAAGGAGAAATTGACACCGCCGAAACCGGTAGATCGGAACATCTATGTAATGGATGAAGAAGAACTTGAAAGAGAAGGGATCAAGCAACTTCCCGCTACATTGAAAGAAGCATTGGCCAATTTAAAACAGGATCAGGTATTGTTGGATGCTCTGGGTAGTCATGCTGCAGAACATTTCATTGAAGCGAAAGAGATTGAATGGGATATGTTCCGTACGCAAGTACATCCTTGGGAGCGGGAACAATATTTGAGCTCATATTAAAAGCGAAACCCCTTGATGCTTATGGCATTGAGGGGTTTCTTTGTAGTATGTAACAGAATACACTTGACTAAAAAAGGACGGGAGTGATCCGTCCTCTTTTGCATCATCCTTTTAAAATGTAGTTCTTGCCGTGATTTTAATGAATCGTTCGGAAAAGGCCAATGACTTTCCCGAGAAGGGTTACATTGTCCAAAAGAATGGGTTCCATCGTTGGGTTTTCCGGTTGCAGGCGAATATGATCTTTTTCTTTAAAGAATCGTTTAACCGTAGCCTCGTAATCCTCAGTCATTGCCACTACGATATCTCCATTTTCGGCGTTCGGCTGTTGTTTCACAATGACCATGTCGCCGTCATTAATTCCTGCGTCAATCATACTCTCTCCTACAACATTCAGAATAAATACATTGTCGTCATCGGCTACAAGTCTTTCGGGTAATGGAAGATATTCCTCAATATTTTCAACTGCTGTAATCGGCTGGCCGGCGGTCACTTTTCCAACTACAGGGATGTGGACAGTCGTATCTTTGGGCACATTTGCAGCCATGTCGGTATCAAGAACTTCAATGGCGCGGGGTTTTGTAGGATCTCTGCGGATGAGGCCTTTCTTTTCGAGGCGGTCAAGATGCCCATGTACGGTTGAACTGGACGCCAGCCCTACCGCTTTGCCGATTTCCCGAACCGACGGCGGATATCCCTTCTTGGTTACTTCTGATTTAATAAACTTCATAATATCATTTTGGCGTTTTGATAGTTTCTTCATTTTTTCACCTCTTTTGATTTGGATCAGGTAATGCAAGTATAGCAGATATCATAAATAAAAACAAACGTAAGTTCGAAAAAATCCTTGACAAGAATACTTGTTCCTATTACTCTTGGTATAAGAACAAAAATTCGTATTTGAGGTGAACGGAATTGAAACAGGAATATGCAGGGAAGACAAGCTGGTCTTATATCATAGTATTTGTTGTTTTGTTAATATTGACTTTCTTTGTGCTCAAAGCATCGGTTGCTTCTGCCAAGCCGGATGAATATGTGAAGATAGTGATAGCGAAGGGAGACACCCTCTGGGAAATTTCCGAATCATACGGTGATCAATCAGATCTTTCCAGGCCCCGATTTATTAATTGGACCATTGAAAGAAATCATATTCAGGTACGCAGACTTATTCCGGGTCAAAGCATTATTATTCCTGTGAAAAAGCAGTAATTTGTTTATTTCCTTCGGCTTGCGTTAAGATAAGATGAGAAAAGATAAGGAGTTTTGATATGCTTTCAAACGAAAAGTTAGAACGCATCAATGAACTGGCCCGGAAATCCAAGGCCGAAGGGCTTAGCAAAGAAGAAGAGGAAGAACAGCAAAAGCTTCGTAAGCAATACCTGCAGGCATTCAGAAGTTCGTTTAAGAATCAGCTGCAATCGGTAAAGGTTGTTGATCCTGAAGGCCGGGACGTAACCCCTGGAAAACTGAAAAACAGCAGAAAGAAAAAGGATTAACCTTATAAAACCGGGCCGGAATGGTCTCGAAATAACCCAGGCGTACCGAAGGGTTAGATAATGGGAAACAAGGGGTATTGATGTGGGATTGATATCCGAGTTTGTGTTAAACTGAAAGAGTTATAATAGTTAAGAGAAAGAGTGGAGAAAGGATGAAAACTGTTGACTGATTCGATTGACCAGCTTGCGGTAAATACAATTCGCACATTGTCTGTAGACAGTGTCGAAAATGCAAATTCGGGACATCCCGGAATGCCAATGGGAGCAGCTCCGATGGCTTACAAACTGTGGACAGAATTTATGAACCATAACCCGGAAAATCCGGATTGGTTTAACCGAGATCGTTTTGTTCTCTCGGCAGGACATGGTTCCATGCTGCTGTACAGTTTGTTGCATTTATTCGGATACGACCTTTCGATTGACGATTTGAAAGGTTTCCGCCAATGGGGAAGCAGGACCCCCGGCCATCCGGAATACGGCCATACTCCTGGAGTAGAGGCTACGACCGGTCCGCTCGGGCAAGGGATTGCGATGAGTGTCGGAATGGCTATGGCAGAAAGACATTTGGCAGGTACATACAACCGTGACGGATATCCGCTTGTGGATCACTACACATATGGTATTTGTGGTGACGGGGATCTGATGGAAGGTGTTTCGGCTGAGGCGGCTTCGCTTGCCGGCCATCTGAAATTGGATCGTCTCATATTGATGTATGATTCGAACGATATTTCACTTGACGGTGACTTGAATATGTCATTCTCCGAAAAAGCGGGGGATCGTTTTAAAGCATATGGTTGGCAAGTGCTGTATGTCGAAGACGGAAATGATCTTGAAGCAATTGGAAAAGCTCTATCCGAAGCAAAGGCTGACAAGGAACGGCCGACCTTTATCGAAATTAAGACAACAATCGGTTATGGCTCACCTAACAAATCGGGGAAGAAGGATTCCCATGGAGCAGCCCTGGGTGCTGACGAAGTTAAAGCGACCAAAGCGTTCTATAAATGGGACTATAAAGAGGATTTCTATGTTCCTGATGAAGTGTACAGTCAGTTCCGAACCTTTTCTGAAAAGGGCAAGAAGAAGGAAGAGGAATGGAACAAACTGTTTGAGCAGTATAAAAAAGAGTATCCGGAACTCGGTGCCCAATTGCAAAGATCTTTAAACGGTGATTTGCCCAATGGATGGGACAGTTCTCTACCTTCTTATAAGGAAGAAGACCAACCCGCAACCAGAGCTGCTTCGAGTGAAGTCATCAATGCTTTGTCCAAGCAGGTACCTGAATTGTTCGGAGGTTCCGCCGACCTTGCTTCTTCAACGAAGACTTTGATGAAAGACGAAGGTGATTTCAGTTCGGAACGTTATGAAGGCCGGAATGTATGGTTTGGTGTCCGGGAATTTGCGATGGCTGCTGCATCAAATGGGATTGCCTTACACGGTGGATTGAAGCCGTTTGCCGGAACATTTTTCGTATTTTCTGATTATCTTCGTCCCGCTTTACGTTTGTCAGCAATTATGGGTCTTCCTGTGACCTATGTATTTACCCATGACAGTATTGCGGTTGGTGAAGACGGCCCGACACATGAACCGGTTGAGCAATTGCCTTCTCTTCGTGCGATGCCCGGGTTATCCGTTATCCGTCCCGCTGACGGAAATGAGACGGTTGCGGCATGGAAAGCTGCAATGACAACGACAGATAAACCGACTGCGTTGGTTCTTACCCGGCAAGGTGTACCGACGTTAGGCGGGACAGCTCAAAACGCGGATGCTGGTGTAGAAAAGGGCGCTTATGTTCTTTCTGAGGCAAATGGGGAAGCACAGGCATTGTTAATGGGCTCAGGCTCAGAAGTACATCTTCTTGTTGAAGCTCAGAAACAATTAGCTGGTGAAGGCATTCACGTTTCTGTCATCAGTATGCCGTCCTGGGATCGTTTCGAAGCTCAATCGGCGGATTACAAGGAAAAGGTATTGCCCGCAAATGTGAAGGCACGCCTTGCCGTTGAAATGGCGACTTCCTTTGGTTGGCATAAATATATCGGTGAACAAGGTGAAGTGCTTGCTATCGATACATTCGGTGCTTCGGCAAAGGGGCCGAAGGTTGTTGAGGAATATGGATTTACGGCAGAGAATGTCGTCGCCAAGACAAAGAAACTTTTACAACAGTCCTAGATCATAAACTTCGACAAAACTAGTGTCTCACTGCACCGTAAATTGACAGTGTTTGCAATGAATGCCCTTTATACTGGGAACAAGAATTCTTGTCCAGGAGGGCTTTGCAGTGAGACACTATCATATTTTTCTAATCGAAGATGAAATAGCTGAAGCTTTTTTTGGTGATGAATCGAAGTTGTTCCATTTGTTTTTGGAAAAGGAGAGTACCAACACGATTCAACGCCGCCGTATTCTGCAAAAACAAATTGATTATATTACGAGGCCCATTATTCCTGCCATTATGCAGGGGTATCTTGATGAAGCCTTGAGATACCGCAGCGATTATTACACGTGTGCAGGATTCCACCGGCTTGAAGCTGTATCCGGTGAAAGCCGTTCGGAATTAAGATTGGGCAAGGGCCGTTTGACAATGAGATCAACCGGGGGTTTTGAATCGGAAACCACCTTTTTTGAGGTTTTGCGACAAGTCGAGCGTTGCTTTCTGGCAATGGATTTTCGCAGACAACGGTATGGTTGGCTTAATCCGATTAAACAAACTCACTTTGTCTAGTTGATTTTTTCTTGTGTAAAGGGTTCAGGTTATAGTACACTATCTCTAGAAATCTGAGCACCGTTTTGATCCTCGGGTTCAAGCATTGACAGTTAGGTACTGTGAGTAAGATTCGGTATCTAAAGTCAACTATTTGAACACAAAGGAGTAAACGATAAAGTAGGAGGACCTTTTGTATGTTGTGGCTCTATATCCTTGTGGGGGTTGTCGCCTTGCTCCTCGGAGTATTGGCCGGCTTTTTCATCGCCCGCAAATACATGATGAATTATATGAAGAAGAATCCCCCGATTAATGAGCAGATGCTTCGCGTGATGCTCATGCAAATGGGACAAAATCCATCGAAGAAGAAGATCAATCAAATGATGAAAGCCATGAATAATCAGATGGATAAACCCAATTCCAAATAAAATGGGGTTGAAAACGCACTCGAGCAACGGGTGCTTTTTCTTTGGGAGCGATTCTCATGGTATAATGTTGAAAGCAAATGAATGTAGAATAAAGGATGAATCAACAATGGCATTTCAAGTCCCGTCGGTTACAATTGAAGAATTGCTTGATTCCGCTAGCCCTGTAGTAGATGTTCGAACACCAAAGGAATTTGCTGAATTTCGTATTCCAGGGGCCGTTAACCTGCCGATTTTCTCCAATGAGGAGCGGGTTCAAGTTGGGACAACCTATACGCAGGAAGATCCGAATTCTGCAAAACATCTTGGTCTTGAATTGGTTTCCGGAAAGTTACCGGAATTGTTTCAGCAAATCAAGGCCCTTTATGAAGAAAAGGGCGAAAGGGTCATTATTCATTGTTGGCGCGGAGGCATGCGCAGCCGGACAATTGTGGCCTTGATGAATTCTTTGGGTGTCCCTTGTTGCCAGCTTGAAGGGGGGATCCGTTCATTCCGCAGGTTGATTGTGCAGGAACTTGACGTTTTTGCTGAAACAGCCCCCCGATTTATAGTAATTGAAGGACTAACCGGAACGCGAAAGACTGATATTCTCGAACACCTTCGCCAAGAAGGCTACCCCGTTTTGGATTTGGAAGGAATGGCGGGACACAGAGGATCGGCGTTCGGAGCGATCGGGCTTACACAAAACAGCCAGAAACAGTTCGAAAACTTGCTCTGGCAACGTTTACACGACTTGAAGAATGCCCCTTATATCCTTATAGAGGCAGAAAGCAAACGAATCGGCAACGTTATTTTACCGGACTTTGTTCTCGAAAGAAAGTGGAGCGGGGCGCGTATCCATATGTCCTATCCGTTCCAGAAGCGAGTCAAGAGCTTGCATGAAGAGTACGAACCGGAAAAGAACGAGCAGGAGTTTCGGGCTGCGGTAGCCAGGGTGGAAAAACGGATAGATGCAAGAATCCGGAAAGAATTGGACGAAGCCATGGAGAAGCGTGATTATTTTCAGGTCATCTCCATCCTGTTGGAATCTTACTATGATCCGAGGTATCGATTTTCAGCGGATCAATATGATACACCGGTTGTAGAGATTCAAATGGAGCATTTCCAGGAAGGTGTGGATCAGGTCAAGCGGGCCATTGAAGAGCTTTCGGGAATGAAAAATGTTGAAAAATGTTAACACAATCTCCATTGGCAAGAAGCCCGGGGTGTTAAAATATAAATAAGTACAGATAAAGCGTGCTTCCGGGGAGGTGCGCTTTCTTTTATGTAAATGAAACCTGTTCGACCAAGGCTTCGTTGCATGATATGATAAAGTGGAAGACTTAAATAATGAAAGTATAGGGGTAACGAATGTGAATAATTTGAAAAAATGGGGACGGACGGCGGCTGTTGTCGGCACCATGATGATTCTGGCATCGGGTTGTTCCTTGCCATTCAGTATGGCCACGAAAACGGATTTCGATAATATTTCTTCAGAACAAGACAATCAGGATTCTATTCAAAATGGGCAGAATTCGGCCAAGGGAGATCGAAAACAGAGCAAGAAAAATTCGGATTCTGCTGATCAGAATAAAGTAGAGAAATCCGAAGAGCCTCCATCGACTGAAAAGAATAGCTCTGATAAACCTATGTTGAAAGAAACGATAAAGGTAACAACGGACGGTACACGAATTATCACCAATCCCGCCAGTTTGCTGGTTTGTGCCAACAAACAACGAAATCTCCCGGCAGATTATATTCCTCAACATTTGGTGATTCCGGATATCCGGTTTATTTACGGGCCGAATGCCCATAAGCCCAATATGCAGATTCGAAAGATTGCGGCACAACCCATTGAAAATTTGTTTCATGCTGCTAACGAAGCCGATATCCATCTATTCGGGGTTTCCGGGTACCGGTCTTATGATTATCAAGTGACCGTATTTGCTAGAAATGTAAAGGAATATGGAAGTGAGGAAGAAGCCAACCAGGTGAGCGCTCACCCCGGCCAGAGTGAACACCAGACCGGATTGACGATGGACGTTACTGCGCCAAGCGTGGATTACCGTCTTACTCAGAAATTTGGCCAAACGAAAGCAGGAAAATGGCTTGCTGCGCATGCCTGGAAATATGGTTTCATTATTCGCTATCCGAAAGGGGAGCACGAGATAACCGGATATGAATATGAGCCGTGGCATATTCGTTACGTCGGGAAAAAAGCTGCAAAGGTTATTGCGGAAAAAGACTTAACACTCGAAGAATATCTCTCCAAATAAGGAGATGGAGCCCATGACGGATCTAAATCTTTTTATAGCATTCGGTGCTGGGGTGCTTTCATTTATGTCACCCTGCACACTTCCGGTATACCCCGGTTTTTTATCTTACGTCACCGGGGTTTCCGTTGCTGAATTGAAGCAGGATAACGGGATGTTGCAACAGCGGGCTATTTTACATACGGCCTTCTTTCTTGTCGGATTTTCGATCATTTTTATTGTGTTGGGTTTTTCTACTTCTCTCATTAGCGATCTGTTTTACCAGTATGATGATGTATTACGCCAAATCGGCGCAATTGTGGTTTTCTTTTTCGGCCTCATTGCCATAGGAGCGCTTCGCCCTCAATTCCTTATGGAAGATAAAAAATTTACGTTTCGCCATCGGCCGTCAGGATATTTCGGTTCGGTTGTAATCGGACTTGGATTTGCAGCTGGCTGGACACCTTGCATGGGCACGATTTTGGCGGCGGTTCTTGGCGTCGCTGTTTCCAACCCTGATCCGGATATTCCTTATATGATTGCGTACGTGTTAGGATTTGCTGTTCCGTTTTTCATTCTTTCGTTCTTTCTCGGTAAATTGGGATGGATTAAACGGCACAGCCAGCGAATTATGCAGGCGGGCGGTTATCTTATGATTGTTATGAGTGTGTTTCTGTTCTTCGATTGGATGACGAAAATCTCTTCTTTTTTAAGCACCCATGTTTTTGGGGGATTCCAGGGTTTTTGATTTGCGGTTCTTACCTGAAATCTGCAGGAAAAACGGTTATACTTAAGGCAGGGTGAAACGCAACATAAAAAAAGAAGGTTGATAACGTTGTTAGTCGTTAGTATTATAGTGGGGGCTTGTTTCGCGCTTGCGATTTTGGCTATAAGGATGCAAGCTTCCAAGAGACCGGCGTCCGTCCGGAAAATTATTTTACCGCCAGTCTTTATGTCCACCGGCTTCTGTATGTTTATTGTGCCTCAATTTCGGCCGACCTTGCTGGAAGGAATCGGAGCATTTTTTGTTGGTTGTTTGTTTTCGTTTTTTTTAATTAAAACGTCCAAGTTTGAAATCCGTGATCATCATATTTATCTGAAACGATCCAAGGCCTTTGTCTTTATTCTGCTCGGGTTACTTGTCATTCGGACAGTCATGAAAGCTTATATCGGCGGTCAAGTTACCCTGCCTGTGACGAGCGGATTGTTTTTTATTTTGGCTTTTGGGATGATCCTGCCGTGGCGTGTGGGCATGCTTGTCGGTTACAAAAGACGGGAAAGACAACTTCATGAAGGCGTGACGACATAAGGAAACCTCCCTTCGTTGAATAAGGGAGGTTATTTCTGGCTTTCAAGCAAGCGGCCGAAACGATGCCGGTCGAATAAATGTTGGTATGGATTCAGGTCAATCTCTTTTCTTTCCAGTGTCTTGATTAACCACTTATGGTCTTTCTTTGGGGTGGCTATAATATAACCTCGGACAATCAGATCCTGATTAATGGTTTTGGCTCTCTCTTGCAGAGCCAGTTCCCCGATCTTCGCGGCGATCTTATGTCGGGCTAAATCGCGAAACAATTGGGGGACGGGCGTGACCAATTCTTCCAGAAATGTCTTTTGTTCTTCAGACCATAGATGTTGTGTTTGTTCCAGGTAATATTCCTGCCAATCCATGATTGAACGGCCGTCGTCTTTCGGAAGCTTCTTCAGGAATTTGCGGAACATGAAAAAACCGCCTATCCCCATCAATACGACCATGCATACAGTCCAGAAGGCAATAAACCACATGAATATATCCGGCATGACGAATGCACCTCATTCTGACTTTCTAACGCCATTATAGGCTTTCGAACCTTGAAAAATCAAGCTTGTGAATCATGTTTCGCTTGTGAGAAATACTCGTGTAACGGAAGTCGGGTGGCCCGAAAAGATTGAAAATCCTCAAATGTCTTCACAACTTTGTCCCTATCGAATCTCCAAGCTTTTCATATACTACTACAGTCAGAGAAATGGTAGAACTTAGCTACCCCGAAGATGGTTTCGTTAGTTTGTTCGGGGTTTCCAGACTTTTTGTTCTAAATGGGGGTTTATTCAATGGGAATCTATAAAATCCTGATGTTGGGCTTTTCTTTTCTATCGCTTTTGATTACAGCTCTTGCGTTTTTCTCTAGAAGGAAGTAGGGGAGTGCCTTGAATTTGTTACAATCAGAATGGAAAGGCCGCATCTGAAGCGGTCTTTGTTCTGGCAAATGGGAAAATAAAGGAGGGTATAAGAGATGAAGTATGTCATTATTGGTGGGGATGCAGCAGGTATGAGCGCCGCAATGCAAATTGTCCGAAATGATGAAGATGCTGAAATCATCACGCTTGAAAAGGGAGAAATTTATTCGTATGGCCAGTGTGGGCTTCCTTATGCCGTTAGTGGGCTTGTCTCCTCAACAGATGATTTGATTTCCAGAGGTGTCGATACATTTCGTGACAAATATGGTATTGACGCTAGAACCCTTCATGAGGTACAGAGGGTTGAACCGCAGAATAGGAGGGTTTCTGGTGTCAACATACAAAGTGGAGAAGCTTTTGAAATGAACTATGATCGTTTGTTAATTGCAAGCGGAGCCGGGCCGATTATACCGGATTGGGACGGATCAGATCTCAGCGGCGTACATATATTAAAAACAATTCCGGATGCCCAACGGATCATTCGCGATCTTCGAGAAAGCATGAAAAACATAGTAATTGTCGGCGGTGGTTATATAGGATTGGAAATGGCGGAAAGCTTCAAGGAACTGGGGAAAAGAGTCCGCTTAATTGATCGCGGTCCTTATGTCGGGAAGATATTCGACCAGGACATGGCAAATTTGATCCATGAAGAGGCGAAGAAGCATAAGATTGAGTTCACCATCAATGAGTCGGTTACAGCTCTGAAAGGAAAGCAAAGCATTCAAGCAGTACAAACAGATAAGAATGAATACGCCGCCGATCTGGTTTTGGTAGCGGCCGGAGTAAAGCCCAACCTTGATTTCATTGAAAATAGCGGAATAATAAGAGGAGCAGGCGGCGCCGTCCAAGTGAACCGTTATATGGAAACCAATCTAGAGGATGTCTACGCTGCAGGAGATTGTGCCGTTCAGTATCATATCGTCAAGGAAAAAGACGATTATATCCCATTAGGAACTACTGCCAATAAACAAGGAAGAATCGCCGGACTCAATATGATCGGCCAACCGAAGGTTTTCAAGGGGATTACCGGGTCGTCCATTATCAAATTTATGGATCTGACGCTGGGCAAAACCGGGATATCGGAAAAAGAAGCGAAGACTCTGAACCTCTCTTATCAAACGATCAGGATGACAGGGCAGGATATTGCAGGTTACTACCCGGGAGCTGAGGCCATTGAAATCAAACTGATCTATGGAAACGACGATCAACGCTTGCTTGGTGGACAGATTATTGGCAAGGAAGGTGTCGATAAAAGAATTGATGTATTGGCGACAGCATTGTTCAATCGAATGTCGATCAGGGATCTTGAGGATCTCGATTTAAGTTATTCTCCTCCTTACAATGGTGTTTGGGATCCGCTTCAGAAAGCAGCACGGCGTTACCGTCATAAGTAAAGATCGGATTAAGGGATAGAGGGTTGGCCTGACAAGCGAAAAAGAGAAGGCGGCCAGTGTTATTCCGGGTATTTTTTGTCTTTTGGTTGTTAGATCAGTATCAGTTGACATAAGTAAGGTTATGTTTTCTGTGCCCTTTTCCTGGTGGAAGGGGCTTTTTTGCGTTAACCAAATCGGCAAATGCGATATTATAACAGTCTGGCAAACAAGACTGATACAGTTCGAGTGTATAACAGTTCACTGTTCGGTTGTGTAACAGCGGCAGGCAAACGAATAACCAAACGTTGTATAAATATGCAAAAGCGAATAAAAGTTATACACACATATCCACAGAATAGATCGCGAAATACCATACCGGGGTATTATTTGAAAATTTGCGCATAAAAAAACCGTCGGATACCCGGCGGATGTTATTGAAATATGAAATTTGGCGGGACCGTGTGGGAATCGAACCCACCGGAGACGACACGCGCCTCCCAAAAGGTTTTGAAGACCCAGG
>DASVCO010000205.1:0-10334 GCA_036381575.1 Caryophanales bacterium
TAACCTTAAATCATGGAGGGCTCGAGTGCAACCCACGTAAAGAAGCTTCGCATCCCGTTCGCTTTGTTCGTAATGATCGGCATCTATATCGATCAGCAAAACTGCATCAAACTCGAAACCTTTCGCTAGATAAATCGGCAAAATCGACAACCCTCCGTCGTATTCCCTTTGGCCGGAATGAATCAAATTCGCAGAAAGGCCGGCTTTCCCAAATTCATCGTTTAAATCTCTGCTTTCTTTTTCCGTTCTTCCGATTACCGCTATACTGTTCACTTCATTTTTTTGTAAGCTTTCTACAGCTTTTATAATGGAACTAGTTCTCTTAGTGGCCGGAACTTTTATCATTTTAACCGGTTCTCCGCTTCGAAAGACCGGATCCGCCACATTAACCGGATCTGTTCCTGCTGAAATGATCCCGTTAGCAAATCGGATAATCTCCGTGGTGGAACGATAACTCTTTTCCAACTCGAAATAGCCGGCTTTCTTTCCGAAAATATCCAGGAAGGCTTCCCAATTTTGCACACCTTGGTAATCATGGATGCCCTGGGATAAATCGCCAAGGATCGAGAACGAATCACCGCTTGTTCTTTCCTTCAAAACAGCGATTTGAAACGGAGAAAAGTCTTGTGCCTCGTCAATGACAACATGATGGAACCTTTCCTTCCTTTCAATGCCGTGAAGCCGTTGCTGGATCAACACGAGTGGTGCCAAATCCTCCTGCTCCAGTTCCTTGTTGCTGCCATTGCGATTGGTTTCCTCAATGATCGCTTTCGGTATAGTTTCCCATATTTCCTTTGGCATATATTCAGGTGGTTTGCTTTTGTTGAAAAGACTCCGATAAAAAGTAAAAGGAGAATGTTCCGGCCAGGCCTTCATATATGAACGCAGGCGTTGGTTGGCTTTCTTCTTTTGTTCTGATCGTAAATGGCGTTCAGGAATTTTTTTGGCTTCTGATTCGATCCAGGCTTTCATCCGGTTCATCATTTGTTCCCTGCGCTTGGCCAGGGGATAACGTTTTTGTTCACTAAACCAGCGTTGGATTGTTTCCTTATCCAAGACTGTTCCTTCCCAGGCTTCGAAAGCTTTGTCCGGAACAGAATGGGTTTCGTATCGGTCCAGGCATTCTTCGATCATTCTCATGAAATCTATCGAGCCTTTGAATTTCTCGTGACTTTCTTCAATGGCAGGTCGATCAGGGCCAACCGCAAACCAATGTTGAAGCTTGTCAGATGGGTCTCTTAATTTCACCTCGTAATTTAGTAAATCAAGTGCCCATTCGTTAAAGGTGGTCTGTTGAATGCCGCCCACTCCTAATTCGGGCAAAACATTTGAGATATAATCAAGAAACATACGGTTTGGGGCAAAGATAATCATTTTATCGGCAAGAATGTTCTCGCGGTATTCGTAAATCAGGTATGCAAGGCGGTGTAAAGCGACTGTGGTTTTTCCACTCCCGGCGACACCTTGAATAACAAGGGGTTTATTTCTGGGGGCGCGAATGATGTCATTTTGTTCGGATTGAATGGTGGAAACAATATCCCGCAGGCGATGGTCCTTATTTTCACCGAGGCGATAGAGGAGAAATTCGTCGGAAACAGAAAGACTGTCGCTTCCTCTAACGTATGTATCGACCACTCTTTGAAGGGCCTGCTTCCGAATAACTATATTTCTTTTTAGATGAATGTCCCCTTCCACCAGACCTTCAGGAGATTGATAGTATGCCGGTTCGTCCCCTCCTGTAAAAGAATAAAACATGCTGGCAACCGGTGCCCGCCAATCGACTACGAGCGGTTCACCTGCCGACTCATCAGCCACTCCCGCTTTTCCGATGTAAATCGGTTTTGTTCGGTCGTGATCTTCCTCTTGAAAATCCAACCTGCCGAAATACGGTTCGTTGGTTGCGATTCTGAGGCTATTTCTTGTCCGTTCTCTGACATCTTCCAAAGCCTGTTCCGTAATGTCTTCTCCGACATAACGCGGAATAGACTTCAATTCTTTTAACTGGCGTTTAATCTCGGCAGCGATTTCATCGAGCTGCTGCGACTCTTCACGATAGGCACTTTGAAACTCTTGATCCAAGTCCAGTTACCTCCCTATGAGAATTTACGCCCAATTTTCAGACGGATATTCAATTTACCACAAGGGAGATGGTAAGGCAAGAAAAATTTCTGTCAAACCAATCGCTTTAACTCGCTGTAAATCGCAACAATCTCGTCCATTTTCATTCGGACAAGGCCGCTGGATGATGGCGCAACAAAATCGGTCACCCCACGGACGACCGATTCCGCTTGCACCCCCCATTCAATTTTACGCTTGGAGCTGAACTGTTGATAGACACCCTTGCCGACGAAGCAAGTCACCATCGGTTTATAGTGTTCGATTTTTTCTTGAAGCTGTTTTTTTCCTTCCCGATATTCTTCCTTTGAAATGTCGGCCGCACCCTTTGTCGGACGTGCAACAATATTGGTCAATCCATAACCATACTCGGGAAGTTTCTCATCTTCTTCCGGCCTTAATTTCTCCGGTGTCAGGCCCGAACGATACAAAATCGACCAAAAGCGGTTATTCGGATTGGCGTAATGATGGCCGGTTTCCGCGGATCGCAAACTTGGGTTAAAACCGACAAACAGGATTTTTAAATTCGGTTCGATATGATCTGGAATCGGTCCCATCTTCTCACCTCTTACTGATTATCAAATCCCACCAACGGCACGATTGCATCTTCAGGGACGCCACCTTCCCGTTCCATCAAATGATTGACCGTCAAGCTTTGTTTTTCCGGGTGAAGAATTTCCGACGATACCACATTTCCAATCACAATCAGAAAGTCTCCATTGTCAATGATTTGCTCGACTTTACAGTCAAAATACGCCTGGGCATTCTTCAAAATCGGACATCCCGTTTCCTTATAAATGAATTCGTCCGCACCCATTGATTCAATATCCTGATCTCCGGCGAAAAACCGATCCATCAACGCTTCCTGGTCTTCAGCAGTCATACTCAACGCAAACTTCCGGCCCCGTTGTACAATCGGAGTCCCCTCCATCTCCTTGGGAAAACTAACGAGCATCTGGGGCGGCTCATGAGAACACTGCGTCACCCAACAACCATTGTGGAAATGTGTTCGTTTGCCGTCCGTTGTAGAGATGAAGAAACCTCCCCTAAGCCGTTTGTTATATACTGATTCAACTTCGTCGAATTTCGATTTAGTATCCATCCGAAGGACCCCTTTCAAAAATAGAATTCACACAAAGTTTAATTCAAGAATATCTTTCCCTTTAACCTGTGTCCATGAAACAGAACTTCTCAAAAAAGAATGACAGGGAAACCCTTCCGCTACTGATCAAACATGCAAAGCCTCAGCTTTCTGTTCAATCCCGACTTTATCATCCAACAGGATTTCTGTTAACCTTCGAATGAGAAGCGGCAAGGTCTCGAAAGAATACGGTTTGTACACTCTCTCGGTCCATTGGTGAGCATCCTTTCCATAAACCCCCATGTTAATTGCGGGTATTGCAAGTGAGCGAATATCCCTTACCGGAATAGAATAGCGCTCGTTCCAGGGAATGAAGTTCTCGATTAAACTGTTCAGCTCCTCATCTGTTTCGTGAAGGGACAAATAACTGCTGTCGGACAGGAAAGGGAAAAATTTTTTTACAGCGAATTGATCTTCTGTCTCTGCTTCCGCCACTACTTGATCCATCGCCTCGAGAATCTCCCGATCCTGATCATGGTTTTCATTCAAATAGCTATGAGGGCAATGCGGCGGGCTAAAGAATAGAATTACCCTCGGTTCTTTCTTGTGATCCAATTGCTGCAGTGAATCCACTATCTTAAAAGATAAATCCCTTAATTCCGAAGCCTCGTTATCTTTACAAGTTTCTTCAATGACATGGTCGACGTTAATCCCTCGCGCCCTCAACAATTCAATATATTCCTGCAAAGTTGTCACCTCAAGATGCCAGGACAACTGCCATTCGGGCTCCTCAGCTTTTTCAAGATATCTTTTATAGTTCTTCTTCATCTTCTCCTCAACTGCGTCACAGGCTTCACGGGCCAAAGGCTTTAATTTGTCGATGACATCCCTCGGGCCGCGCTCGTACAGAAAATAATTAAAATACAGATGCGATTTGAAAGGAATCTGCACGTTGTATGTTTCTTTTCCGTCACGTTGGTACAGGCATGAAGGCGGCATGACGACTTCACCTTCAATATTTTCGACTAAATCCATATTGTTGTTGATTCTGCTGTTAATTTCAGAAGCAACCAACGTCGAATCAATTCCTTTTAACGTTTCGCCAACATGGGCTTCCCTTCCATAAATATAGAAAGACGGCAGCAGTTTTCCGGCAGCACCGGTATAGAGGTAGCGGGTTGAATCATTTTCATAAAGCGGACTGATAAAATCATCATTGACGGCGCCGATAAAAGTCAGGCCTTCTTCATCACGGAGACGTTTAAGCTCTGAAATAGCCGTAATGACCCCTTCGTGTTCGGATTCTTCTCCCGGATTAAACATCACAAGCAAGTTCCCGCCCATTTCGGTAGCATGTTCAGAGAAATATAACAGGTTGGCCAGATGGACGGCATCTCCGCTTTGCATGTCAAGAGCCCCTCTTCCGAACATCCAGTCACCTGATTGAGCTTCTTTCTGTAAGACAGGATCTTTTGAATAATCATTGAAAAAGGCTTGTAGCTCCTCCGGGTTGAAAGCTATATTTTCAATGGCTCCGAAATCCTTAACATTAACGGTGTCCAGGTGGCCGTGATAAAGAATTGTTTTGGATGAAGCGCTTTCACCCTTCACCATCGCAAATATATTTTTCCTCCATGATTCGTTGCCCGGGATCTTCTGTTCCCAAACCAGTTCAGGATGTTCTTGAAAATAGGGAAATGAACGAATCCACTGTTGAATTCGATCGGCTTTCGTCCCTTCTCCTTCGGTTCCATTAACGCTTGGAATTTTCACAAGTTGTGTCGTAAGATATTCTACCTGCTTCGGCAAGGTCCTGTTTTTCAAGCTCTCATACATTTGACTTCCCCCTTTATTCAATCATTCCGTATAGTGGAATTCATTTTCACATTATGATATGTCTATGTTCATTGTAGTGAAACCTTTGGAATCCTGTCAATTCTTGAATAAGTGGATTTACATGCTTGATCCGGTCATGTAGAATAATGAAAAAAGTCTTGAAAACACAAAGAATTGGTGAAAACTATGGTTCAATCAATTGAAAGAGCAATGGAAATCATAAATATTCTTATTTCCGATAACCGAAAATCTTCATGGTCCCTATCGGAGATCTCAGACAAGGTCGGATTACCTTTAAGTTCTGTTCATAGACTGGTCACCGCCTTGATGAAACAAGGGCTGGTCATGCAAATCCCTGAAACAAAACGTTATAAAATCGGCTACACCTGGATGGAAATTGGCTTTTGGCTTCACGAACATCTGGATTTCCGTGAAACAGCCCGTCCCATTATGGAAAGATTGGCGCAAGAAGTTGAAGAAAGTGTTTACTACAGCATACCGGATAACCATTATGCGACGATCATCGACAGAGTGGACAGCCCGGTAAGTGTTCGGATTATTGATAACCTTGGGGAAAGAATTCCAATGCATATCGGGGCGGCCAATAAATCAATGCTCGCGTTCATGAAACCGGAAAAAGCCACACAAATTATCAGCCATTGGCTTCCAACGGAAGCTGAGCAAAAGCAACTTCGACAACAATTAGATGAAATTAAAGAGACGGGCTACGCGGTCAGTTATGGGGAAAAAACAAAGAGAACCACTTCTATAGCGGCCCCGGTATACGGTTTTGACCATAAGGTAGTGGGCTCGGTTTACATCAACCTATTGGCTGATCAGGCGACAAAAGATCGATTCCCCTTTATGACGGAAAAAGTTTTACAAGCAGCAGAAGAAATATCCCGCCAAACCGGAAAAGCCCCATAAAAAAGCCACCCCGGGTGATTTTCTCACCTGGGATGGCTTTTTTTCTTACTGTTTACTATTCAACGGTTTTAATTTCGCTTCAATTTCTTCACGCTGATCTTCGAAAAACGGCGGCAATGCCAGCGATTCACCCAAATGTTCCATGTCCTCATCGGTATCGAAGCCAGGCCCATCAGTAGCCAGCTCAAACAGGATTCCGTTTGGCTCCCTGAAGTACAGGGAACGGAAGTAAAAACGATCCACGAATCCCGAATTTGGCATCCTTTCGGCCTGAATCCGCTCGATCCATTTGTTTAATTCCTCTTCGTTGTCAACACGGAAGGCAACATGGTGAACACCACCGCGCCCAAGACGTTCCGGCGGCAAATCGGTTCTTTCTTCAATATGGATTTCCGCACCTGTTCCACCTTCTCCTGTCTCAAACACCAGAATATCCGGCTGGCCTTTTTCAGTTGATGGATAACTTTCAATTTGCCGAAAGCCCATCAAATTCGTCAGTACCTGCACAGTCGGTTCCGGATTTCGCACCGTCAACCGAATCGGCCCCAGTCCGCGAATGCCTTTTTCCTGTGGAACCGGGCTCTTCTCCCAGGGTGTTCCACCTTCCACACCGTTGTTATTTTCATCCGAAACCAGGATGAGCCTTTGGGCCTCCGAATCTTGAAAAGCCAGGGTCTTGCGGCCTGCACGCTCTGTAATTTCATCGTGTTCAATGTTCAGCTCTTCAAATTTTTCCTTCCAATAGGAAAGAGCTTCATCATCAGCCACACGCAAAGAGGTTCCGGAAATGCTGCTGACACCATTATAATTCCCTGCTGCTCTCGGAATTTCAAAGAATGTCAATTCAGTCCCCGGATTTCCCTTTTCATCACCATAGAATAAGTGGTACACGGAAGTATCGTCTTGATTGACAGTTTTTTTCACAAGCCGCATTCCTAAGGTTTTCGTGTAAAAATCCAAGTTTGCCGAAGCATCGGCTGTGATCGCGGATAGATGGTGAATACCTTTCAATTCCATGATTTTCGCACCTCCAATGTAGTTTTCTTTCCAAGAATATTTAATGAAAATTCGCCTTGGCGTATTTGTGCCGGATTTCTACCACACCGCAAAAAGCAGAAAGCGTTTTTCAGGAGGCTGCCTTCCTTTAAAAAATCAAAGCGTCAATGGAATAGAGCCCCGGACCGATTAAGGCCACTCCAATTGCGATAACCATCAAAACGAGATTATATTCAAAGCCGCTTTGAGTTACCCAGTACCCGTTTTGTCCATGAACCTTGACAATTGCCACTAACATTGTGATGACAATCAAAAGTGCGGCCAGCGGGGTTAAGAACCCAAGGGCAAACAACAGACCGCCGGCAAATTCTGATAATCCGGCCGCCAGAGCCATGGTTTTCCCTGGCTTAATCTGGATTTTTTCAAAGAACCCTGCGGTTCCTTTCAGGCCGCCGCCGCCAAACATTCCAAACAATTTCTGCGACCCGTGCCCTGCAAGGGATAGGCCAACAACCAAACGAATGAGTAACAATCCGATTCCCATCATCAAAATCCACTCCTTACTCTCTCGAATTCAAGACACGATATTCAAATTTCTATAAAGTCCTGAATTGATTTATCTTGAATTCAAGGTAATTGTAAATCGGATTTTTGAATTTGTCAATCCTCCGGTTTTTAAACTTTTAAGGTGCAAACACCTGAACCGTGTACACGGTGTTCCTCGGCGTTTACACCTTCTTGCATTTTATAGTTGTTTTGAGGAACTTTATTATCAGCTAATTCTCTTTTTTCGCAGCCATTTGGGTTTCTTCTTCTTTCCACCATAAAGCTTCTTCTGGATCTTCCAGGACATCTTTAACCTCTTCTTGTTCCGTCACTGCGGGGGCTGAGCCTCTAAGCGCCTTGCCTGATGTATTTTTAACGAAAAATGTGACGACAACGATACCAATGAGCGATACAAAAATCAAATAATAGGCAGGCATGAGACGGGTTCCCGTTAAATTGATCAACCATGCAACAACCAATGGTGCCGTACCGCCAAACAATGAAGTCGAGACATTATACGTGACGGAAAGTGCGCCGTATCTGACCTCCGTAAAGAAAAGGGAAGGCAACAACGAAGGCATCGATCCCTGAAAAGCAGCCGAAAAGATCCCTAATACCATTACTCCTACAAATACCAATAAGTTGTTGCCGGTACCGATCAGCAAAAACATCGGAACAGACAGCAATATAAATCCAATTAAACCTCCCTGGATGATTTTTTTGTTGCCAATTTGATCAGCAAAATAACCCATCAGCAAGACAATAGGCATCATAAGAGCCATGACGATCAGCATAAACAGCAGACCTTTGGTTTCACCATAACCAAGCACCGCACTCAAATGCGAGGGCATGTAGGTTAAGACGGTATACTCCACAACATTATAGAACAGAACCACTAATACTCCGATAACTAATGGTTTTCGATAGTTGAGGAAAATCTCTTTCATGGAAGCGCGTTCGCTTTGATCTTCCTCTTTTTCCATAGCTTCAAAAGCCGGTGTTTCTTCCAAACGTGACCGCAGGTAAAAGCCGATGACTCCGATAGGGGCAGCAATCAGGAAAGGAATCCGCCAACCCCATTCAAGCATAGTTTCGGATCCTAAAATATAAGTTAGCAACGTGACGATACCTGAACCGGCAACATATCCGGCCAGAGTGCCTACTTCCAAACCGCTTGACATGAATCCCCGCCGTTTATCTGAAGTCGACTCAGCAATAAAAGTCATGGCACCTGAATATTCTCCACCAGTTGAAAAGCCTTGTACCAATCTGGCCAGGAGTAACAATATAGGCGCTGTCGCACCAATCGTAGCATATCCCGGGATAAACCCAATACTTAAGGTGGATAATGCCATCATGATTAATGTGATGGCCAGGATTTTTTTTCGTCCGAGCCGGTCGCCTAATCTTCCAAAGAATACGCCGCCGATCGGACGGACAAGAAAGGCAACGGCAAAGGTAGCGAAACTGTAGACCAATTGCAGGCTCCCGTCCATTTCCGGGAAAAACACCTTCCCAATCGTCGCAGCCAAATAAGAATAAATGCCGAAATCAAACCATTCCATGGCGTTGCCCATCCCTGTTGCCAGGACAGATTTTCTTGCGACTTCCTTGTCGACAACGGTAATATCATCTTTTTTCAGCATTCGTTTTGACCTCTTTCCCATAGAGGCCTTTCCCTTTTTACCGCCATTTCCGCCTTTAACCAATGTGATCTCCTCCTCGCTCCTTACTTGCTTATCTTTTCCATGATATGATTCTTCGAATTGAGAAGCCCTTATTGGGTATCAATATTCTTATTCCCAAATATAAAATCGATCAATCTTAAAATGAACAAAAATGAAAAGCCCGGTTCCTTTTAGGAGCGGACTTCTTCCAATGAAACATTTATTTTGACCCTTTTTGAGTAAATTTTGATTCAATACTGAGGAAAAACCAACCTCAGAACAATCATCCACGCTTTTTTTAAACTTCTTTATCTTCTAGGTTTTTCGGAATGGTCAAGGTCTTCATAGCTAACAGCCAGCCTGAAATGCTGAAAACATGACGAATATAATCGATATTAAACCATAGCGATAAGGCTGAATCGACTTCGGCCTGGGACAAACTTTCATTCCCGATGAGTCCGGCCATTTCCGGGATGAAGTACGAAAATGTCATCCCCCGTTCAACGATTAGGATAGCAATAGCCAGCAGGTACCAAGGACGTCTTGGCCCCCGGGTTTTCCATGCTACAACCCCATTGGCCACTATTAAAAGAGTAAGCGGTATGGTCGTGACATAAACCCAAAACATTTTTCCTGTGTTGATCCAGGTTTCAGGGGAGGTGCCAAATAATTGGGAAATGACCACCCTCTGTTCATATAGTCCTGCGCCGACTTCAATGCCGACATTAATAACCAACAGCCATAATAGTAGTTCCTTGAACTGAAATCTATTTTTCAATTTGAACCCTCTTTTCATTTAATTTGAAATGATTTTTTCGACTTGCCCGAATGCTTTTTATTCCGGCAAATTCCCTGTTTCGATCCCGGCTTTATAAGACGGACTGACGTTATCGTACATCAAGTGCAGGATCATGCCCTTCTTTGCATGGTCCAGATTATGGCAATGGTCCATCCATGCCCCTGGATTGTTTGCAACAAAGCCGATTTGGTAGGATTCGCCCGGATGAACCGCTAAAGTATCCGTTAACCACGGCGTTTCGACCTTCTTGCCGTTTTTCTTCAACACCGTCATGTGGTGCCCGTGAAGATGCATCGGGTGCTCGGTGAGACTTTTATTGACAAACGTCGTTTTCACCATGTCCCCTTTTTTGACCACCAGCGTCGGT
>DASVCO010000206.1:0-2927 GCA_036381575.1 Caryophanales bacterium
GAAGTAGCTGGTATTCTGTATCGTTCAAATAAACCGGTTGTTCTTGCTGTTAACAAAATTGACAATCATAAGCGCCGGGAACTCCTGTATGAATTTTATTCTCTCGGCATAGGTGAACCGTTTCCAATTTCAGGGACACACGGCCTTGGAGTAGGGGATTTGTTGGATGAAGTGATCCGCCATTTTTCAAATGCAATCGCTGATGAATACGATGAATCGACCATTCGGTTTTCGCTGATCGGGCGGCCGAATGTGGGGAAATCCTCACTTGTGAATGCCATTCTTGGTAAGGAACGGGTCATTGTTAGTGATGTTCCGGGAACTACCCGGGATGCTATCGATACACCGTTTACGAAAAGCGGTAAGGATTATGTGATTATCGATACCGCGGGCATGCGCAGACGGGGAAAAGTATACGAAACGACTGAGAAGTACAGTGTTCTAAGGGCAAAAAGGGCTATAGAGCGCTCAGACGTGGCACTTGTTGTGATAAACGGGGAAGAAGGCATAATCGATCAGGATAAAAAAATTGCCGGTTATGCGTATGAGGCAGGACGAGCAATGGTCATCATCGTCAATAAATGGGATGCGGTGGAGAAAGATCATCAAACGATGAAAGCGTTCGAGAAGAACATCCGCAAACAGTTCCAGTTCCTTGATTTTGCTCCGATCTTATTCGTATCGGCTATGACAAAGCAACGATTGAACAAACTGTTGCCGTTGATCGAACAGGTTGCGGAAAATCACACCCTTCGGATCAAAACGAGTGTTTTGAACGATGTGATCCTTGACGCAGTGTCCATGAACCCGACACCGACCCGAAAAGGGCGACGTTTGAAAATTTCTTACGCCACACAGGTATCGGTTAAGCCGCCGACGTTTGTGGTATTTGTGAATGATCCAGAACTTCTGCATTTTTCGTATCAGCGTTTTTTGGAAAACCAAATTCGAGAAACGTTTGGATTCCAAGGCACGCCGATTCGCATTCTCGCCCGAAAGAAGGGATCAAGAGACAGTTAAATAGAAAGAGAGAGGAGGAGTCTTATGGATGTAGTTCTTTCCGCGGTTATCGCTTATTTACTGGGGTCTATCAGTTTCAGCTTTCTGATCACAAAATTGATGTTGAAAGATGATATTCGAAAACACGGAAGCGGAAATGCCGGCGCTACCAATACCCTCAGGGTGCTTGGCACCGGACCGGCCATTGCGGTTTTGCTGCTTGATGTCCTGAAAGGGGTTGCGGCGGTTTGGATTGCCGTATGGTTGGGAGACGGAGTCTGGGCACTACCGATTGCTGGATTAATGGCGATTGTCGGCCACAATTGGCCGGTTTTCTTCAATTTTCGTGGCGGGAAAGGTGTAGCAACGACGATAGGCGTGTTTGCCACATTGTTCTTTTTGCCGTCGATTTATGCCGGTATTCTGGCTATTCTTTTGATCATTCTAACGCGATACGTTTCATTGGGATCTTTGCTGTTTGTGATTGCGGCACCGGTTTTTACACTTTTCGTCGGTTCTTATCCGATTTCTTATTTTATTGTAGGTCTTGTGATTGCCGTGCTTTCTTATTGGCGGCACCGCTCGAACATTACCCGTCTCATAGCGGGTACGGAAAATAAACTTGGGAAGAGGTGACGTTAAATGGCAAATACTGCGGTTTTCGGTATGGGAAGTTGGGGGACAGCTTTGGCTACTGTCCTTTCGGACAACGGCCATCAGGTTAAGGTGTGGGGCAGACGCGAAGATCAGGTTGAAGAAATCAATACGAAACATACAAATGAACGATATTTGCCGGGAATTTCTCTTCCCGATACTATAATGGCGACCACTTCAATGGAAGAAGCGGTGGAGGACGCTGACACAATCGTTCTGGTTGTACCAACAAAAGCGATGCGGACGGTCCTTCATAAATTAAACAATCACTTATCCCGGCCTGTTGCCCTTGTGCATGCTTCAAAAGGAATTGAAACGGATACGTTGAAGAGAATTTCGGAAATCATCTCTGAGGAATTGGACGAAGACAAGCGAAAAAATATTGCCGTATTATCCGGTCCGAGTCATGCGGAGGAAGTTGTTTTACGTCAACCGACGACGGTTACAGTATCTTCAACCGGTGCTGATTCCGGCCAGTACATACAAGATTTGTTCATTAACCGGAGTTTTCGGGTCTATACCAACCCGGATATGGTGGGTGTTGAACTTGGCGGAGCATTAAAGAACATTATTGCTTTAGGGGCAGGTCTTTCCGACGGCATCGGTTTTGGTGATAACGCGAAAGCTGCCTTAATGACAAGAGGACTGGCCGAAATCGCAAGGCTTGGCACGAAAATGGGTGCAAATCCGATGACCTTTGCTGGCCTTGCGGGAATGGGCGATTTGATTGCGACTTGTACGAGTGCGCACAGCCGTAACTGGCGGGCCGGCAATTTACTGGGAAAAGGGAAACAACTTCAAGAAGTGCTTGATAACATGGGAATGGTTGTAGAAGGGGTCAAGACAACAGAAGCCGCTTATCGTTTGTCTGAGCGTGAAGGTGTGGAAATGCCGATTACAAACGGGCTTTATGACGTATTATTCTCCAATCAAAACCCGAAACAAGCAGTAGAAGGGTTGATGGGCAGGATGAGGACAGATGAAGTGGATGATTTGTCGTCGTTGTTTGCCAAACAGATTCAAAAATAGTTCACAATCCTCCCAGTCACGCATACCATGTGGTGAAAGTGAACTTGCTTCGGAGACATCTGATTTGTTTCGGAGGTAGGCAAGTGACGAAGGAGGATGCCGCAGAGTGGACCGTAACAGTGATTTTTTTGATGATATTGAAGAGAAAACCAATGTGAAAAAAGATGATGTCTTTCAACTCGCCAATTCTGTACAAAGTGCAGATCTCGCCGACGAGAAAACGGTTCGAAGACTGATTACCCAGG
>DASVCO010000207.1:0-26673 GCA_036381575.1 Caryophanales bacterium
TATTTGCGTGGTCTGCGGTTCGCCGGCCAGCCGTACGCAGCGGTTGATTAACGGAGAGCCCGCTTTCTTTAATGAGCCCACCATTATGGTCGGAGCGGCGGAGTCCTATGAGGCTCGTTGCCGCCATTGCCATGAGGTTCCCGGGAAACCTGAGGAATTGAAAAATGAGGCTGTTGGTGAAACCCTGCCTTAAGTGCTTGCCCGATCGAAAGGTCGGGTTTTTTTCCCGTATTCGAAAGTTATACGGGAAATGGTGAAGATTCGTTTCAACAAAGAAGAAAGATCAACGTAGAGGACATGAGTAAGTTGATAGATAACCAATCCGTTGCCCAAGAGTGTACAACAGGCAGTTTTCGTGGCTGATCCGAGACATTGTCTACTCAATGAAGCTTTGAGGGATACTACTATGGCTGGCTTGCGCCAAAGACATGGCGCAAGCCAGGTTTTCTCTAAATTTGGGCCTCCACACCTTTGCCATCCTTGTGCCTTTTCGTCTATACTGTTAGTGAGGTGAACGACTGTGATTGAACGTTTGGATGCGATTGAAGAGCGCTATCAGAAATTGAATGAGTTGTTGACGGATCCAGAAGTCATCAACAACCCCGATAAACTCCGGGAATACTCGAAGGAACAATCGGATTTGGCTGAAACGGTGCGGAAGTACCAGGAATATAAAGAAGTTACTGAGCAACTGGAAGATGCCCGAACCATGCTTGAAGAGAAGCTTGACGCTGAAATGGAAGAAATGGTGAAGGCTGAAATCGCGGAGTTGGATGAAAAGCAAGAAGAATTGAGTGAGGAATTGAAGGTCTTGCTTATTCCGAAGGATCCCAATGATGATAAGAATGTTATCGTTGAAGTCCGGGGCGCTGCCGGCGGGGATGAAGCTGCGTTGTTTGCAGCGGATCTGTACAAAATGTACAGCCGTTATGCCGAGGCGCAAGGCTGGAAAACGGAAGTGATTGATGCCAGTTATACGGAGCTTGGCGGGTATAAGGAAATTGTTTTTATGGTGAATGGAAAGGGTGCCTTTTCACGCCTGAAATATGAGAATGGGGCGCATCGGGTACAGCGTGTACCGACGACGGAGTCGGGTGGCCGGATTCACACTTCGACCTCTACGGTTGCAGTGTTGCCCGAGGCAGAGGAAGTTGAAGTGGATATACATGAAAAGGATATTCGTGTAGACACATTTGCTTCGAGCGGCCCTGGCGGGCAAAGCGTCAATACGACAATGTCAGCGGTACGGCTCACCCATGAACCAACGGGAATTGTTGTTTCCTGCCAGGATGAGAAATCACAGATCAAAAATAAGGATAAGGCAATGAAGGTCTTGCGAGCGCGTATTTATGACAAGTATCAAAAGGAAGCCGAAGCGGAATATGCGCAAAATCGGAAGTCAGCAGTAGGCACCGGAGACCGTTCCGAACGGATTCGCACCTATAATTTTCCGCAAAGCCGTGTGACCGATCATCGCATTGGATTAACGGTTCATAAGCTGGACCAAATTCTTGAGGGGAACATCGATGAGATTATTGACGCGCTGATTATGGAAAGTCAGGCGAAACAAATGGAGCAGACAAACGATGCAAGTGCATGAGGCCCTGAAGCGGGCTTCTTCTTTTTTGAAGGAGCAGGGGCGTGAGCCGCAGGCCGCGGAAATTCTTCTTCGCCATCACCTTAATGTGACCAGAACCAAACTTTTTCAAATCTTGCGAGATGATCTATCCGATGAAACGGGTGTAAGTTTTATGAAGGACATAGAAAAGCATGCGAAAGGTATCCCGGTTCAACACTTAACGGGTGAAGAGCAATTCTATGGACGTCCCTTTCGAGTGAATGAAAACGTGTTGATTCCGCGGCCGGAAACAGAGGAATTGGTGGCTGTGGTTTTGGAGAAAATCGAAGAACAGTTTTCAGGGAAGAAGGAAATTCGAGTCGTTGATGTCGGGACAGGGAGTGGAGCTATAGCCGTAACGTTAGCTTTGGAGGCTCCGCAGCTGTCTGTCAGTGCCATTGATATTTCTGATGATGCGCTCTCCGTTGCTGAAGAAAACGCTGGTATTCTTGGTGCGAACGTCACTTTTTATCAAAGTGATTTGTTGAGGTCCTTCATAGAACGAGGAATCAAAGCGGATGTCATTGTGGCCAATCCCCCGTATATATCCGACTCGGATATCAGCTGTCTCGATCCACTTGTGAAAGATTATGAACCCTATCTGGCCCTGAGTGGCGGCAATGATGGTTTTGGGATTTATCGCCGTTTGATCGCACAGATCCCATGCGTAATTGGCAATCACGGAATTGTAGGTTTTGAGGTCGGAATCGGCCAGAGTACGGAAGTTGCCGCCATGCTTCGGAACAAGTTACCGAACACAGCGGAAATTTCAATACAAGAGGATATTAACGGCAAGGACCGAATAGTCATCGCAGTTCTCTAGGTGTTATTTTTCAATGAACGGACACTATTCCGGTGTCGACATTTGCCGAACGATTCGTGGTTTGTTTTTTCATTTCCCTGTCCAGAATGGATGGATGAAAGGACGGGGATAGGATGAAACGGAAAGCTATTATTCTAGCAATTATTGTCTTGATTGTTTTTATCGTGAACATGAAGTTTCAAACGGCAACGACCCATGCTTCCATTAACAATGTTAGGATTCCGGATGAAGCCATACGGTTGCGGATTCTGGCAAACAGCAATTCCGGGCAGGACCAAACCATTAAACGCAAGGTCCGTGATGCGGTAAATGCCCAAATTGCAATCTGGGTGAAGGATCTTCGTTCAATCGATCAGGCGAGAAAAGAAATTCGTTCCCATTTGCAGGCTATCAAGCAAATTGTTGAAGAGACACTGGAAAGTCACCATGTTGATCAGGCGTTCAAAGTGGAATTTGGCAATGTCCAGTTTCCGACGAAAATCTACGGTAATTACGTTTATCCTGCCGGCACTTACGAGGCTCTTTTGATTACGTTGGGGAAAGGCCTTGGGGCCAATTGGTGGTGCGTCCTGTTTCCGCCGTTATGCTTTCTGGACTTTGAAAACGGAGATGCCGTAAAGACCAGTGGTACGGCGACAAGTCAACAGGTTGATGAGGAAGCAAAGCAACAGGATGGCATCCAGGTTAAATTCTTCTTTGTGGAGTGGTTTACTTCGTTCTATGATACGGTCATAGACTTTTTCACAGGGCTGTTTGTCTAACTTATCATATCCCTCCCTTTTCTATCATAAATTGATAGAAAGGTATGTTACTAACTGGAGGGATTTTGATGAGTTCAGTCATTCGGCAGTCGGAAGAAAAAGATGTTGAGCGTATCAAGGCATTTACATCATCAGCGGGCGTGTCTACTGAGGGTGTGCGCGGTGACCTCGATTGTTTTTATATCATGGAAAATGATTTTGGCGGTTTAATGGCTGTTGTCGCTATTGAACAGATGGAAAATGAAGGCTTATTAAGAGCATTGGTTCTAGACCCCCAAAAGTGCGGCATGGACGATGTAGTTCGTTTCTTTACGGCTGTGATGTCTGAGGCGGATAAACGGGGGTATGACGGTCTATTGTTGATGACACCTTCTCCGGAAATTTTTGAGCCGCTTGAGTTTAAGAAGGTTTCAGAGAGTGAAATTCCGGAGTTGTTAACGGAGACTCTCAATGAAAGAACTGAAGGTGTCTTAATGCGCCGGATATTCTAAGGTTTTCCACATCATTATCCACACTGTTCACGGATATATCCACAGACTGAGGAAAACTTTATGGGAAAGAGGCCGAATGAGCGAAAGAAAGCGGGGAAAAAACGTGGAAAATATAAACACAATCCGTTGGATTGTGGATAATGATGTGAATAAGTCACAGCTGGAAGAAGCAGCCCAATGGCTCAGACGAAACGAGGTTGTCGCTTTTCCGACTGAGACCGTTTACGGGCTTGGTGGAAATGCTCTTTCTGATGAAGCCGTGGAAAAGATATTTGCTGCAAAAGGCCGGCCCGCCGACAATCCACTGATTGTCCACATTGCTGATACAAGTCAATTGGATTCCCTTGTGCGTTCTGTTCCGGAAAAGGCCCGGAAATTAATAGATGTGTTTTGGCCAGGTCCGTTAACCATTGTTTTGCCCAGTGGACAAGCTGTTGCAAACAAAGTAACGGCCGGGTTATCCACAGTTGCGGTACGGTTTCCCCATCATCCTGTGGCCAAGGCGCTAATTGAGCAATCCGGTTTGCCGATTGCGGCTCCGAGCGCGAATCGTTCAGGGAGGCCAAGCCCGACTTCAGCCGCACATGTCGCGCAAGATCTTTCGGGACGAATCGCCGGGATTGTGGATGGCGGAGAAACCGGTATTGGTGTGGAGTCTACGGTTATTGACTGCAGTGGAGACAATGTAATGATATTAAGGCCTGGAGGTGTGACGAGAGCTGAAATTGAGTCGGTTGTCGGACCGGTTGCGGGAGAACAAGCAATCGGTTCTATAGACGCTCCGAAATCTCCGGGGATGAAATATCGACATTATTCACCTAACGCTGAATTGAAGCTTGTGAAGGGTTCATCTGCTTTTTTGCAGTCACTTGTGGATAACGAACGTAGCAAGGGAAAGAAAGTGGGTGTTTTGACTACGGAGGAACACCTGATGGATTATCAAGCGGATGCTGTCATTTCCTGCGGCAGTCGTTCGGACTTATATACAATTGCCCATCGTCTATACAGGACGCTGCGTGAATTTGATGAATTGAATATCCAGATTATCTACAGTGAGGTTTTTCCAGAAGCCGGTGTCGGAGAAGCCATCATGAACCGCCTCGGGAAGTCCGCCGGCGGCTGTGTTCTTCAAGAATGAAATTTATCGTTGCCCGCCTTTTCTAAGGCGGTTTTTTTGTTTTTCCATACCGAAATGTTGCCCATGTTTTCTGATAAGGATGGTCTTGAGTACGGCTGTAAATAATACCGCTGCCAGTGCGGCCAATATCTCCATTTCTTCTACCTCCGTTCAAGGTTTTGCGTCCTCCAGACTGATTTTAGCCGAAGCCTATGTGTTATTTTTATGTGGGCAAGTGGGAAGTCATGTCCATTCTAAAAAAAATCGGACGTGCATAGGGTAAAGTAGTGGGTGGAGAAAGCATTTCAGCACCAACATTTGTTCAGCTGACGGATATCAATGAAGGGGGATACGGCATGCACCCGGCGGCAATTTTCGAAGAAGTTTTCACCTTATTTGTCATGGCTTTTGCTCTTGGAATGGATGCATTTTCGGTGGGGCTCGGGATGGGTATGTTGGAGCTGAGGTTAAAGCGAATTTTGAAAGTCGGCTTTGTTATCGGCGCGTTTCATATGGTGATGCCGCTTTTCGGGATGTTGATCGGGGACTACTTGTCAGACTATTTCGGTGAAATGGCAGCGTTGCTAGGCGGCATTTTACTGCTTTTATTAGGGGCGCAGATGGTATATTCCTCATTGTTTGGCGACCGGGAGGCGATGGTGGCTCCCATTGGATTCGGGCTCGTCTTATTTGCTTTGAGCGTTAGCCTGGACAGTTTCTCCGTGGGACTCAGTCTCGGGATTTATGGGGCACGTATGTGGATAACGATTTTTATGTTCGGGGCTGTCAGCACGGTTCTGACTTGGAGCGGACTGCTGATGGGGAGGAAATTCCAGAAATGGCTGGGTACATACAGTGAAATTTTGGGCGGCTGCATCTTATTTGCTTTTGGGTTAAAATTATTGCTGTAAAAGGGCTGTTAAAAAGGCGCGTTTTTTAATACAATAAGGGCGACGAAAAAATGAGGACGAGGTTGTTATGAAAAAATTTCTGTTTGTCTGTACCGGCAATACCTGTCGAAGTCCGATGGCGGAGGCCCTGCTGCGGGCGAAAGCCGGGGATCGGATAAGTGTCCGTTCTGCAGGGGTGTTTGCGGCGGACGGAATCCCTGCAGCCGGGGAAGCGATTCAGGCTCTTGCCGAGAAAGGGATTGATTTCCCTGAGCATGAGTCACGCAGACTTGATAGTGATCTGGCAGGTTGGGCAGATGTGATTTTGACAATGACGGAAAGCCATAAACGTTCCGTCCAGCAGCAGTTTCCCCAAACAGCGGGAAAAGTGTATACTTTGAAGGAATACAGTGATGATGGCCCTGAGGCGAAGCAAATCTGGCGGGAACTTGAATCTTGCCATGCGGAGCTGGAGATTCAACGTGCTTTATCGCACCATGAAGAAGTGGCTGATTTGGAGGAGAAAATCGCTGCTTTGGAAAAATCGCTGCCCTCCCATGATATTTCTGATCCGTTTGGCGGCAATGCCGGAGATTATCGGGCGGTATGCGAGGAAATCGAACATTGGATCAATCTCCTGATCAGGAAGGAAGAGGCTGGAGATTGAAACATGACTTTATTCATCTTACAATGAGATTAACTTTATTCAGACAAAGTCTGAATAAAAGAACTCAGATAAGAACGCCGCATCCTGTGGTAACGTCTGAGTACCTCCCAAAAAAACAAAAAGCGTTTTTCGGGAACTCGGTGTGGAACCAAGCTTTTGGCGAATTTGATAATTACTACTACATCAGGAAGGAAGGGTGGAGATGAGCGAAGCTTTGGCTACGATTCACGAGCAGGTCGAGCAAGTTGTCCGGGACCTGCACGAAGTGATGTCTCTATCTTCCGAACATTTACTGGTTGTCGGAACAAGTACAAGTGAAGTAATCGGTGAAAAAATCGGGACATCGGGTACGGCAGAAGTTGCAAACGCGATTTATGAAGGCATTCGGGCTTATCAGGAAAAAACAGGTGTTCAACTGGCTTTTCAATGTTGCGAGCACTTGAATCGCGCGCTGGTTGTCGAAAGAGAAACGGCTAAACAACGCGGTTATGAACCCGTATCGGCAGTACCGATTCGTTCGGCAGGAGGAGCCATGGCCACTTTTGTGTATAATCAAATGAACAATCCGGTGCTGGTTGAGGCGGTTCGCGGGGATGCAGGTATTGATATCGGCGATACGTTTATTGGAATGCATCTGAAGCCTGTTGTGGTTCCAGTAAGGAGCCAGGCATCTTCAATTGGAAAAGCGCATGTTACGCTTGCGCGTACCCGCCCTAAGCTGATTGGCGGTGTTCGCACGGTTTACAAGGAGCAGGACAAAATCGAACGATTCTAACAGTGGAGAGGGGAACGTTGCATGAGTGAAATCCAGAAACAAGATCCGGCAGTGTACGAAGCTATTCGAAATGAATTGGATCGGCAGCGCGACAAAATCGAATTGATCGCCTCCGAGAATTTCGTAAGTGAAGCGGTCATGGAGGCTCAAGGATCGGTTTTGACGAATAAGTATGCTGAAGGTTACCCGGGCCGCCGTTATTACGGCGGATGTGAGCACGTTGATGTGGTCGAAGATCTGGCTCGTGAAAGAGCGAAACAACTATTCGGTGCGGAACATGTCAATGTTCAGCCCCACTCTGGCGCCCAGGCCAACATGGCGGTTTATACAGCCGCATTGGAACATGGTGACAAAGTTTTGGGCATGAATTTGTCGCATGGCGGTCACTTAACTCATGGAAGCCCGGTTAACTTCAGCGGGAAGTGGTATGATATCGTTGATTACGGGGTGGATGCCGAAACCCATCGGATTAATTATGAAGATGTGTTACAAAAGGCCAAAGAACATCAACCCAAGATGATCGTTGCCGGGGCGAGTGCTTATCCGCGTGAAATTGACTTTAAAAAATTCCGCGAAATTGCCGACGAGGTCGGGGCTTACCTTATGGTGGATATGGCTCATATTGCCGGACTTGTCGCAACGGGACATCACCAGAATCCTGTTCCGTTTTCGGATTTTGTGACGACAACTACCCATAAGACTTTGCGTGGGCCGCGCGGCGGCATGATTCTATGCAAAGAAGAACATAAAAAAACCATTGACAAAATTATCTTTCCGGGTTTGCAAGGCGGTCCGCTTATGCACGTGATTGCTTCGAAAGCCGTTGCGTTGGGTGAGGCGCTTGAGGATTCTTTCAAGCAATATTCGCAGCAGGTGATTGACAATGCCAAGAGGCTCGGCAATACGCTTGAGTCAGAAGGAATAGATCTAGTTTCAGGTGGAACGGATAATCACTTGCTTCTGCTTGATGTACGGAGCCTGTACATGACCGGTAAGGATGCCGAACAGGCCCTCGATGATGTTGGAATCACGGCCAATAAAAACACTATCCCATTTGATCCGGAGAAACCGTTTGTCACCAGTGGGTTGCGGATTGGAACAGCGGCTGTGACTTCACGCGGTTTCGGCCTTGAGGAAATGGACGAAATTGCTGCGATTATGGCTTTGACACTGAAACATTTGGATGACGAAGAAAAGCGCGAAGAAGCGAAGCGGCGGGTTCAGGTATTGACTGAGAAAATCCCGCTTTACCCAAATCGCTAAAATTTTTTTATCAAAAAGGGATTGACAACATTGCTTTCGGTTGCTACAATCCAAATAATCTTTAAAAAAATTGAACACGGATTTTTCTTATCGAGAGAGGCGGAGGGACTGGCCCTGTGATGCCCGGCAACCTGCCGTATACTCAAGTAAGCATTGATTTGCTTGCCTGAGTTTCGGAAAAGGTGCCAAATCCTGCAAAGCGTAAGCTTTGGAAGATAAGGATCGCTGCATAATGCAGACCTCTCTCTTTGACAGACGGTCTGCATTTTTTTTATACGCAGAAATACAAATGGGAGCGGAGGAGATTGAAATTGACAGAAGCCAAGAGTTCAAACCTGGGATATCCGCGAATCGGAGAAAAGCGGGAATGGAAGAAAGCGTTGGAGAAATACTGGTCGGGGAAATGGGATCAGGCCCGGTTTACTAAGGAGATGGAGCATCGCCGATTGGTGCATTTACAGAAACAGCGGGAACAGGGAATTGATTTCATTCCTGTTGGGGACTTTTCCTTGTATGATCATGTGTTGGATACGGCTGTTATGTTTGGCCTTGTTCCTGATCGATTTCGTTCGGAAGAGGGCAGCCCTGTTTCATTGGACACATATTTTGCGATAGCTCGCGGGCGTCAGGATGCTGTAGCTTCCGAAATGACCAAATGGTTTAACACGAACTATCACTATATTGTTCCGGAACTCGAGGAAACTGAACCACGGTTAACAGAAAATCGGCCGTTAATCTATTACAAAGAGGCGAAAGAAAAACTCGGAATTGACGGCAAACCGGTCATTCTGGGACCGATCACCTTTTTGAAGTTGGCGAAGGGCTATAAAGAGAGTGAGTTTGGTTATTGGCTGGATAAATTGGTTCCGCTGTATGAACAAGTTGCACAGGAATTACAGGAAGCTGGAGTCCAGTGGGTACAGTTTGATGAACCTATTTTGTCTCTGGAAGTTGGAGATTCCGATCTGGAATGGTTTCGTTCTGTTTACAGCTCCTTGCATCATGCGGCGCCTGAGTTAAATATATTGCTGCAGACCTATTTTGAAGCGGTGGATCGTTATCGGGATGTCATTGACTTGCCGGTTCAGGGGATCGGGC
The DNA here is from genome assembly GCA_036381575.1 of Caryophanales bacterium. Classification (GTDB taxonomy): domain Bacteria; phylum Bacillota; class Bacilli; order Bacillales; family DASSOY01; genus DASSOY01. Next base: position 9,504 of record DASVCO010000207.1, read on the forward strand.
TTGATTTTGTTGCTGATCAGGGCCAGAATCTTACCTCCCTGGAAGAGTACGGTTTTCCCGAGGATAAAGTATTGGCTGCCGGGGTTATCGATGGCCGTAACGTATGGCGCTCCAACCTTCAGAAGAAATCGGATTTGCTTTCGAAAATCACCAATTTTGTTTCACCACAGCAATTAATCATTCAGCCGTCGGCCAGTTTATTACATGTCCCGGTTACCGTTCAAAACGAGGAGGAACTTGATCCGCTTTTGCGGGGTGCCCTGGCCTTTGCGGATGAGAAGCTGAATGAAGTATCCGTATTGACGAGAGCGTTAAATGAGGGTTCGGACGCGGTCAAAGCCGAAGTGGCTGAAAGTGTCCGGGCAATTGAACAGCTCAATCAATCCCCGAGCCGAAATGTCAAGGCTGTACAAAAGGCTGTGAATAATTTGTCCGGCATTCGTTCGGAACGGAAATCGCCTTATCAGAAGCGGCGTGAACTACAGGAGGATCGCTTCCAATTGCCGGTATTGCCTACAACGACGATTGGCAGTTTGCCGCAAACGACGGAGGTTCGTAAGGCCAGAAGGGATTGGCGCAAAGGGGAATGGAGCGACGAACGCTATGACCGTTTCCTGAAGGATGAAATCAAAGAATGGATTGATATTCAGGAAGAGATCGGTTTGGATGTGCTTATCCACGGTGAATTCGAGCGCAACGATATGGTCGAATATTTCGGTGAAAAATTAAGCGGGTTTGCTGCGACGAAATTTGCATGGGTTCAGTCATATGGGTCACGTTGCGTTAAACCGCCGATTATATACGGGGATGTTCAATTTGAGGAACCCATGACGGTGAAGGAGAGTGTGTTTGCCCAATCCTTGACGGAGAAGCCGGTAAAGGGCATGTTGACAGGGCCCGTCACCATTTTGAATTGGTCGTTCGAAAGAGATGATATTGCAAAGGAAAAGGTTCTATATCAAATTGCACTCGCTCTTCGCCAGGAGGTTGAGGCTCTGGAGGCAGAAGGAATTGCGATGATTCAAGTGGATGAACCCGCTTTACGTGAGGGATTGCCGCTTAAACAGGCAAAATGGAAAGATTACCTGGATAAAGCGGTTCATGCTTTCAAGCTTGCTACAACATCCGTCAACGATGAAACACAAATCCATACACATATGTGCTATTCGGAATTCAAGGATATCATTGAGGCGATCAGTGCCTTGGACGCTGACGTGATTGCCATTGAAGCCGCCAGGAGCCATGGGGAGTTAATTTCGACATTTGAAGATCATGTGTATGAAAATGAGATCGGTCTTGGTGTGTATGACATTCACAGTCCGCGCGTGCCGACAAGTGAGGAAATTACCAATACGGTGAATCGGGCGTTACAGGTGTTGAATCCGAAACAGTTCTGGATTAATCCGGATTGCGGTTTGAAGACCCGGAAGAAGGAAGAAGTAGTACCCGCACTGGAAGCAATGGTAAAGGCAGCACATAGTCTTCGGCAACAATTGTCCGTGAAACAATAAAGAGCGTGACAAGGAGGAACAGACAAGTGGCTGAAAATCCTGACCAAACAGATCGAATTACTAAAGAAGTTAGAAGCATGTTGGCCACGCTGAAGTACGGATCGGTCACGTTGATTGTCCAGGACGGCAAGATCGTCCAAATTGAAAAAAATGAGAAAGTGAGATTGCGCTGACTAGAAAACTAGAGGCGGCTTTCACCCAAAGGGTAGGCCGTCTTATTCCATACGTATGGGGAGTGAGTCCTTAGTGCCAATGTACCCTTTAGTGGAGAAAAAGAAGAAAGCGATCAATAAAGGGTAAGGAGGGAGAGAGATTGGCATTTGAAACAAAAGAGAAAGATTTGCAACAGGAAAGCGTTGAAGTGCTGAAGCAAGCTTATCAGGCATATGGAGAGGACGTTGTCTATGCTTGCAGTTTCGGAGTTGAAGGCATCATTCTGATCGATCTGATTGCAAAGGTGAATCCACGGGCGGAAGTTGTATTTCTGGATACGGATTTTCATTTTCGGGAGACTTATGAGTTGATTGAAAAAGTGAAGTACCGCTATCCGGAGTTGTGCATCCGCATGTTGAAACCGGATTTGACGCCGGCGGAGCAGGCAGAGAAATACGGAGAAGCATTATGGCGGAAAGATCCCGACCAGTGTTGCAGCATTCGAAAAATCGATCCGCTGAAGAAAGCGTTAAGCGGAAAGAAAGCATGGATTTCCGGATTGCGCCGCGAACAATCGCCATCCCGGGAAAATGTTGATTTCTTCAATGATGACCGTAAATTCGGACTTACAAAAATATGCCCCCTGATCTATTGGTCATGGGATGATGTCTGGAACTACATTAACGAGTATGATCTTCCCTATAATCCGTTGCATGACCGGGGCTATCCGAGTATTGGCTGCGAATATTGTACGTTGCCCGCGGCTGATCCAAATGATTTGCGTTCCGGGCGTTGGGCTGAGATCGGGAAAACCGAATGCGGTTTGCACCTGGGAAGTTGATTTTTGATCCATTATCGTAAAACCATGTTGCAGAGACAATCTTTACACTTACCGGAAAATCGTTTTTGGACAAATCTTAGTTAACCCATCAGAATAGATGTTTTGAATAGGGCAGCATCATTACCATTTAAAAAATATGTGAGGGAGATAACATTGGCGTTCAAGGAAATAAACAGTCCTTTTAACCAAGAGCAGGCGGAACTCCTTAATCGCCTTCTGCCTACGCTGACTGAGGCACAAAAAAGTTGGTTGAGCGGGTATCTGTCGGCTTCACAAACAACAGGCTCTTCAATACCGGTGGATTCGGATAATCAAAAGGCTGCAGAAGCCGGGGGTTCTCCTCAAACCGTTGAGACTGGTTCCCGTGAAGTTACGATACTCTTTGGCTCAGAAACCGGAAACGGGCAGGCGCTCGCTGAAGAGTTGGCTCAGAAACTAGAGGAAAGAAATTTCAAAGTAGTGCTTTCGGCGCTTGATGATTTCAAACCGAAAAATTTGAAAAAAGTTCAGGATTTGCTGATCGTCACAGCCACTCACGGAGAAGGGGATCCACCGGACAATGCGATATCGTTCCATGAATTTTTGCACAGCCGGAAAGCCCCGAAATTGAAGGATTTACGATTTTCGATTCTTTCCCTCGGCGACCAGTCCTACGAGTTTTTCTGCCAGACCGGAAAAGACTTCGATAAACGGCTGGAGGAATTGGGTGGTGAGCGTCTTTATCAGCGGATCGATTGCGATGTGGACTTTGATGAGCCCGCTGCGGAATGGGTAGAAGGTGTTCTAAGTAAGTTGGATGAGGGGCGGGAAGCCGAGCAAACAAACGATCAATCAGCTTTACCTGAAGAGGCAACCCAAACCAAACAGCCAACCTTTTCGAGGAAGAATCCATTTAAAGCCGAGATTCTTGAAAATCTGACGTTAAGCGGCCGTGGTTCAAACAAGGAAACCCGCCATTTGGAGTTATCTCTCGAAGGATCCAACTTTGAGTTTGAGCCGGGAGACAGCCTGGGGATTTTCCCCGAGAATGACCCGGATTTGGTAGATAAATTGATTAACGAGATGAATTGGAATCCTGAAGAGGCGGTTCCCATCAATAAAAAAGGGGATACAAACTCTCTGCGAGAGGCCTTGCTTCATAATTTTGAGATTACCATTTTAACGAAGCCATTGCTCCAGAAGGCATCCGAGCTTTATGCCAATGAGCAGCTGGATGAGTTGCTGAAGCCGGAGCGGGAAAAAGAAAGAAAGGCTTATATCGATGGCCGGGATTTACTGGATCTGGTGCAGGATTTCCCTCCCTATCGGGAAGTTCCGGCGAAGGAATTTATAAAGATTCTCCGAAAAATACCGGCTCGCCTCTACTCGATTGCGAGCAGTTATCAAGCAAATCCGGATGAGGTGCATCTTACGGTTGGAACAGTGAGATATAAAGCCCATGGACGTGATCGGGTTGGTGTCTGTTCCGGACAGTTTTCGGAACGAGTACAGCCGGGAGCCCTTTTGCCAGTGTATGTTCATCGTAATCCGAATTTCAAATTCCCTACCGATCCGGAAAAACCCGTGATCATGATTGGCCCCGGCACCGGCGTGGCTCCTTACAGGTCCTTTCTGGAAGAACGGGAAGAGACCGATACGAAGGGGAAAACGTGGTTGTTTTTCGGGGATCAGCACTTTAGCACGGACTTTCTTTACCAGGTGGATTGGCAAAAGTGGCTGAAGGAAGGCATATTGTCCAGGATGGATGTGGCTTTTTCCCGCGATACCGATGAGAAAGTATATGTCCAGCATCGCATGCTTGAAAAGAGCCGAGAGCTCTATCAATGGCTTGAAGAAGGGGCCAATGTCTATGTGTGTGGGGATGAAAAGCATATGGCAAAGGATGTTCACGATACCTTGTTGACGATTCTTGAACAGGAAGGCGCTATGAGCCTGGAAGAGGCCGAAAGCTATTTGGCTGAGATGCGGAAGCAGAAACGTTATCAACGCGATGTCTATTAAAGGAATGACAGGATCGAAAGGAGCTTGAAAATGGCGGAAAAGGAATTTCCGGTGCAGCATGGGAAACCGAGCGATCTTGAGCGGATAAAAGGCGATAGCCATTATCTGCGTGGAACAATCGCGGAAGGACTGGAGGATCCAATTACAGGAGCCTTGTCCGATGACGATACGAAATTGCTGAAGTTCCACGGAAGCTACCAACAGGATGACCGGGATTTACGAAATGAACGGCGAAAGCAGAAACTGGAGCCCGCTTATCAGTTCATGGTGCGTGTCCGTGCGCCGGGAGGTGTGGCAACACCAGAACAATGGCTGGCCATGGATGACGTGGCCCGGAAGTATGGAGATGGGTCGTTGAAGTTAACAACACGGCAATCTTTTCAAATGCACGGGGTTTTAAAGTGGAATTTGAAAAAAAACATGCAGGAAATTAACAGTGTGCTGATGGATACATTGGCCGCCTGCGGGGATGTCAATCGGAATGTGATGTGTAATCCGAACCCTTATCAGTCTGAGGTTCATGCTGAAGTTTATGATTGGGCACAAAATCTGAGTGAGTACCTATCACCAAAGACCAGCGCCTACCATGAGATTTGGCTTGATAAGGAGAAGGTCGTGGACAGCCGAGAATCCGAAGAAGTTGAACCTATGTATGGTTCTCTTTATCTACCGCGCAAATTCAAGATCGGAATAGCAGTGCCGCCTTCCAATGATGTCGATGTCTTTTCCCAGGATCTTGGTTTCATTGCCATTTTGGAAGAAGGAGAGCTGAAAGGATTCAACGTTGCGGTCGGCGGAGGCATGGGGATGACCCATGGAGACACGAATACCTACCCGCAGCTGGCGCGGGTGATCGGCTTCATTCCGGCAGATAAAATCGTTGAAGTAGCTGAGAAAGTGATAACGATTCAGCGGGATTACGGCAACCGGTCTGATAGGAAAAATGCACGGTTTAAGTACACGGTCGATGCCAGAGGATTGGATTGGGTAAAACAGGAGTTGAATGAAAGACTTGGATGGGACATTGAGGAGCCGCGGCCTTACTACTTTGAGCACAATGGTGACCGGTATGGCTGGGTGAAGGGCGGCGGCAGATGGCACCTGACCCTGTTTATCCAAAACGGCCGCATCCGTGATTTCGAAGACTATCAATTGATGACCGGGTTACAGGAAATTGCCAAAGTCCATACCGGCGATTTTCGGTTAACGCCAAACCAGAATCTGATTATCGCGAATGTCACAAGTCAAAAGAAGCGTAAAATCAATGAACTTGTTGAAAAGTTCGGTCTTACAGAAGGGAAGCAGCATTCCGCCTTGCGGAGAAATTCGATGGCTTGTGTGGCTTTTCCGACTTGCGGGCTCGCAATGGCTGAATCGGAACGGTATCTTCCTTCTCTGCTGGATAAGATCGAGTCGATTCTTGAGGAGGCCGGGTTACGCGAAGAGGAAATTGTGATTCGTATGTCGGGATGTCCGAATGGCTGCTCCCGCCCGGCTCTTGCGGAAATTGCCTTTATTGGCAAGGCTCCCGGTAAATACAATATGTATTTGGGAGGCGGCTTTTCGGGAGGACGCCTTAACAAACTTTACCGTGAAAATATAGGGGAAGAAGAGATTCTGGGATCGCTTCGGCCGATTTTGTTTCGGTATGCCGAGGAACGAGAAGAAGGCGAACATTTCGGGGATTATGTAATCCGGGCAGGTTATGTGGAAGAGGTTCATTCAGGGCTCGATTTTCATAAAGAAACGAACAAGGTTTGAAAAAAATAGATTCGGCCTATCAGTTCAGGTTGACTTCGGGGCAACAGTAAGGAACCTGAACATAATTGCACGAAAATGGCACGGAATTGCACGAAAAGCGAAATAATTGCACGAAACTTCGGGTTTCGGTTTGCCCTGAACAGATTGAAAGGAGAGAACACCATGGGGAAAGTCTATTTAGTCGGTGCGGGTCCGGGTGATCCCGATTTAATCACGGTAAAAGGCTTGAGATGCCTTCAGCAAGCCGATGTGATTTTATATGACCGGCTGGTTAACGAGGAACTTTTACAGCAAGCCCGCCCTGATGCCGATCTGGTTTACTGTGGGAAATTGCCGCGTCATCATGCGATGAAGCAAGATACAATTAACCATTTTCTCGTGAAGTTCGCTCGGGAGGGAAAAGTGGTCACAAGGTTAAAAGGCGGGGATCCTTTCATTTTCGGCCGGGGTGGGGAAGAGGCTGAGGCTCTGGTGGAACATCATGTTGATTTTGAAGTGGTTCCCGGCATAACCGCTGGGGCAGCCGCGCCAGCATACGCAGGTATCCCTGTCACCCATCGAAATTACAGTGGCTCCGTGGCTTTTGTAACCGGACACCGCCGTAAGGACGGGACGGATGATATTCAGTGGGAAAATCTTGCCAAAGGTGTAGATACGCTTGCAATTTACATGGGGGTAAGCAGCCTGCCGCGTATTTGCGGGGAACTGATCCGATACGGCCGTCCCGGTGATACACCGGTAGCCCTGGTAGAATGGGGGACCATAGAAGAACAACGGACCGTCACTGGAACTTTGACCGACATTGTTGAAAAAGCAAAGCAACAAGAGATTCAGAATCCTGCGATGATCGTCGTGGGGGAAGTCGTACGGCTCCGGGAAAACATTCGCTGGTTTGATTTGCCGAAACCAGCTGCTCATGCCAAGGTGTTTTAGGCATGCAGGCAGTGTTATTTGTAGGGCATGGGAGTCGTGTCGAGGCCGGGCGCCGTCAGGCAGCGGATTTCATCCGGAAATGTTTGGTTGAAATCGATGTGCCGATTCGGGAATTTTGCTTTCTGGAATTGGCTGCTCCGAGCATTGAGGAAGGGATAGCCAAATGTGTTGGGAGGGGCGCTACCCGAATTGCGGTTTTACCGTTGCTGCTTCTTACAGCAGGGCATGCCAAGAAGGACATTCCGGCGAAACTTCAGGAAGTCAGGCGGCAATATCCACATATTACGATTGACTATGGGAAACCGCTTGGGGTTCACAATGCCATTATTGATATTTTACTGGAACGTATTCGCGAACAGGCGCCAGTTGCCGATGACGCTTCCGTGTTGATAGTAGGCAGAGGATCGAGCGATCCCGGAATTAAGGCCGATTTTACAAACATTGTCCGTCTCCTTAAGGAAAGGCACCCGTTTCACAGAGTGGAAACAGCTTATCTGGCAGCTGCGGAGCCTCGCTTTGAAGAAGGCCTTGAAGAGATTCAGGCAACGGACAGTTCTCAAATTTTTGTGGTCCCTTATTTATTATTTACAGGTGTATTAATGAAAGAAATGGAACAACAAATTACGGAAATGAATGCGGATGGCGAAGGAAGATTTATACTTTGTGATTCGCTCGGCTACCATTCCAACTTGAAGAAAGTCGTCCTGGAAAGAGTCGCAGAAGTAACCCAGCCAACGGGAGATGATCCTAATGAATCATTACCCATTAATGGTTGATTTGAAAAATAAAAAGGCTGTTGTGATCGGCGGCGGCAAAGTAGCGTTACGGAAGATTGAATCTCTGCTGAAGGCAGGAGCCAATGTTGTCGTGGTCAGTCCGGAGTCGGTCCCTGGGATAGAGGCACTGGAAAAGGAAAGAAATCTGATCTGGCGGCGTAAAAAGTTTACTCCAGATGATCCTTTTGACGCTTTTCTTATCATCGCCGCAACGGATAATCGAAAGGTCAATGAGGCCGTTGCTGAGGCCGCATTTCCACATCAATTGCTCAATGTCGTCGACAATCCGAAACTCGGAAATTTCCATATGCCAAGTGTTTTGGATAGAGGGCGTTTGACTATTGCTGTTTCAACAGGCGGCGCCAGCCCTCTCTTAACTCAGGAGATCCGGGATGAACTCGGAGAATTTTACGATGAAAACTATAGTCACTATGTTGATTTTTTATATAAATGCCGAGAATTGATTAAACACGGAACATTAGAACATGAACAAAAAGAAAGTCTGTTGAAACAGCTGCTCGATCCGAAATATCGTGATCCGGATCGGCAAAACCAGGTTTTGCTGGAACTTGAGAAACTTCGGGAAGAAGGTGCTAAGCCATGACGAAGGTGAATATAGAGTCGATTCTGGCTCAATTGGGCAATCGGAATTGTGATCGGACCGGAGCAGTCAACCCTCCTGTTTATTTTTCGACGGCTTATCGCCATGAGGGAATTGGTTCTTCATCGGGCTATGATTACAGCCGTACAGGGAACCCTACCCGGAGTGTGCTCGAGGATGCCATCGCCAGTTTGGAAGGCGGGGACAGAGGATTTGCTTTTAGTTCCGGAATGGCTGCAATTCAGGCAGTGCTTTCACTTTTCAGCCAAGGTGATGAATGGATTGCTTCCAGTGATTTGTATGGCGGAACGTACCGGCTTTTCGAGGAAAACGGGCGCAAATGGGGGATTTCATTTCGGTACGGGGACGGTCGTGATCCCGCAGAGTTAGAAAGCCTTGTGGGTGACCGGACAAAGGCGATTTTCATTGAAACGCCGACCAATCCGCTTATGCGGGAAATCGATATCCGTGCCATGGCGGGAATCGCGGAAAGACATCATTTATTTCTGATCGTCGACAACACATTTTACACACCGTTGCTACAGCAACCGATCCGGGATGGAGCGGATATCGTCATTCATAGCGCGACGAAATACCTTGGCGGACATAACGATGTTTTGGCTGGGCTTGTCACAGCTCGGGGCGCTTCAGTCTGCGATCAAGTTGCTAACTATCAAAATGCTGCGGGCGCAGTCCTCTCACCTTTCGATTCATGGCTGCTTATGCGGGGGATGAAAACACTTGCGCTGAGAATGAAACAGCATGAGAGCAATGCCAAACAATTAGCTGAATATTTACAGCGGCATGAGACGGTAACCGATGTTCTGTATCCCGGACGGGGAGGTATGCTTTCGTTTCGGTTGGCAGAGGAAGACTGGGTGGATCCTTTTTTGCGCCAATTAAAAATGATTACTTTTGCTGAAAGTCTTGGGGGTGTCGAAAGTTTCATTACTTATCCGGCTACGCAAACACATGCAGAGATTCCGGAGGGAATCCGCATTCAACAAGGTGTGGATAATCGGTTGCTCCGTTTCTCGGTCGGAATCGAGCACGTTGACGATTTGGTTGCCGATCTTGAAACGGCGTTGCGGAAAGCTGGTTCGGCGTAATGCAACAAAAAAGAGAGGGAGGGCACAGATTGATGAGTGAAGAGCGGTTTAGTTTTCAGACGCGGTTGTTGCACAATCGGCATAAGATTGATTCGCAAACCGGGGCGGTGAGTGTTCCGATTCACCATGCTTCCACCTTCCATCAATTCGATTTTGACTCGTTTGGCCGGTACGATTACAGTCGCTCGGGAAATCCGACGAGAGAAGCGCTTGAGGAAGTGATGGCCGAATTGGAAGGCGGGGTGAGAGGATTTGCCTTTGCTTCGGGCATGGCGGCTATTTCAACGGCTTTTCTGTTGTTGTCAAAGGGGGACCATGTCCTGGTGTCGGAGGATGTTTATGGCGGAACGTTCCGCCTTGTTTCCGAAGTCCTGTCTCGTTTCGGGATTGAATATACTTTTGTCGATATGACCGATACGCGGAAGGTAGCCGCGAATATCCGCCCCAACACAAAGGTCGTTTATGTTGAAACCCCGTCTAACCCTCTGCTGAAAATCACAAATATTCGGGAAGTTGCACGGATCGCGAAGGAAAATGATTGTTTGACGTTCGTCGATAACACTTTTCTCACTCCAGCTTTACAGCGGCCGTTGGAACTCGGGGCAGATGTGGTTCTTCACAGCGCGACGAAATTCATTGCCGGCCACAGTGACGTAGTTGCGGGACTGGCAATTGTTAAGGATGAGGCGCTCGCAGAACGGCTTGGTTTTTTACAAAATTCATTCGGGTCGGTTCTCGGTGTTCAGGATGCCTGGCTGGTCTTAAGAGGATTAAAGACTTTAAGTGTGCGGATGAAACAGTCAGCAGCCACCGCCTGGCAAGTTGCGGAATATTTATCCCGCCATCCGGCGGTTGAGAAGGTCTATTATCCCGGGCTTTTGTCCCATTCAGGTGAACGATACGACGTCAATCAAAGCGAAAGTCCCGGTGCGGTTTTGTCATTTGAATTGCATGATGAGGAAGCGGTGCGTGAATTGAAATCAAGGGTGCAAATTCCTGTGTTCTCGGTCAGTCTCGGAGCGGTCGAATCGATTTTATCCTATCCGCCGAAGATGTCGCATGCTTCTATGCCGAAAGAAGAACGGGAGAAAAGAGGGATTACAGATGGATTGTTGCGGCTTTCGGTGGGACTTGAGAACCCGGATGATCTGATTGCCGACCTTGAAGAGGCGTTGGCCCATCAAAAGGTAAAAGCACCGATCACCAGATAGTCGTTAGAAAAGGACGTTTATAAAATAATGAGGGGTTTCTCTGGCTCTGACCTCTCACATCCAGACTGGAGAGGGAACCTATGGGTATTTTGGAAGACTTGCAAAATCGTGTTTTAATCGCGGACGGTGCAATGGGGACATTGTTATATGCGAACGGCATCGATGCTTGTTTTGAGGAACTGAATCTCTCGCATCCCGAACAAGTGAGGGCTGTTCATCAAGCCTATGTAAATGCCGGTGCGCATGTCATTCAGACAAACACATACGCGGCCAACCGATTGAAATTGGCTCGGCATGGGCTTGAAGAGAGCGTCAAGGAAATGAATAAAGAAGCGGTTCGGCTTGCAAACGAGGCGGCCGCAGGTAATGCTTATGTATTGGGGACAATCGGGGGAATTCGCGGTATCAAGAAGGGGACCGCGAAGCTCGAAGATATTGAATACAGCTTTCGGGAGCAACTGTTTGATTTATTAGCAGAGTCCGTAGATGGGATCTTGTTAGAGACATACTATGACCTTGATGAATTGACAAAAGTGCTGGATATTGCCAGAAAGTCCACAGGTTTACCGATTATCGTCAATGTATCACTCCATGAGCCCGGAACTTTACAAGATGGTACATCTTTGACCCACGCTTTTCAGCAATTGGAATCATTGGGAGCGGACGTCCTCGGATTAAATTGTCGGCTTGGCCCCCATCATATGATTCAAGCGTTGGAGGAAGTTCCGATCCCGGGGCATGCCTATCTGTCGGCATACCCGAATGCCAGCTTGCCTGAATATGTTGGCGGTAAATTGGTTTACAACGCAAATCCGGACTACTTCGGAGAAAGTGCACGGGCTTTTCACAGCCAGGGAGTGCGGCTGATCGGCGGTTGCTGCGGAACCAACCCGGAACTGATCGAAGCTATGGCCAGAAGTACGGCCGACTTGCAGCCGGTTCAAGAAAAACAGGTGCGAAAATCCGAAACTCCGGTCAATGTTGCTGAAAATATACGGCAAAGTGAATCGGGGCTGCATGAAATCGCCAGAGAGAAGAAATCGGTTATCGTAGAACTCGATCCCCCGAAAAAGTTAAAGATCGATCGTTTTCTTGAAGGGGCAAAAGCCTTGAAAAAGGCGGGGATAGACGCTTTGACAATGGCGGATAATTCTCTTGCTTCGCCAAGAATCTCTAACATTGCGACTGCCTCGGCGGTCAAGAGTCAATTTAATCTCCGTCCTCTAGTTCATATATCCTGCCGGGACAGAAATTTAATTGGCTTGCAGTCTCATTTGATGGGACTGCATACACTGGGAGTGGATCAGATTTTGGCGATTACCGGTGACCCGACCAAGGTCGGTGATTTCCCCGGAGCGTCATCGGTGTATGACTGTTCTTCATTTGATTTGATTCACTTGTGTAAACAATTTAATGAAGGGATTTCTTATTCCGGAAAACCTTTGGGAGTGAAAACCTCTTTTTCAATCGGTGCCGCTTTCAATCCGAACGTTCATCATCTTGATAAGGCTGTTCGCCGTATGGAAAAGAAAATTGCAGCCGGCGCCGACTTTTTCTTAACGCAGCCGATTTTCTCGGAACAGCAGATTATTGATGTTTACGAGGCTACGAAACATATTTCCGAACCAATCTATATCGGAATTATGCCTCTAGTGAGTTCACGGAATGCCGAGTTTCTTCATAACGAGGTGCCGGGTATTAAGCTATCCGAAGAAATCAGGTCGAGGATGGCACAGTGTGAGGGAGACCGTGAAAAATCTGCGAGGGAAGGCATCCGAATTGCCAAGTCGCTGCTTGATACTGCTACAAAGTACTTTAACGGGATTTATTTGATTACCCCGTTCATGCGTTATGAAATGACGACCGAGTTAACGGAATATATTCATCACTCGGGTGTACCGCAAATAAATGAGGTAAGAACTTGAGTGAATCCCCTGGCTTCATAAACTTGAAGTCGGGGGATTTTTTCTGTAGAATTTTCGGAGACAAGCAATCGAAGGGAAGGATCCAAATGGGAAAAGTATACGAATTTCATCACCCGCTTATCCAACATAAATTGACGTACATAAGGAACAAAAACACCGGCACGAAAGAATTTCGTGAACTGGTCGATGAAGTCGCTAAACTGATGGCCTTTGAGATTACCCGTGAGTTGCCGATCGAAGAGGTCACAATTGAGACCCCCGTAGCCACGGCGAAGTCCAATGTATTATCTGGAAAAAAACTCGGTGTCATCCCGATTCTCAGAGCCGGACTTGGTATGGTTGACGGCATTTTGGGGCTGATCCCCACCGCAAAAGTCGGCCACGTTGGATTGTATCGCGATCCTGAAACCTTGCAGCCTGTAGAGTACTATGTGAAATTACCCTCCGACATTGAGGAACGGGAGTTAATTGTTGTCGACCCGATGCTGGCTACAGGAGGATCAGCGTCTGCGGCCATTACCTCATTGAAAAACCGTGGTGCGAAAAACATTAAATTGATGAACATTATCGCCGCCCCGGAAGGAGTCGAGAAAGTTCAGAACGATCACCCCGACATCGACATTTTTACAGCAGCTCTTGATGAAAAGCTTAATGAGAAGGGCTACATTGTACCAGGCCTTGGAGATGCGGGCGACCGTTTATACGGAACCAAATAATGGATTTTATCCGGCTTTCGACAGAATGAGGGATGTCGACGAAGATCGCATCGTCCCATCAAACCTATCTAATAAAAACAAGCAGCGCTTTTCGAGGCCTGGAATGGGTTCGGGCAAGCCCGGTAAAAATATGGGCGCAATTACCGCAGGCGAATCTTGAATTTATAGCCTCTCTCCGGAATAGAATGATAAAAACCGGAGAAGAAGGTGAGCGAATTTTGGTATGGAAATGGATCGGCGAAGGGATCCTGATTTTTCTTGTGGCTCCGTTTATGATTTTCCAATCCGTCGAGATGCTTCAAGCTTTCATTCAAGTTATGAGCGATATGGCGGAATGGGGAAGGTGGAAATAGGCGATACCTCTTGCAGGCAGGAATAACATTCCTGCTTTTTTTGATGCCTTTAATGATGCAGCCCAATCCTGATTAACACAGGATTTTCCTCAGTCACAATAATGACACAAATTCATTGGAAATGGTGTAGGAATCCGCGAAAAAATTACGTAAGATAGAGGGGAAAAGAAAAGGGTTTCATAAGCGAAGTCCCGACCCAAAAAATGGGTCGATTTGCCCCGAGAGTTTCAGTTGACAAAGGAACCGTGCTTTCGTTAAGATGTACAGGGATAAAACGCATGAGTATTCCTAAGTTGGAAATAATGTGAAGGAGGGGCGCATGTCGAAAAACGACAATCCGTGGAAAGCCTATATGCTTGTTGGAGCAATTGGAGTGAACATGGCCGTATCGACGTTTGCAGGATTCTGGCTTGGAAAAACCGCTGACGATTATTTCGATACAAGCCCATTTTTTTTGCTGATTGGCGTCCTTCTGGGGTTGGCCACTGGAATTTACGGCGTTTATCGATTAGTCAAACCTTTTCTGGGAGACTAGATGATGAAAGAGTTTGCCGATTATTCAAAAAAAGTCTTTCGATCGACATGTTTCGCACTGGCGGGTGTCTGTCTTCTATGGTTTGTGACTCCTTACAATCTCTTTCTGCAAGGGCTAATGCTGGGGATGGTTACAAGTCTGGTGAACGGCAGTATTACATGGCTGAAAACGAAACAGATTACAGCATTTGCCGCGGCCGGCGGTGGAAGGAAATCCTTCGGGACCGGAATGGTCTCCCGCATGGCGCTCTCTGTATTCGCGGCCTATCTGGCCTATAAATTCCCGTTATTGTTCTCATTCACAGGTGTTCTCATCGGCCTTTTCGCCGTACCGTTATTTTCCTTAATCCATGCTTTTATCAGCAACAACAGGCTTAAAAAAATTGAATAAATCGAACCCGACCAAAGAAAGGGGTGAATTAAATTGGATGAGTTTCCAGTAACCTTTGAAATTGCGGGGTTTGTCTTTAATCTCCCGGTTATGATTATGTCGGTTGTGACGGCTATTCTTGTATTTTTCCTGATCTGGCTCGGGACAAGGAAACTGACAGCCGGTGTGCCGAAAGGGATGCAAAACCTCGTTGAGTGGATCTATGACTTCATCAAGGGATTTGCCGAACAATTCATGGGCAAACAAGCTGGGCCGCAATTCATTACGCTCACGTTTACATTATTTCTCTACATCTTGATTGCGAACATATTGGAATTGTTTTTCATGGGCCTGACCGTTTACGAGGAACCTGTTCCGGCATTGGGCATCACACAGGAGGTCCTCAGCCATCATGGCGGTGAAGCACACGTCACCTGGTGGAAATCTCCGACGGCAACAGCCAGTGTCACCTTTTCTCTTGCTTTAGTGGTTTTATTATACTCCCACTATCTCGGTTTGAAAAGGGGTGTCAAGAACTATCTCAAACGTTACACTCACCCGAATCCTTTTCTCGGCCCCTTCTTGGGAATCATGGAGGAGTTTTTGATTAAGCCGTTGACGCTGCCGTTGCGGTTATTCGGGAACATTTTCGCCGGAGAAGTGTTGATCTTGTTTTTGCTAGGTATGAGTTTTTGGGCCGCAAGTTTACCGTTGCTGGCCTGGCTCGGGTATTCCCTGTTTATCGCGGGTATCCAGGCATTTATCTTTACTGCCCTGAGCATGGTTTACATTTCTGACCATCTGGGCGAAGAACATTAAAGGAAGAAACGCTTTTATATTAAAGAGGAGGGAATCTTCATGGATTTTGCAGTAGCTGTAGGTATTGTATTTGGATTGGCCGCCATCGGTGCGGGTATTGGAAACGGTCTTGTTGTCAGCCGTACAATTGAAGGAACGGCTCGCCAGCCGGAAGCACGCGGAAGCTTAATGGGTCTGATGTTCTTGGGTATCGGTCTTGTTGAGGCGCTGCCAATCATCGCAGTCGTGTTCGGATTTATCCTGTTCACGAATATATAAGCACGAATGACTTAAAGCAGGCGGGGGACACGGTTGTACCTACCGCCTTCCTTATGTAGGAGATTTCTCCGAAGGGAGTGGACTTACGTATGTTGGATTTCGGGGCTGTACGTCTTGAATTTGGAACAATGATTTTTCAGGCGTTTATCTTCATCGTCTTACTGTTGATCGTCGGCAAGTTCGCGATTAAACCGATTAAGGAGATGTTCAGGCAACGCCAGGAACATATTGAACATGAAATTGGCGCCGCTGAGAAAGCCCGCGAAAGAGCGGAGAAAGCGGTGAAGGAACAGAAAGAAGCGCTCGAGAAAGCCCGTGACGAGGCTTATCAGATTGTCGAGAACGCGAAGAAGCAAGCGGAAACTCAAGGCGATAAGATCTTGGCTGAAGCCAAGGCGCAATCGGAGCGTACATTGGAAGAAGCCCGCGCGGAAATTGTGCGTGAGCGCGAGAAAGCAGTGGCTTCTTTACGGGAGCAGACCGCAGAGTTGTCTGTCATGCTAGCGTCGAAAATTATCGAAAAAGAATTGGATAAAGAGCAACAGACGAAGGAAATTGACAAGTTTCTGGAACAGGCAGGAGATCGTCTATGAGCGAAGCGGTAACGAAACGTTACGCCCGGGCGCTGTTTGAAGTAGCTGAAGAACACGGCAAGATCGACCAGGTTGAAGAAGACTTGAATGCTGTGGTTCAGGCGTTCAAAGATGAAAAGGCCGAGAAGGTTTTCTTGAATCCGCGCCTTGATGCGGAGGCAAAGAAGAAGTTGGTCGAGACCTTCGCCGGAACTGTCACTAGTGAGGTTGCGAATTTCCTGAAGGTTTTGGTGGATCAACACCGCGAGAACGAACTTGCCGATATGGCAAAGGAGTATTCGGCGGCCGCCAATGAAGCGAGGGGAATCGTCAAAGCAACGGTCACCACTGCTGTTCCGTTATCAGATGAAGAAAAGAAGCGATTGGCTGAGCAATTCGGCAAAGCGATTGATAAAAAGATACAACTTGAAGAAAAAGTTGATCGTGAAATCATCGGCGGTGTGCTGATTCGAATCGGGAACCGTGTTTATGATGGAACGGTTGCCGGAAAACTGTCACGGTTCAAGCAAAACTTAACAACAGTTTAACTTTATTCAGCAGAAGGCTGAATAAAGTTAAATACGCACACGCTTCAAACGCAATGCATTGGAAACAACGGATACCGAACTGAATGCCATCGCAGCGCCGGCCACCCATGGAGCCAGCAAACCAATTGCGGCAATCGGGACTCCGGCTGAATTATAAGCCAGAGCCCAGAACAGGTTC